>JAKBBK010000058.1 GCA_021808525.1 Pseudomonadota bacterium
CCCACCCCCCGCTCGCCCACCCCGCGCGGCAGCCACGGCGGCGGCCGCTGCGCGCAGGATCGGGCTAAGGGGTCAGAGCGCCGCCGCGCCGGAAAGTTCCGCTGGGCCTCGAAGCCGTGGGGGAATGGCGGGGTCGGGAGGGATCAGTACCCGCTCTCGTCGAGCACCTCGTCGAGGTGGCCGCAATCGTTCCAGCCCACCAGGCCGACATGGTCTTCGCTGACCAGCAGGCGGTTGATGGCGGCGTTGCGCAGCTCCCAGGTGCGCGGTGCGCTCAGGTCCTGGCCGGTGGCGATGCGGTAGAGGCAATCCAGCGCCCCGCCATGGGTCACCACGGCCACCGTCTGCCCGCGATGACGCCGGGCGATGGACAGCAAGGCGCGCTGGACGCGGTCGCGAAAGGCCTGCAGGGCCTCGCCGCCGCCGGGCGCCCCCCAGTCGGGGTCGCGCCTGCGCCAGCGCTCGCACTCCTGCGCGTGCAGGGTCTCGAGTTCAGTGAAGCTGCGGCCCTCGAAACTGCCGAAGGCTCGTTCACGCAGGGCTGGTTCGAAGTGCAGGGGCAGCTCGCGCTCGCGCGCCAGCGGCTCGGCGGTGCGGCGCGCGCGCCGCAGGTCGCTGCTGTAGACGGCGTGCAGGGTCTGCCCGGCCAGCGCCCGCGCCAGCGCCGCGGCCTGCGCGAGGCCACGGGCGTTGAGTTCGATGTCGGTGTGTCCCTGGACGCGTCGCGCGACGTTCCAGTCGGTTTCGCCGTGACGTATGCACAGCAGCAGCGTGGAGGGTTCCTGGAGCATGCGCGGATCCTAACCCGGGATCCGCGCATGCATCGGCGCTGCCCTCAATGCGCGGCGCTGGCGTCGACCTTGGCGCCGTTGTGCGTGGGCTTGACCAGCCAGACCAGCACGATGAGCGCGAGGAACAGCCAGGCGCTGAGCCGGAACATCTCGTCCACCGCGATGGTGTAGGACTGCTGCTGCACCAGGCGGTCGATCAGGCTCAGAGCCTGCTGGTGGTTCAGCCCCAGGTGACTGGCCAGGCCGAGGGCGTAATCGGTGGCGGGGTTGCCCTGCTGGATATGCTCGGCCAGTTGCACGTGGTGCAGGATCGCGCGATTGGTCCACCAGGTGGTGTAGATGGACGTGCCGAAGGAGCCGGCGGTGATGCGCGCGAAGTTCGACAGGCCCGAGGCCGCCGCGATGCGATGCGGGGGCAGGCCGCCGAGCACGATGGACAGCAGCGGGATGAAGAACATCGCCGTGGAGATGCCCTGGATCAGCGTGGGCAGGGAGTAGTCCCAGTAGCTGTCGCCGACGGTGAAACGCGAGCGCATCCAGAACACCAGGGCGAACACGGCGAAGGACACCGTGGTCAGCCAGCGCGTGTCGACGGACTGCACGTAGCGCCCGATCACCGGCGAGATGGCCAGGGCGAACAGGCCCACCCAGGCCAGTACTTCCCCGGCGTCGGTGGCGGTGTAGCCCACGAATTCCTGCAGCCACAGGGGCAGCAGCACCAGCGAGCCGAAGAACATGGCGTAGGCCAGCGCGAGCATGATGGTGCCGATGGTGAAATTCGGGATCCGGAACAGGCTGAGATCGACCACCGGGTGCTCGTCGTGCAGTTCCCAGATCAGGAACAGCACGAAACCGATGAAGGCGGCGATGGCCAGCATGCGGATGGTGCTGGAGCCGAACCAGTCCAGCTCCTGCCCCTTGTCCAGCATGATCTGCAGGGCCCCGACCCACACCACGAGCAGGCCCAGGCCGGTCCAGTCGATGGGCAGCTTGCGCGTGGGCGTCTCGCGATTGCGGTAGATGGTCAGGGTCACGCTGGCGCAGATCAGGCCCACCGGCACGTTGATGTAGAAAATCCAGGGCCAGGAGATGTTGTCGGTGATCCAGCCCCCGAGCAGGGGCCCCGTGATGGGCGCCACCAGGGTGGTCATGGACCACATGGCCAGGGCCATGCCCGAGCGCTCGCTGCGGTAGCTCGACAGCAGCAGGGTCTGCGACAGCGGGATCATGGGCCCGGCCGACGCGCCCTGCAGCACGCGGAACAGGATCAGCACCGGCAGGCTGGGCGCCTGCCCGCACAGGAAGGAGAACAGCGTGAACAGCAGGATGCTGGTGACGAACACCTTCACCGCCCCGAAACGCTGGGTCACGAAGCCGGTGAGCGGCACCGCGATGGCGTTGGCCACGCCGAAGGAGGTGATGACCCAGGTGCCCTGCGACGAACTCACGCCCAGGTCCCCGGCGATGGCCGGCAGCGACACGTTGGCGATGGAGGTGTCCAGCACGTTCATGAACGTGGCCAGGCTGAGCGCCACGGTTCCCAGCACCAGTGCGCTGCCGCGCAGAGGCTGCAGGTGGGTGGGCTGGGCGGGCTCCGGCGTGGCGCCCGCGGCCGCTTCCTCGATGACGACCGTATCGGTCATGGTGGAACTCCGGTGCTGCGGCGTTCAGCGGCTGGCGCGACGGCCGGCGTGCAGCCCGACCTCGCGGGCGGGCATGCCGCTGACGTTCTCGGCGATGATGCGCGCCACCAGCCTGTCGGCCTTGGCCCAGTTGGCCGCGTACATATCGGTCTGGGCCACCGGCTGGGTGGGGGTCAGGCCGATGACGGGCGTGCCCGAGTGGTCGCGAATGTCCACGGTCGCCTCGGTGGACAGGCCCACGCGCAGCGGATGCTTGCGCAGCTGCTCCGGATCCAGCGCGATGCGCACCGCGATGCGTTGCACCACCTTGATCCAGTTGCCCGTGGCGTTCTGGGCCGGCAGCAGCGCGAAGGCCGAGCCGCTGCCCGCGGAAATGCCCACCACCTTGCCGTCGTAGCTGACGTGGCTGCCGTAGATGTCGGCGACCACCGTGGCGGGCTGGCCGATGCGCAGCTCACGCAGCTGGGTTTCCTTGAAATTGGCGTCCACCCAGACGGAGTCGAGCGGCACCACGGTCATCAGCGGCGTGCCGGGGGCGACGCGCTGGCCCAGCTGCACGGTACGCCGGGCGACCACCCCGCTGACCGGCGCCACCACGTCGGTTCGCTCCAGTGCGAGATAGGCCTCGCGCACGCGGGCCGCGGCCAGGCGCACGGTCGGGTTGTGGGCCAGCACCGTGCCCGCGGTCTGCGCCTCGTTGGCGGCCACCTGGGCGCGCGCCGCCTTCACCGCGCTCTGCGCGGTGCGCAGGGAGCTGCGGGCCTCCTGCACGGCGATCTGCGCCTGGCGCAGTTCCTCGGCGCCGACCGCGCCGGTTCCGGCCAGCTTGCGACGACGTTGCAGCGCGTCCTCGGCCTTGGCCAGGTTGGCGCGCGCGGTGGCCACGTCGGTCTCGCGCACCGCGACCTGCGACTCCAGGGCCGCCGTCTGCGCATAGGTCACGCGCAGTCCGCGCACGGCCTGGCCCAGCTGGGCCTCGGCCTGCTGCAGCGCCACGCGGGCATCGGCACCGTCCAGGCGCACGAGGGTCTGGCCGGCGCGCACGACCTGGGTGTCGTCGGCGCCGATCTCGGTGACCGTGCCTCCTACCTGCGGGGTCACCTGCACCAGATCGCCGTTCACGTAGGCATCGTCGGTGTTGACCTCGCGCGTGGACTGCCAGTACTGGTAGCCCCCGTAGACCACGCCCAGCACGACGAAGGTGCCGATGGCTCCGAGCATCAGCTTGCGGCGGCGCGTGGCCTTCGGGTCGGCGTCGTCGTTCGGGGTCGGTTGCTTGGATTGCGGATTGGCGCTCATGCGAAGCTCCGTGGAATTCTTGGTTGTCTTGGGGTTGTGTACGGGTTCAACGGGCCTGGGCAGCGACGTTCGGCGCGGCGCCCGAGGCGTCGTATCCGCCGCCGAGCGCGCGGATCAGCGCGACGTCGTCCACCAGGGCCTGGGTCTTCAGGCGCACGCCGAGTTGGCGCAGTTGCAGCACCGGCTCCTGGGTCTGCAGCACCACCAGTTCGTTGCCCAGACCGGCGGCGTAGCGCTGTCCCGCGAGGCGATGCGCCTGGCTGGCAAGCTTCAGCGCCCGGGCCTGCGCCTGGATCTGCGCCTGGGTCGAGCGCCGCTGCGAGATGGCGTCGGCCGCCTCGCGCACGGCGCCGACCAGGGTGGCGTTGTAGGCATCGATGGCCTCGTCGGCCTGGGCGTCATGCGCCCGCAGGTTCGCTCGCAGCGCCCCGCCCTCGAAGATCGGCAGGTCGATGGCCGGGCCGACCCCGAACTCGCGGCTTCCCGTGTTCAGGAAATTGCTGAGGCTGATGCTGTCGAAACCGATGAAGGCCGAGAGATTGATGTCCGGATAGAACCTGGCCTTGGCCTCGGCCACCGAGGCCAGCGCGCTTTGCACCTGCCAGCGCGCCGCCACGATGTCGGGCCGGCGTCCGATCAGGCTGAGCGGCAGGCGCGCGGGCAGCCGGGGCAGCGGCACCGCGGCCAGGCGGGGATGCAGCCCCGCGGTGGCCCGCGGGCCGGCGCCGATCAGGGCGGCCAGGGCGTGGCGCGCCTGCTGCTGCGCCTGCAGGTTGGCATCGAGGTCGACGCGGAGTTGCGGAATCTGGGCCTGCGCCTGGCGCTGCTGCAGGGTGTTGTCCAGGCCGGCGCGGGCACGCTCGCCGACCAGGCGCGCGATGCTTCGGCGCTGTTGCAGGCTGGCCTGGAGCACCTGCTCCTGCGCGACCAGCCCGGCCAGCCGGAAGTAGCTGGCCGCGACGTCGGAGGTCAGCATCACCCGCGCCGCCTGCACCTGCGCCTCGGCGGCGCGCTGCTGGCCCACGGCGGCGCGCAGGCGCGCGCGGTTGCGCCCGAAGAAGTCCAGCTCATAGCTTGCGTTGAGCGTGAGCTGGTCCTCGGTGAAGGTGCTGCCGCCGATGGGCGGCGGGAAGTAGCCGTTGGCGCTGAATCGCTCGCGGGTGGTCGACAAGGCGGCGCCCACATGGGGCAGCAGCGCGCTGTGGGCGACGCCCGCGGCGGCCTGGGCCTCGCGCTCTCGCGCCTGCGCCTGCTGCAGGTCCGGGCTGCCGGTCAGGGCCTGCTGCTCCAGGCGGTCGAGTTCGGCGTCGCCGAAGCGGGTCCACCAGTCCTGGGTCGGGAAGGCCACGTCCGTGGCCTGCAGCCCGAGCTGCCTGCCGTCCATCATGTGCGCCTGGGGCTCGCTCGATCCGCTCGAGGCGCAGCCTCCCAGCAGGGCCAGGACGCCGGCCAGCGCGGCTAGGCGCCATGCCGGGCGCGGCCGGGAGCCAAAGGGGTGCAACAAAGGCTTGAGGTTCATGATTGGGGTTCGTCGGAAGGGGCGGTGGCGTCGCCGCAGGCGCCGCCGTTGCTCACGAATCGCCTCAGCAGGCCGAGCAGGGTGTCGAGCTCGTCGCGGTGGAAGCCGCGAAGGTGCTGGTTCATCACTTCGGCCAGGCAATAGGGAATGCGGTCGGCGATCTCCTGCCCGCGTTGGGTCAGGCTGACGTGCACGACCCGGCGGTCCTGGGTGCTGCGACTGCGCTCGAGCAGACCCTTGGCCTCCAGGCGGTCGAGCATGCGGGTCATCGCGCCGGCATCGATGCCGGCCTCGCGGGCGCAGGCCGCCACCGTGTCGGCCTTGCCGCGGCTGATCAGCCACAGCGGGCCCCATTGCATGCCGGTGAGGTCGCAACCCTGCATCTCGTTGTCCAGGTTGCGCTGGAGCGCCAGGTAGGCCTGCTTGATCCAGTAACCCACCGACTCCTCGCCGGAGTAGTTGGATCCGTCGTAGAAACGGACGGCCTGCTCGCCCTGTTCGGAGCCGCTGGCCGGGGTGGAGGTCGCTTTCATGCCCTCCATAATATTTGCTCAGGCAAATATTGCGTGGACATTGACATTGACCACACCGGACGTGTGGTTTTTTGGCAGCGAGCCTCGCTACCAGTCCTGCACGGAGAACAGCTTGCGATGCTCGCGGATGGCGTAGCGGTCGGTCATGCCCGCCACGTAGTCGGCGATGGCCCGCAGCTGGCGCTGCTCGCGCTGGTGCTCCACGGGCAGCAGGCGCGGATCGTCGGCATAGGCGGCGAACAGCTCGCGCAATACCCTGGAGGCCTTGGTGGTGGTACGCAGCACCCGGGGGTGCCGATACAGGGCCTTGCGCAGCAGTTGCTGCAATTGCGCGAGCTGCTCGCGCACGGGGGTGCTGAAGGCGGCCAGCGCCGGCGCGGCACGTACTTCGTCCGGGCTGGCCACGCCGCTGTCGCGAATGCGCGCGGCGGTCTGCTCGACCAGGTCGGCCACCAGCGCCGAGATCATGCGCCGGATGGTCTCGGCCAGCACGCGCTTGGCGTTCAGGCCCGGATAGGCGGCGCGCACGGCGTGCAGATGGCCGCCGAAAAAGGGCACCGCCTCCATCTGCTCCAGCTCGAGCAGGCCCGAGCGGATGCCGTCGTCGATGTCGTGGTTGTTGTAGGCGATCTCGTCCGCCAGGTTGGCCACCTGGGCTTCCAGGCTGGGCTGCAGCCCTTGCAGGAAGCGCTGGCCCACGTCCCCCAGGCGCTCGGCGTTGCGCCGCGAACAATGCTTGAGCACGCCTTCGCGGGTCTCGAAACACAGGTTCAGCCCGTCGAAGGCGGCGTAGCGCTCCTCCAGCCGGTCCACCACCCGCAGGGACTGCAGGTTGTGCTCGAAGCCGCCGCCGGCGGGCTCGCGCTCGCGCATGCACGCGGCCAGCGCATCCTGGCCCGCGTGTCCGAAGGGCGTGTGCCCCAGGTCGTGGGCGAGGGAGATGGCCTCGGTGAGATCCTCGTTGAGCCCGAGGCCGCGCGCGATGGAGCGGGCGATCTGCGCCACCTCGAGGCTGTGGGTGAGGCGTGTGCGAAACAGGTCCCCCTCGTGGTTGAGGAACACCTGGGTCTTGTACTCGAGGCGGCGAAAGGCCCCGCAGTGAACGATGCGGTCGCGATCGCGCTGGAAGTCGTTGCGGTCGCGCGGCGGCGGCTCCTCGTGGCGGCGTCCGCGGCTTCGCGCGGGGTCACAGGCGTAGGGGGCGATCACCCTGGGCTCCCGCGGGGCTTCAGGCCGCGCCCGGCGTGGCGCCATGCGCGAGCAAGGCGGCCGACGCGGCAGCGTCCGCGGCCGGCAGCAGCCTCGCGCTGCCCAGCCCGTCCAGCACCACGTAGCGGATCTCGCCGGCCTCGGCCTTCTTGTCCACGCGCATGAGTTCGAGATAGCGCCCCACCGGCAGCTCGGGAACGCGCACCGGAAGTCCGGCCCGCTGCACCAGCTCGCGCAGCCGGCGCAGCACCTCGCGCCCGAGCAGGCCGCGCTGCACCGACAGCTCGGCGGCCACCACCATGCCGGCGCCCACCGCCTCGCCGTGCAGCCAGCTGCCATAGCCCATCGCGGCCTCCACGGCGTGTCCGAAAGTGTGGCCGAAGTTCAGCAGCGCGCGCGCGCCGCTCTCGGTCTCGTCGCGCGCCACCACCTCGGCCTTGATCTCGCAGCAGCGACGCACCGCATGGGACAAGGCCGCGGGGTCGAGCGCGCGCAGGGCCTCCATGTTGTGCTCCAGCCAGGCGAAGAACTCGGCGTCGGCGATGGCGCCGTGCTTGATCACCTCGGCCAGGCCCGCGCTGAGCTCGCGCGCGGGCAGGCTGCGCAGGGTGTCGATATCGGCCACCACCAGGCGCGGCTGGTGGAAGGCGCCGATCATGTTCTTGCCGGCGGGATGGTTGATGCCGGTCTTGCCGCCCACCGAGGAGTCCACCTGGGCCAGCAGGGTGGTCGGAACCTGCACGAAGGCCACGCCGCGCATGTAGCAGGCCGCGGCGAAACCGGCCATGTCGCCGATCACCCCGCCCCCTAGCGCGAACAGCACGCTGCGCCGGTCGCAGTGCTGTTCCAGCAGGGTGTCGAACACCTGGTTCAGGGTCCGCCAGTCCTTGTACTGTTCGCCGTCCGGCAGCACGCAGTGCAGCACGCGCGCGAAGCGTTCCCGCAGCGATTGCTCCAGGGCCTGCGCGTACAGCGGCGCCACCGTGGTGTTGCTCACGATCAGGGCGCTGGCGCGCGGCCGCTCCACCGGGGCGAAGGTGGAGGACTGGCGCAGCAGGCCGCTGCCGATCAGGATGTCGTAGGAGCGCGAACCGAGTTCGACGCGGACGCTGGTCATGGGCGGTGGGCCTCGGCGTGCGATGGGCGGAAAAGCCTCGCATTGTAGAAGCCGCGCCGCCCGGGGCCGGCGCCGCGGCTGACGGCCTGCTCAGTGCTGCGAGGGCACCACCCCGGCCAGCTCCAGCTGGGCCAGCACCAGTTGGCTGAGCATGGACGGCGAAGGGCGTCCGGTCTCGATCACGAAATGGGCGCATTCCCGGTACAGGGGGTCGCGCTGGCGAAACAGCTCGCGCAGGCGAGCGCGGGGGTCGGCCCCGCGCAGCAGGGGGCGCGTGCGGTCGTTGCGCATGCGATGGGCGAGCTCGTCGGGCCCCGCGCGCAGGTACACCACGGTGCCGCGCTCGTGCAGCGCGCGCCGGTTGGGCTCGCGCAGCACCGCGCCTCCGCCGGTGCCCAGCACCACGCCCTCGATGCGGGTGAGCTCGTCGATGACCTGCTGCTCCAGTTCGCGGAACGCGGCCTCGCCGTCCTGGGCGAAGATCTCGCTGACCGTCTGCCCGCGACGGCGCTCGATCTCGTGGTCGCTGTCGAAGAAGCGAAGGCCCGTGCGCTGGGCCAGCGAACGTCCTACCGTCGTCTTACCGGCCCCCATCAGGCCGACCAGGAAAATGCTGGGCACGAGCTTGGCCGGCTTCGTGGCGGCGCGCGCAGGCGCGGCCGCCACGCCCTGGCATCACGGGTTGACGTTCACCAGCAGGGACTTGGAGCCCAGGATGACCCCGCTGCGGCTGACAGTGACGATCACCGTGTCATAGATGTTCGTGCCGGACTGTCCGCCAGAGACGTAATCCGCGTAGACATTGCCGCTGGCATCCGTGGTGGTCGACGACAGGGATTGAACCACCGTCGCGGTCGGGCTCTTGAGGCCGGCCTCGACGAGAATGCTGGGCGGCGGTGAGCTCGTGGAACAGGTGGTGGTCTCCTGCACGAAAGCCGAGGATGTCACGCTGCCCATGGCGAAGGTCACGGTCACTCCCGTGGCAGGGCTTGTCGTTCCCGCGTTGACCACGTTGGCAACAAGGGGAACGTAGTTGTTCACCTCCTGCACGCCGTTGCACGGAACGTTGTGCGGCACGGTTTGCGTGCCCGACGGGCTCAGGGTCAGCGTGATGTTGGTGGCGTTGCCGCTGACCACGTTCAAGGCGATCGAGGCCGTCGCCGTGTTGCCATTCGAGTCGGTGACGCTGGCCGTGACGATGTCCGTGCCCGTGGTGCTGCCGGCGGTGTACAGCACGCCAGCCTGTCCGGAGCCGGTGGCGGTCGTGGCCGAGACGCTGCTCCCTGAAGTGGAGCCGCTGGAAAGGGTGCCGCCAGTCACCGAAGTCGAGAACGTGAAGGTCACGGTCTTGTTCGCGACAGCGCCCGAGGCCGTGTTGGTCACCGTCGCGGTCAGCTCGCTGCTCGCCCCGGTGGCCAGGGACGACCCTCCGACCGAGGACAGCGTGATGGCGTACTGGGTCCCACCGCTACCCGACACGGGAGTCACCGCGATCGTGGCGGAGCCCACGGGGGTCGCGGTGCCGGAGCTCGAGGTGATCGAGCCGCTCACCACGACGGTGTCGTTGCCGCCGAGCGAGCCGGCCGTGTAGGTGACCGAGGCCTGGCCGTTCGAGCCCGTGGTGGCCGTGGCCGTCGACAGCGAGCCGCCGGACAGGTTCGTGCCCAGCACGAAGGTCAGGGTCTGCCCGGCCACCGCCTGGCCGTTGTTGGTCAGGGTGCCAGTGATGGAGGTGGTCTGCCCGCTGTTCAGGGTCGTGGAAGCCGCGCTGACTGTCAGCACATAGGAGGAACTCGTGGTCCCCGAGCTCGAACTCGTGCTCGAGGTCGACCCGCTGCCCAGCAGGGGGGTGCCGTGGGAACTGCCCCCGCCACCGCAGGCTGCCAGCCAGGGCAGGAGCAGGACGGGAACGAGCAGGCGCGTGAGGCGCGAGAGCAGCTTCTTCATTTGGCGAGTTCCGGCATCAGCGGGTAAGGTCCGCGCCTGTGACGATACGCGGGGTCAGGAACACCATCAGTTCGTCCTTTTGCAGGCTCTTGCTGTTGGTCTTGAACAGATACCCCAACACCGGAATGTCACCCAGCAGGGGCACCTTGTCGGTCTGTTCGGTCTCGGTGGAGGAGTAGATGCCCCCGAGCACCACGGTGCCGCCGTTTTCCACCTGCACCTGGGTGGTCACGGTGTTGGTGTTGATGGCCGGGCCGTTGTTGGTGTTCTGCCCCACGCTGTCCTTGTGCACCGCGACATTCATGATGATATTGCCGTCGGGGGTGATCTGCGGGGTGACGTCCAGGCTGAGCACGGCCTTGGCGAAGGACACCGCGGTGGCACCGCTCGAGGTCGCCTGCTGGTAGGGGATCTCCGTGCCCTGCTCGATATGCGCTTCCTGCATGTCGGCGGTGATCACCCGCGGCGCGGAGATCACCTTGCCCTTGCCGTCGGCCTCCAGCGCGGAGAGTTCCAGGTTGATGAAGCGATTGGCGCCGGCGTTGAACAGGCTGATGGCCAGGGTTCCCGGATTGGCCCCCGCCAGCACGGCGTTGGCGATGGTCGTGGCCGGCAGGTTGACGAATTGCGAGTCCGTCAGGGTGGCTCCGGAGGAGCCGGGCTGATTGGTCTGGTTGGCCACGCCCAGGTAGTTGCCTCCGAGGGTCACGTTGGTGCCCCCCACGAGGTTCAGCCCGGGCACTCCGCCCTGCGCCGCCGCCGCGTCGGTGTAGCCCAGCTTGGCGCCCAGGGAGCGGCCGAACTGGTCCGTCGCCTCGACCACCCGCGCCTCGATCAGCACCTGGCGCACCGGCTTGTCGATCTTGTGGATGAAGTTGGCGATCTCGGTCAGCTTGGACGGCACGTCGGTGACGAAGATCTGGTTGGTGCGCGGATCGGCGATCACCGTGCCGCGCGGCGACAGGATGCGCGAGGTGTTGGACACCGACGCCGCGTTGGACAGCACCGGGTACGGCACCGGGACCGTGTTGGGCGAGGCCTGCTGCACGCCGCTGGTGGCGCCGGTCAGCAGCGCCACGACGGAAGCCGCCTTCTGGTAGTTGAGCTGGAAGGTCTCGGTCTTCAGGGGCTCCAGCGCCTGCACGGACTTGGCGGCTTCCAGTTCGCTGCGCTCACGCGCGATGATCTCCTGGCGCGGCGCGATCCACAGCACGTTGCCGTCCTTGCGTTCGCCCAGGCCCTTGGCCTGCAGGATGATGTGCAGGGCCTGGTCCCAGGGCACGTCCTTCAGGCGCAGGGTCAGGTTGCCGGTGACGGAATCGCTGACCACCACGTTCAGGCCGGTGAAGTCGGCGAACACCTGCAGCAGGGAGCGAACGTCGATGTTCTGGAAATTCAGCGACAGCTTCTGGCCGTGGTAGCCCGGGCCGTTGCCCGCCACCAGCTGGTTGGGCTTGGGAACTTCCGGATGCACTTCCAGCACGAACTGGTTGTCGGCCTGGTAGGCGCTTTGCTGGTAGGCCCCGGTGGGCTGCACCACCATGCGCACGTTGTCGCCCATCTGGAAGGTGGTCACCGACTTGACCGGCGTGGCGAAGTCGCCCACCTCCATGCGCCGGCGCAGGTCGGCCGGAAGGGTGGTGTTGAGAAAGTCGACGACGATGTTCTGGCCCTGCTGGCGGATGTCCACGCCGACCTGGTTGTTCGGCAGGCCCACGACGATGCGACCGGAACCGTCCCCGGCGCGATGGAACTCCACCGTGCGCAGCGCGAGCTGTTGCGAGTTCAGGGATTGCGCGAAATGCACGGGCGCGCTCACCGGCGTGGTGCTGGCGCTGGAATTGGCCAGCCCGTTGGGCGGCGCGGCCATGGTCACCCGCAACTCATTGCCGTGGATGCTGGTCGTGTAGGTGGTGCTCTCGCGCAGGTTCAGCACCACGCGCGATCGCCCCTGCGCCTGCACCACGTCGGCCGAACGCAGGTTGCCCTCGGAGGACTTCAGCGCATGCATGCCCAGGTCGGAACTCACGCCGGGAAAGTCGAGCACCACGGTGGCCGGCCGGTCGATGGTGAAGCCTGCCGGCGGCGCGCTCAGGGGCTCGGCGAACTTGAGGTCGACCACCACCTGGCCGCTCTGGCTGCTGGCGTTGAGGCTTTGCAGGACGTTGGCGGCGTGCGCGGCACAACTCGCCGCAAGCCCCCACAGCAGCGCCGCGCCGGCCAGGCAACGGGCCACGCTCGCACGTTCAGGCCGAAGGGACATCATTTGCTGCTCTCCTGCAATTGAAGGGTTGCGGTGCGTTGCACCCAGTCGCCGGTAGCGTCCTGCACCAGTTCATTCAGGACCACCTGGTCTTCGGTGATTTGCGTGATGCGCCCGTAGTGCTGCCCGGCGTATTCGCCGACATGCGCCCGGAACAGCAGATTGCCCGCCCGGAGCAGCGCGTAGCGCTGGCCCTTGATGAGCAGGCTGCCCACCATCTGGATCTGGTCCAGAGAGTACTGTTCCAGGGGCTGCTTGGGCCGGTTCATCTGCGCCAGCACCTCGGGGCTGAGGCGATTCATTTCCTGGCGCACCCCGGTTTCGAGCTTGGCGCCCGAGAAGGGATCGACCTGCGAGGCCAGGCTGTAGCTGGCCGGAATGTAGGGCTTGGGCGGCTCGATGGGCTTGACGTGCGGGTGCAGCTGGGCGCGCTGCTGCGCCATCCAGGCGCGCAGGTCCTCATGCTGGCTGCCGCCGCAGCCGGCCAGCAGGGCCGCCACGCCGACGGCGCAGGACAGCCGGAAAAGGCGCGTGGCCGTCATTTCCTGCCCCCCGGCTTCGGATGTTGCTGCGCCTGCTTGGCGGCGATCTCGTCGGCGTCCAGGTAGCGATAGGTCATCGCCGTGGCGTCCATGCGCAGGCGCCCCTGGGTGCCGTTGCTGATGCTGACGTTGTTGATGGTCACGATGCGCGACAGCTTGGCGATGTCGGACGTGAAGGCCGCCAGGTCGTTGTAGCTGCCCTGCACCTCGATGGAGATGGGCAGGTCGGCGTAGTAGTTGCGCACGTCCACCTGGCCGGGGCGGAACAGGTCGAACTCCAGGCCGCGGCCGATTCCGGCCTGGTTGATGTCCGACAGCAGCGCGTCCATCTCCGCCTTGCCCGGCAATTGCTTCTCCAGCACCAGCACGTACTGCTGCACCTGGGCCTTCTGCGCCTTGAGCAGGTCCAGGCTCACCGCCTGCGCCAGCTTGGACTTGTAGGTCGAGCGCAGCTGCACTTCCTGCTGGCGCGCGCTGTCGAGCTGCTGCTTGACGTCGGACAGCCAGAAATACCAGCCGGCGGCCAGCGCCAGCACGAGGATCACCGCGTAGACCGTGAATCGCGGCAGCGGCGGCCACGTGCCGGGGTCGTTCTGGTTCAGGCCGCGGAACTGCCCGGCGACACGCTCCTGGAGCGTGGCGAAATCGATCCGCATCGACAAGGGGTTGGCCATGCTGGATGGTTCTCGATCAGTGCGCGCCGGGCTTGGGCGCCGATGCGCCAGGCGCACCGGGGGCCTTCAGCGTGGCGCGAAGCTGGAACGACGACACCGCCTGGCCGATGCCGGGGCGCTGCGTCGAACGAATCTCGATCAGCTCGGGCTTTTCCAGCCAGCCCTTGCCGTCGGACAGGTTGCGCAACAGGTCGGCCACGCGTTCCTGGCTCAGCGCGGTGCCCTGGATCAGCACGTTGCGCCCCTGCTGCTGCACGCTGGTCAGCTGCACGCCCGAGGGGGTCTTGGTGGTCAGGTCCTGGAACAGGTAGACGGGCAGGTTGCGGTCGGACTGCAGGTCCTCCACCGCCTTCTGGCGGGCGCGAAGGCTGTCGATCTCCTGGCGCAGCGTGGCGATGTCGCGGATCTGGTGGTCCAGGATCGCGATCTGCGACTGCAGGAAATCATTGCGCGACTGCTGCACGTCGATCATCGCGCTGAGCACGCCGTCGCCCAGCGCCAGCAACAGCCCGCCCAGCACCACCGCGACGACGGCGCCCACGTAGAAGGCCTCGCGGCGCTTCTTGCGCCGCGCCTCGCGGTGCGGCAGCAGATTGATCAGGACGATGTTCATTGCAGGAACCTGCGCATGGCCAGACCGCAACTTGTGAGATAGCTAGGAGCCTGCAGGCGCAACTTCTTCTCGCGCACCTCGGACCCGATGGCCATGCCCTCGAAGGGATTGAGCACCAGGCAGGCGGTGGAGGTCAGTTCGGTGATGCGCTCGACCAGCCCGGCCAGCGCCGCGGTGCCGCCGGCGAGCAGGATGTAGTCGACCTTGCTGTTGGGCGTGGCGCGGAAGAAGAACTGCAGCGCGCGCATGACTTCCTGCGCCATGCCCGCGACGAAGGGTTCCAGCACCTGGCTGGTGTAGTCATCCGGCAGGTCGGCGTTGCGCTTCTTCGCCTCGGCCTCCTCCTGCGAGAAGCCGTAGTGCCGCGCGATGGCCTGGGTGAGCTGCGCGCCGCCGAAGGTCTGATCGCGGTCGTACAGGGTTTCGCCGTTGCGCAGCACCTGCATGGAGGTGCTGGAGGCGCCGATCTCGAACATGGCCACCAGCAGGTCATGGCCGCCGCGCGGCAGGCGCTCGATCAGGCGTCCGGCGGCCAGGCGCGAGGCGAAGGCGTCGATGTCCAGGATGCGCGGCTTGAGCCCGGCGGCCTCGGCGATGGCCTGGCGCTCGAGCACCTTGTCCCGGCGCGAGGCGGCGATCAGCACTTCCTGGTCGCCCGGCGAGCCCAGGCTGGGGCCCAGCACGCAGAAATCCAGCGCGACGTCCTCGATGGCGAAGGGGATGTACTGGTTGGCCTCGCTCTCGACCTGTACTTCGATCTCCTCCTCGCGCAAGTCGCCGGGCAGGATGATCTTCTTGCTGATGACGGCCGAGGAGGGCAGCGCCAGGGCCACGTCACGGGTGCGGGTGCCGCTGCGCTTGATCAGGCGGCGCACCGCCTCGGCCACGTCGTCGGGCTTCTCGACGGTGCCATCGGCGATCGCGCCCTTCTCCAGGGGCTCGATCGCGGCGCGCACGAGCGTGTAGCGTCCCTGCTGGTCGAGATCCAGCTCCACCAACTTGACGCTGGAGCTGCTGATGTCCAATCCCATCAGCGGCGCATAGCGCTTGCGAAACAGGCTGCCGAAGATGGACAACTCGCCCCCCTGTTGATCCAGAACATCCGCTTTGGCCCATAAGTACGCGCCACGGACTGAGAATACGCCATGCCATCGAATGGGCGTTTGTTCCAGATCCTAGCAACAACCATTTTGCAGGCTGTGGAATTTTCCCGGCTTCGGGCAGGTTTCGTTGCAAATCACCCACGCATTGAGGGGGTTGCAAGCGACGCGGAGTCAAAAACTCCGCACAAAATCCGCCCGGCGCGGATGCTGCACTGCAAAAATTCAACCCAGCATGGGGTCGAGATCCAGATGGGGGCCGCCCTGCTCGGTCACCGCGCGAAGCAGCAGCTCCGCGAAACCCAGGCCTTCGCGGGTATCACGCCACCGCCCCTGGGTGAAACGAAAGTGGTAGGCGCCCGATTTGCTGGCCAGCCAGAGTTCCTGCACCGGGGCCTGCAGGTTGATGATCACCTGCTCGCCGTTGTCGAGCTCCAGGTTCAACACCGAGCCGTCGCGCCGTGAGTCCAGATCGGCCGCATCGGCCGCGTTTTCCACGGCGCGCATCGCCTGCTCGGCGAGGTTCAGGTACTGCGATTGCGACAGATCGTCCATGGGCCCACTGATACACTGAATTCATGCTTGGAATTTCCATTTTAGGTGCTTCGCGGGACCCGCGAGTCGCGAGGACCCGACGCGGCGCCTTGCGCGCGACCCTGCTGTGCGCGACCGCGAGTCTGGCGGCCTGCGGCCAGCCCGGCCCGCTGTACCTGCCGGCGCCGCCGGCCGCGCGCCTGCCCGCCGTCGCGACGCCCTCCTCCACCCCCGGCTCCGCGCCGGCCATGTCCGGCAAGCCCGCGCCTGGCGGCTGAGGCGCCGGCCGGCCCATGCCGGCGGCGCCGCGCGCGCGATCGACCCCTCTCTCCCGTCGTCTGCTCTCATGTCCCACGCCTCCCACCTGCCCCAGGACCTGCCCGGGCACCCCCAGATCGCGCGCCACGGCGCCACGCTGATGATCGAGTCGCTGCCGGCAGCCGATCTGGCCCGGCGCTTCGGCACGCCGCTGTACGTGTACTCGCGCGCCGCCATCGAGCAGGCGGCCCGCGCCTATTCCGACGCGACCCAGGGTCGGCCGGTCGCGCTGCGCTACGCCGTGAAGGCCAACTCCAGCCTGGCCATCCTGCAGCTGCTGGCCCGCCTGGGCTGGGGCTTCGACGTGGTCTCGGGCGGGGAACTGGCGCGGGTGCTCGCCGCCGGGGCGAGCGCGGACAAGGTCGTGTTTTCCGGCGTGGGCAAGACCGACGCGGAAATCGCCGCGGCGCTGCGCGCGGGTGTGCAGTGCATCAACGTGGAATCCCTGAGCGAGGTGCAGCGCGTGAACCGGGTCGCCGGCGACCTCGGCGTCGCGGCGCCGGTCAGCCTGCGCATCAACCCCGATGTCGACCCCCGCACCCATCCCTACATCTCCACCGGGCTGCGCAACAACAAGTTCGGCATCGCCCAGTCGCAGGCACGCCAGGCCTACGCGCAGTGCGCGCAGCTGCCCCACTTGCGCGTGCTGGGCATCGACGTGCACATCGGCTCGCAGATCACCGAGATCGGCCCCTACCTGGATGCGCTCGACCGCGTGCTCGAACTGGTGCACGACATCGAGCGCGACGGCGTGCGGCTGCACCACCTGGACCTGGGCGGCGGGCTGGGCATCCGCTATGCCGACGAGACGCCACCGACCCCGGCGCAGTGGATCGGTGCCTTGAGCGAGCGCCTGCAGGCGCGCGGGCAGGGGCACCGGCAGGTGCTGCTCGAGCCGGGGCGCTCGGTGGTGGGCAATGCCGGGGTGCTGCTATGCGAGGTGGTGACCCTGAAGAGCAGCCTGGAAAAGCACTTCGCGGTGGTGGACGCCGCCATGAACGACCTCATGCGCCCGGCGCTGTACGAGGCCTGGCAGCGCATCGAGCCGGCCCAGGCGCGCGATGGCGCGCAGACCCGGCGCTACGACATCGTGGGCCCGGTATGCGAGTCCGGGGACTGGCTGGGTCGCGACCGCATGCTCGACGTGCGCGAGGGCGACGTGCTGGCCATCCTCTCGGCCGGGGCCTACGGCATGGCCATGGCCTCCAACTACAACACCCGGCCGCGCGCCGCGGAAGTGCTGGTCGACGGCGAGCGCGCCCAGCTCATCCGCGAACGCGAGAGCCTGCAGGACCTGATGCGCGGGGAACGCCCGCTGGAGGCCTGAGGCCGGCGTGCGCGCTCGCCTCAGGCGCGGCGCGCCCTGGCGCGCAGCGCCTGCGCCACGCGCCAGCCCAGCAGCAGCGCCAGCAGCAGCGCGTACAACTTGGGGTCGGCGGTGTTGTTCTTGGCCAGCTTGCCCCACCAGTAGTGGAACACCGCGATGATGCCGATGGCGTAGACCAGCTTGTGCAGCACCCGCCAGCGCGCGCCGCCCAGCCGGCGCACCATGCCGTTGGTGGAGGTCAGGGCCAGCGGCGTCATCAGCAGCAAGGCGCTCATCCCGGCCAGCACGAAGGGGTGGCGCACCACGTCCTGCAGCACCTCGGCGAGACGGAAATCGTTCACCAGACCCAGGTAGCTGGTGAAATGCAGCAGGGCGTAGCCGAAGGCGAACAGGCCCAGCATGCGCCGCAGGCGCGCCAGTTCCACCCAGCCCGTGATCACCCGCAGGGGGGTCACCGCCAGGGTGATCATGAGCATGCGCAAGGCCCACAGCCCGGTGGTCCAGATCACCTGCTGCGCCGGGTTGGCGCCGAGCTCGCTGTGCAGCGCGCGCCAGACCAGCACGACGAAGGGCGTGGCCGCCAGCGCGAACACCACGGGCTTGGTGGCGCGGGACAGCAGCAGCGCGCGCCGCAGTCGCAACGCGAGGGGCTGGCCGGCGCGCGCGGGCCTGCCCACCACGCGGGGGGCGGTTTCCTGGAGCGGGGAGTTCATGATCAGAAGTCCTTGCTCAGGTCCATGCCCTTGTACAGCTGCGCCACCTGCTCGCCGTAGCCATTGAACATGCGGGTGGGGATCTGGGGCGTGAACAGCCCGCCGAAGGAACCCTGGCCGATGCGCCGCTCATGCGCCTGGCTCCAGTTCTGCGGACTGACATGCGGGTTCACGTTGGAGTAGAAGCCGTACCAGTTGGGCACCGCGCGCATCCAGGAGGTCACGGGCTGCTTTTCCACCAGGCGGATGCGCACGATGGACTTGGCGCTCTTGAACCCGTACTTCCACGGCAGCACCATGCGCACCGGCGCCCCGTTCTGGTTGGGCAGCAGCTTGCCGTACAGGCCGAAGGTCAGCAGCGCCAGCGGGTGCATGGCCTCGTCCATGCGCAGGCCCTCCACGTAGGGCCACTGCAGCACGGCGTCGTTCTGCCCGGGCATCTCGGCGGGATCCAGCAGGGTGACGAACTCCACGTAGCGCGCCTTCGACGTGGGCTGCACCGCCTGCAGCAGACGGGACAGCGGGTAGCCGCTCCAGGGAATCACCATCGACCAGGCCTCCACGCAGCGGTGCCGGTAGATGCGCTCCTCCATCGGCGCCAGGCGCAGCAGGTCCTCGATGCCGAAACTGCGCGGCTTGGCGACCTCCCCTTCCACCACCACGGTCCAGGGTCGCGTGCGCAGGCTGCCCGCGTATCGCGACGGATCGCTCTTGCTGGTGCCGAATTCGTAAAAATTGTTGTAGGAGGTTACGTCCCCGTAGGGCGTGGGTTTTTCCTGGGTCGAATACCGGGCATCGAGCTTGGCGGGCAAGGGGGCCGGGCCCTCCTGCGCCGCCTGGGCGGGCGTCGCCGGCAGCAGGCCGGCCAGGGCCGCCGCGCCCGCGGTGCCGAGGAAGGCGCGTCGAGCCCGGTACACGCTCTCGGGCGTGATGTCCGAGGGCACCGGATGTTCGAAGCCGAGTTGTTGCCGCTTGTTCATGGCCTTGCACTCCCTGGATGATGAGGGGCGGCGCCGCCGCGGCGCCTGCCCATGCCCTTGAGTCGGACTTCGCGCCGAAACCTTACAGTCGGCTTTTCAACCCTACTTTCAATAGGCCCATTCGGAAGAGCCCCGAAATGCCAAAAGCCCGCGCGAAGCGGGCTTTTGACTAGGCAACCTGCAATCGAACCTTACAACTTCCCGTAGGAATGCAGGCCCGACAGGAACATGTTCACACCCAGGAAGGCGAAGGTGGTCACCAGCAGGCCGGTCAGCGACCACCAGGCGGCGAACTGCCCGCGCAGGCCCTTCATCAGGCGCATGTGCAGCCAGGCGGCGTAGTTCAGCCAGACGATCAGCGCCCAGGTCTCCTTCGGGTCCCAGCTCCAGTAGCCGCCCCAGGCCTGCGCGGCCCACAGCGCGCCCAGGATGGTGG
>JAKBBK010000008.1 GCA_021808525.1 Pseudomonadota bacterium
TCAGGGGCCTGCGACGGACTCATGCGGGGTCATCGGCACGCTTGGCGAACAGGGCGTAGTAGAAGCCGTCGCGCTCTGGCGACCGGTCAGGCAGGATCTGCCCGGGTGCGGCCAATGCTAGCGCATCATCGTGCCGTTCCCGGAAGCTGGCGGCCTGCAGCTCGCCCTCGGCGGGGAACACCGAACAGGTCGCGTACAGCAGGTGCCCCCCGGGGCGCAGCAGCGGCCACAGGGCATCCAGCAGCTCGCGCTGCTGCAGCGCCAGGGCGGGGATGTCCTGTGGCTTGCGCAGCCAGCGAATGTCGGGGTGGCGTCGGCTGATGCCGCTGGCGCTGCAGGGGGCATCGAGCAGGATGCGATCGAAGCCGCGGCCATCCCACCAGGTTTCGGGATGGGCGGCGTCGGCCACGCGCAGCTCGGCGCCGTGCAGGCGCAGGCGTTGCAGGGTCTGCTCGATGCGAGGCGCGCGCTGTGGGTCGCGTTCCAGCGCCAGCAGTTCGCAGTCGGCAAGCTCCAGCAGGTGCGCGGTCTTGCCGCCCGGGGCGGCACAGGCGTCGAGCACGCGCATGCCCGGTCGAGGGTCCAGCAGCACCGCGGCGAGCTGCGCCGATGCGTCCTGCACGCTGACGGCACCCTGCTCGAACAAGGGAAGGCGGGTGACCGCGACCGCTCGCTCGAGAACCAGGGCCTGCTCCAGGCCCGGCGCATCCGGCGCATGGGCATCGAGCCCGGCTTCGCGCAGCAGCCGCAGGTAGGCCTCGCGCCCGCCCCAGCGGCGATTCACCCGCAGGGTCATGGGGGGCGGAGAAGCGGCCAGGTCGAGCACGCGTTGCCAGTCCTGCGGCCAGGCGCGGCGCAAGGTCTCGATCCACCAGGCGGGATGGTTGTAGCGAGCCTCGGGCAGGGCCAGGACCTGTCCGAGGAGTTCGTCGCGTTGCGCCTGCAGGCGCCGCAGCAGGGCGTTGACCAGGCCGCGCGCGGGCCGGGTGCGCGGTTTCGCGGCGCAGGCCTGCACGGATTCGAACACCAGGGTGTGGTCGGCGTAGGGGCGCGGCTCGGGCAGGCTGAGCAGGGCCAGCGACACCAGCAACAGGTGCTCCAGCGCCGCCGGCTGCAGGGCCTTGGGGTGCATGCAAGCCAGCAGCGCGCGGGCGCGGCCCAGGCCGCGCAGGGCTTCGAAACCCAGGGCCTGCGCCGCGCCGCGCTGCGCGGCATCCTTCGTGCCCAGGCGGGGCAAGGCGGTGGCCAGGGATTCGCCGCGCAGCACGCAGCCGAGCAGCTCGGCCGCCGCGAGCAGGTCCTGGTGCAGCGCGCGGGGCGCGGCGGGGTTCGGTGCCTGGGCTTTCAACGTCCGTGTCAGGGCGAGATGTAGGCGTAGCCTTCGCGGTATTGCAGGGTGGCGGCCTCGACCACCCCGGAAGGCACCGTGGTGGCGTCCAGCAGCACCTGGTCCTTGGAAATCCTGCGATTGCTCAAGGTGTTCTCGCAGGCGCGGAAGGAAACGCCGCGACCGGCCAGGTCGCCCACGTTGCCGGAGTATTCGGCGCCGTTGGCATCCTTGGCGCCGTTGAGCAGGAAGTCGATGCCGGCGCCGTTGCCGACCACGACGATTTTCGCGCCGGGGTCGGCGGCCAGGTGATTGCGCACGTTGGCCAGCGCGCGCGAGGCCTGGGCATTGCCCTGGGTGATGTGATAGACGACGTGCACGGGGCCCTTGGGATCGGTTGCGGCGCGGGCGGCGCTCGCCGCGACCAGCGTGGCGGCGCCGGCGGCGGCCGAGGCGAGCAGCACCTTGCGGCGCGGGGAAAGGGGGTCGGGCATGGCGGTCTCCTGAGCGCGGGGTTTCGCGATGCGCCGCGGCGGCGGCGGTAACCTGATGTTACGGCTTCAGGTAGTACCAGCCCTCGGACTGCAGGCGGACGATCTCGTACACCCCCGCGGGCACGGTCGTCGCTTCCAGCACCAGCTCGCTGTCGGGAATCTTCAGGAAGCTCAGGGTGTTCTGGCAGGCCCGGAACTGCACCCCCTGGTTGGCCAGCGCGCCGATGATGCCCGAGAAGGCCGCCCCGGTGGGCGCCTTGGCCCCGTTGAGCAGGAAGCGGATGGCCTTGCCGTAGCCCACCACCACGAATTGCATCCTGGGGTCGAGCTCGAGCACGTTCTGGATGTTGATCAGGCCTTCATAGGCCTGCTCCAGGTCCACGCTGATCTGCATCACCACCTTCCAGGGCTGGCTGGAGATCGGCTTGCCGGGCACGGGGCCCTGTTCCTGGGCGCGGGCCAGGGGCGCGGCGCCGAGGCCGGCGAGCCCGGCGCCCAGCAGGCGCAGGCGGTCACGTGGATGCATGGGGGCGGATCTCCTCGATGGGCGGGGCGCTAGTCCGCCGCCAGCGGATACACGCTCAGGCGATGCAGGCCGAAGCGGCGCCGGCGCGCCAGCGCACGGTAGGGCCAGTAGCCCAGCAGCGTGGCGAACATCAGCGCCAAGGCGTTGAACAGCACGCCGCTGAGCACCACGCCCAGCGCCTGGCCCAGGCCCAGCTCGTGGCGGTACACGAACAGCGCGACCAGCCCGCTGATGACGCCCATGCCGCTGCCCAGCGCGGCTCCAAGGCGTAGCAGCGTGGGCAAGGTGAGGATGCCGGCGAGGTGGTCGGGGTGGCGCATGGCGTGGGCGGGCAGGGTACGGGATGCGAGCGAGGGCGAGGGCGGGCGCGGCGCGGGTTCAGCCGCGCACCTGGCCGTCGCCCAGCACCATCCATTTCTGGCTGGTGAGACCTTCCAGGCCGACCGGGCCGCGGGCGTGGAATTTGTCGGTGGAAATGCCGATCTCCGCGCCCAGGCCGAACTCGAAGCCGTCGCTGAATCGGGTGGAAGCGTTGACCATCACCGCAGCGGAGTCCACCTCCCGAAGGAAGCGCATCGCGTTGTGGTGCGTGCTGGTCAGGATCGTGTCGGTGTGCTGAGAACCGTAGCGGTTGATGTGCTCGATGGCTTCGTCGAGGCCTTCCACGACCTTGATGGAGATGATCGGGGCCAGGTATTCGGTGCTCCAGTCGGCTTCGACGGCGTCGCGCAACAGCGCGGCCGCGCCGGGCACCGGCTCGAGCAGCGCGCGGCTGCGCGGGCAGCAGCGCATTTCCACGCCCTTGGCCGCGAACACGGCGCCGATGCGCGGCAGGAAGGCCTCGGCGCTGGCGCGCGCCACCAGCAGGGACTCCGCCGCGTTGCAGGGGCTGTAGCGCTGGGTCTTGGCGTTGTCGGTGACCTTCAGCGCCATGTCCAGGTCCACCCTGTCGTCCACGTAGACATGGCAATTGCCGTCGAGGTGCTTGATCACGGGCACGCGTGCCTCCGCGCTGATGCGCTCGATCAGGCCCTTGCCGCCGCGGGGAATGATCACGTCGACGTACTGGGGCATGGTGATGAGCTCGCCGACGGCGGCCCGGTCGGTCACCGGCACCAATTGCACCGCGTCGGACGGCAGCCCGGCGCCTTGCAGCGCCTGCCCGACGCAGGCGGCCAGGGCGCGGTTGCTGTGGATGGCTTCCGAGCCGCCACGCAGGATCACCGCGTTGCCGGACTTGATGGCCAGGCCGGCGGCCTCGATGGTCACGTTCGGCCGGCTCTCGAAAATCATGCCGAACACGCCCAGGGGCACGCGCATGCGCCCGACCGTGATGCCGCTGGGGCGCCGACGCAGCTCGCTCATCTCGCCGATGGGGTCGGGCAGCGCGGCCACCTGTTCGCAGGACTGCGCCATCTGCTCCAGCACCTTGTCGCTGAGCTGCAGGCGGTCGACGAAGGCCGCCTCGAGCCCGGCCTCGCGGGCGGCTCGCAGGTCCTCCTGGTTGGCCTCGCGCAGCGCCGGAGCCTGGGCGCGCAGCAGGGCCGCCAGATCGATCAGGGCGCGGTTCTTCTCGGCCGTGCCGGCGCGCGCCATGGCCCTCGAGGCCGTGCGCGCGCGCACGCCCAGGTCGGTCATCAGGAGGTGGATGTTGCCCGCGGCGCTGTTCATGGAGGGATCCCTGCGTGAATGCGCATTGTCGCAAACTGCCGTCCTCCGGGTGCGGCGCGTGTTGCGCCGCGTCAACGTGGCGCACGGCGGCGCCCGCCGGCGGGCTTCACCAGCTGACTTCGCGCTCCGGGGTGGAGGTGATCTGGTGGATGGACAGGTCGGCGCCGTCGAACTCGGCCTCGGCGTCCAGGCGCAGCCCCATGGTGCGCTTGAGCACGCCGTACACCACGAAGCCGCCGATCAGCGCCCAGGCCACCGCCGCCAGCGTGCCCACCAGCTGGGCGCCCAGGCTGACCCCGCCCAGCCCGCCCAGCGCGGTCTGCCCGAAGATGCCGGCCGCGATGCCGCCCCAGGTGCCGCACAGTCCATGCAGGGGCCACACGCCCAGCACGTCGTCGATGCGCAGGCGGTTCTGGGTCAGGGTGAACATGCGCACGAACAGCCAGCCGGCCACCGCGCCGGTGATCAGCGCGCCCACCGGGTGCATGAGGTCCGAGCCCGCGCACACGGCCACCAGGCCGGCCAGCGGTCCGTTGTAGACGAAGCCGGGGTCGTTGCGACCGGCGAGCAGCGCGGCCAGGGTGCCGCCGACCATGGCCATGAGCGAGTTCACCGCCACCAGCCCGGAGATCTTGGTGACGCTTTGCGCGCTCATGACGTTGAAGCCGAACCAGCCCACGACCAGGATCCACGAGCCCAGGGCGAGGAAGGGGATGCTGGAAGGCGGGTGGGGGTTCACGCGGCCGTCGCGGTAGCGTCCCTTGCGCGCGCCCAGCAGCAAGACGGCGGGCAGGGCCAGCCAGCCCCCCATCGCATGCACCACGATGGAGCCGGCGAAATCATGGAACTGCGCTCCGAACACCGACTGGAACCAGGCCTGCACGCCGAAACGCTGGCCCCACATGGCCCCCTCGAACACCGGATAGACCAGGCCCACGATGAGGGCGGTGGCCAGCAACTGGGGGTAGAACTTGGCGCGCTCGGCGATGCCGCCCGAGATGATGGCCGGCACGGCCGCCGCGAAGGTCAGCAGGAAAAAGAAGCGGGTCAGGGCCAGTCCGTCGTCCAGGTTGAGCGTGGGCGCGGGCGACAGGAAGCTGACACCGTAGGCGATGGCGTAGCCCACGAAGTAGTAGGCCAGCGTGGCCACCGAGAAGTCGGTGAGGATTTTCACCAGGGCGTTGACCTGGTTCTTGCGGCGTACCGTGCCGAGTTCCAGGAAGGCGAATCCGGCGTGCATGAACAGCACCAGGATGGCGCCGAGAAGCAGGAACAGCACGTTGGCGCTGGTTTGCAGGGCTTGCATGGGAGGAAGGCTCCGGACGGGTGCGCTGCACCACGATGTGGATGAAAGCCCCACCCTGAAGCAAGAAGCGTTCCAAAATCGTGCGTGACGCTCCGTTCGAGTGCGTCATGCGAGTCGAGGGCGCCGTGGGAACACCCGAAGCACCAAAGAGGGGATGCCGCGGGGCCCTTGCGCACCTTTCCCGTACATCGCGCACCAGGATGGTGCCCTGTTCAGCCCGGATCGCGCAGCAGGGTGGAGCGTCCGAACAGGCTTTGCAGCAATTCCACCAGGGCCTCGGCGCTGCGGTTGCGCAGGTCCAGCGCCGGGTTGAGTTCGACGACGTCGATCGAGGCCACGCAGCCACGGTCGGCCAGCATTTCCATGCACAACTGGGCCTCGCGCCAGGTCGGGCCGCCGCGCACGGTGGTGGCGACCCCCGGCGCGGTGTCCGGGTCGAGGAAGTCCACGTCCAGGCTCAGGTGCACGTGGGTGCGCGCATCGATGCCCTCGAGCATGCGGCGCATCACGGTGCGCATGCCTTGTTCGTCGATGGCGCGCATGTCGTCCACGTGGACCTGATGCTGGCGCAGCAGGCGGCGTTCCAGCTCGTCCACGCTGCGCACTCCCAGCAGGCGCAACTGCCGGGCTTGCAGCACCGGGCGGGCGGTGCTCAGGCCCAGCAGCTGCTCGGGCCCCAGGCCGCACAGGCAGGCCAGCGGCATGCCGTGCAGATTGCCGCTGGGCGTGGTCTCGGAGGTGTTGAAGTCGGCGTGGGCGTCCAGCCACAGCACGCGCAGCTCGCGCCGTTCGGCCTCGCAATGCGCGGCCACGGCGGCGATGGAGCCGAAGGCCAGGCAATGGTCTCCGCCCAGCAGCATCGGAAGCTCGCCCGCGCGCAGGGCCGCGGCCACCGCATCGCGCACCGCGCGGTTCCATTGCACCACCTGCTCCAGGTGGCGCCAGCCGTCGCGCGCGCTCTCCCAGGGGTTGCCCGGGCCGGCCAGGTTGCCGGCGTCATGCACCCGCAGCCCCAGCGCTTGCAGCGCCGCTGCCAGGCCCGCCACGCGCAGCGCCTCCGGGCCCATGGAGGCTCCCCGCACGCCAGCGCCGATGTCGGTGGGGGCACCGATCAGCCGGACGACGCGCTGCAGGCTCATGGGATGCGGCTCAGCCGGCGCGGTCCGGTTCGCCCAGCAGATGCTGCAGGTCCAGCGCGAAGCCCTCGAGCTGCGCATCCAGCGCGCGCGCGCGCTTGCCCAGGGCGTTGTAGGCGAGCACCGCGGGGATGGCCACCGCCAGCCCGGCGGCGGTCATGACCAGGGTGTCGCCCACCGGCCCCGCGATCTTGTCCACCCCCACCTGCTGGAGTGCCGAAATCGTGCCCAGCGCGTGGTAGATGCCCCAGACCGTGCCGAACAGGCCCACGAAGGGGGCGGTGCTGCCCACGCTGGCCAGCAGCACGTGGCCGGAGTGCAGGCGCCGGCTGGCCGCATCGAGGGCATCGCGCAATTCGCGGCGCACGCGGTCGGCCTGCGCCTGCCAGGCATGGCCCTCGGGCTGCTCCAGCTGGCGGCTGCGCAGCGCCAGCGCGGCCGCGGGGCCGTCGGGATCCGCGGCCAGCGCGGCCGCGGCGGCCTGGGCGCGCGAGGGCGCCGCCCAGAACGCGGCGATGGCGCGCGGCACGCTGCGCGCGCTGCGCCACAGCAGTGCGCTTTTCCAGAAAATGACAAACCAGCTGGCCATCGACATGGCCAGCAGCACCGCGGCCACCGTCTGCATCAGCGCATCGCCCTGCAGCGCGGAGGTCGGGGCCATGGGCATGGGCATGGGTCGCCGGGTCGCGGCGCGTTCAGGCCTTCAGCCCGAGCACGTCGTGCATGTCGTACAGGCCCGGCGCGCGGCCGGCCAGGAAGCGCACCGCGCGCAGGCTGCCTTCGGCGTAGGTGGCGCGGCTGCTGGACTTGTGGGTGATCTCGATGCGCTCGCCGGTGCCGGCGAACAGCACGGTGTGGTCGCCCACGATGTCGCCCCCGCGCACCACCGAGAATCCGATGGAGCCCGGCTCGCGCTCGCCGGTATGACCATGGCGCGACCAGACGGCGTCGCGCGCAAGATCGCGCCCGGCGGCGCGTGCCACGGCCTCGCCCATTTTCAGCGCGGTGCCCGAGGGCGCGTCGACCTTGTGCCTGTGGTGGGCCTCGATGATCTCGATGTCGAAGCCGCTGGACAGCGCGCGCCCGGCCTGCTCCAGCAGCTTGAGCACGACGTTCACGCCCACGCTCATGTTCGGAGACAGCACGATGGGAATGCGCGCGGCCGCCCGCTCGATGCGCCGCAGGCCCTCGGCGTCGAATCCGGTGGTGCCGATGACCATGGACAGCCCCATGCTCTCGCACACGTCCAGGTGCTCCAGCGTGGCTTGCGGGCGGGTGAAGTCGATCAGGCATCGCGCCTCGCGCAGGCCCTGCCGCGGGTCGGCCTGCACCAGCACACCGGTGCGCAGGCCCAGCGCCGTGCCGGCGTCCTGCCCGAGCAGCGCCGAGCCGGCGCGAGCCAGCGCCGCGCCGAGCTCGCAATCGGGCGCGGCGGCGATGGCCTCGAGCAGCGCGCGGCCCATGCGGCCGCCGCAGCCGGCGATGGCCACGCGATGCTTCGGCTGGCCTGCAGTCATGGCGTCTGTTGTCCGGAAGAGCCGGGCAGCACGCTCTGGTCGGCCTGCCGCGCCAGGCCCTGCAGCTGGTCGATTTCCGACTGCGGCGCCACGACGGTCAGGGGGCCGGCCTCGGAGGCGGCCTTGGCCGGCGGCCGCTCGGCGAGTTTCTTTTTCGCCGCCGCGACCTCGGCCTGCAATTGTTCGCGGCTCAGCGAGCGCGTCTTGCCACCGTTGTGCAAGGTGTTGATCTGCGCGACGAACTGGTCTTCCGAGGGCAGCGGGTCGCCCTGCGTGCGCAGGAGATGGCCGTCCTTGTCGAAAAACACCGTGAAGCGTCGCACGATCGGTGCGTGGTAGCCCTGGCGCAGGCTGAACACGTATTCCCAGCGGTCGCCGTGGAAGATGTCCTGCAGCAACGGGGTGCCCAGGATCTCGCGCACCTGCGCCTTGCTCATGCCGGGCTTGAGCTCCGCGGCCATTTCGCGGGACACGAAGTTGCCCTGGATCACGTCGAATCGATAGGGCTTGAACAGGCTGGTGAGGTCGCGCTGTTGCGTCTGCGTGCTGCAGGCGCCCAGACCCAGCGCGACCAGCAACCCCAGCGCACTTCCCAGCACGCTGCGCGCTGGGCGTTTTTCCATCAGGAACGACAGGAGCATCGGAGAATGGTCGAGGACGCATGCGCGAGCACGCGGATTCGGCGCAGGACCCCCGAGGGGTCTTGGCTTGGGCGCCGGGATGGGCTGAACTATCATGCTGATTCTAAACATCCCCCACTTCCATGACGGTCTCGAACGCCCAAGGCCTGCGCAGCACGGGGTTGAAGGTCACCCAGCCGCGCCTGAAGATCCTGGAAATCTTCCAGAAGGGCGCGATGCGCCACATGACGGCCGAGGACGTGTATCGCGAGCTGCTCAACGACCAGACGCGCGACATCGGCCTGGCCACGGTCTACCGCGTGCTCACCCAGTTCGAGCAGGCGGGCATCCTGTCGCGCACCCATTTCGAGTCCGGCAAGGCGATGTTCGAGATCAACGAGGGCAAGCATCACGACCACCTGCTGTGCCTGGACTGCGGCAGGGTCGAGGAATTCGTGGATGCCGAGATCGAGCGCCGCCAGCACAACATCGCGGCCGAACGCGGCTTCGAGCTGCAGGAGCACTCGCTGGCCCTGTATGCCAGTTGCAGGCGCGAAGCCTGTCCCCATCGCCCGGCGGCAGGCAGCCCCGAGGCCGCGCCGCAGGGTTGAGGCGCGGGCCCCCGGGAGCGGGGTCGGGGGGCATGGTCAGTCGTCGCCGCCTTCGAGCATGGCCAGGCGCTGGCGGTCCTGGAATTCCTTGAAGGTATCGATGCCCCGCAGTTGCAGGATGGTGTTGCGCACCGCCGCTTCCACCAGCACAGCGAGGTTGCGCCCGGCCTCCACGGGGATCAGCACCTTGCGGATGGCCACGCCGAGCACGTCCTGGCGCACGTTGCCGGTGGGAAGTCGCTCGAAATCCTGGTCCTGCGTGTCGCGACGCACCAGGTGCACGATCAGGCGCAGGCGCATCTTGCGGCGCACCGCCGTCTCGCCGAAGATGGTGCGGATGTCCAGGATTCCGATTCCCCGCACTTCCAGCAGGTTCTGCAGCAGCGGCGGGCAATGTCCCTCGATGGTGCTCTGGGTCACCCGCGACAGCTCCACGCAGTCGTCGGCCACCAGGCCATGGCCTCGGGAAATCAGCTCCAGGCCGAGTTCGCTCTTGCCCAGGCCGGACTCCCCGGTGATCAGCACGCCCAGGCCGAGGATGTCCATGAACACCCCGTGCAGGGTCGTGCGGTTGGCGAACAGCTTGGACAGGTAGGCCCGCAGCACGTCGATGACGAAAGCCGCCGGCTCGTCGGTGACGAACACCGGGATGCCGGCGTCCTCGCAGGTCTTGAGCAGCGCGGGAGGCGCCTCCTGGCCGTCGGCGATCACCAGGGCCGGCGGGCCCAGGCCGACCACCCTGCGCACCCGTCTGCCGCTGTCGGCCTCGTCGGCGTGCATCAGGTAGTGCACCTCGCGCCAGCCGAGGATCTGGACCCGGTAGGGGTGGATGTAGTTGAGATAGCCCACCAGATCCGCGCCCGAGGTGGCGCCCTGCACGGCGGCGTCATCGAAGCGTCGCTCGGGATTGCGCTGCCCCGCCACCCAGCGCCACTTGAGCAGCGGGGTATTGGCTTCGAACAGGCGGTCGGCGGAAAGGGTCGCGGCTTTCAAGGGAGCTCGGGCGCCGCGGCTCAGGCGGCGTTCTGCAAGGTCGCCCAGTCGTGGACCAGGCGGTGCAGCGCGCCGGAGTCCGGCGCGTCGAGCATGCGCTGGCGGAAGCCGTCGTCGGACAGCATCTCGGCGATCACCGACAGCAGCTCGAGGTGCTTGCCCGAGGCGGCCTCGGGAACCAGAAGGAACACCAGCAGCTGCACGGGCAGGTTGTCCGGCGCCTCGAAGGGGACCGGGGCGGCCAGGCGCACCAGCGCGGCGCTGGGCTGCTTGAGCCCCTTGATGCGTCCGTGCGGTATGGCCACCCCCTGCCCCAGGCCGGTGGAGCCCAGGCGCTCGCGCGCGAACAGGTTGTCGGTGACGACCGAGCGGGCCAGGCCGAGGTGGTTCTCGAACAGCAGACCCGCGAACTCGAAGGCGCGCTTCTTGCTGCTGGCCTCGACGTTCACCTGAACATGGGCCAGCGGCAGGATCTGGGCCAGGGGATTCATGGCATGCGAACCGATGCGGAGGTGGTTGGGGGCCCCGGGGCCCGGGCGCGCCGCCGTCGCGTGGATCGATCGGCGGCAGGGTGTCCGGGGGCCGGCACGGCCCCGCGAATGCGCGAAAGCCGCAGTGTATCGGCTGTGTGAGTGTCTTGGGAAAACCCGATGAGCCGGGTGTGTGTCATGGGAGCGGGGATGCGACCCGCGGCGGGCGCCGCGGGTCGAGGCTGGCTCAGGAGGTGGCCAGGTACTTGCCCGGCACGGCCTGGTGGGCCTGGGTGCGGTTCTTGTGCTCGACCACCTGCCGGTCGATCTTGTCGACGAGCTCGTCGATGGCGGCGTACAGATCCTGGTCCTGGCTCTCGGCGAAGATGTTGCGCCCCTTGAGTTGAAGATTGCACTCGGCCTTCTGGCGGCGCTCCTTTTCCTTCTGCTTTTCCACCGACAACAGTACGTTGACGCTGATGAGCTGGTCCGAGTGCCGCGTGATGCGGTGCAACTTGGACTCCACGTAGCTGCGAAGGGCCGGCGTGACTTCCATGTGATGGCCGCTGATGGTCAGGTTCATGAATCCCTCCTGATTCGAAGAAACCGTGATTGCTTGCAGGGTTTTACCGGGATACGCCGGAAGCGGCATACCCGGCGATGTCAGTGTGCGCCGCTCGCAAACCAAAAGCAAGCCGGCTCCGCAAGTCCTGTTCGCGCCTCTGGACAAGCCTGCGCGCGGGCCCTGGCGGCGACGCTATCTTGCATGCAACGAGCCAGAAAAATTGATAAAAATCAGAGAAAATTCCAATAACTCACGGGCTGGCCCGATACCTGGAACGCGCGCTCAGGCGCCTGGCGCAGCCGGGGTTTCGGCCTCCTCCGTGCTGGGTGCCGACCCCAGCGCCTCCACCTGTTCGCGCAGGCCCAGCGCTTCCGCGTACACGGAGCGATGGCGCAGCAGGCTGCCCACCACCGAGGCAATGACGCAGGCCGGCATGGCGGCCATGACCACGTTGTAGTTGCGAGTGACCTCGAAGACCATGATCGCCGACATGGCCGGCGCATGGGTGGTGGCGGCCAGCAGGCTGCCCATGCCCACGAGGGTCCACAGGGCCTGCGAATGGCTGGCTTCCGGCACCAGAAGCAGGTGCGAGACCATCAGTCCCATCGCTCCGCCCAGCGCCAGCGTGGGAGTGAGCACGCCGCCCGGAATGCCGGCGGCGCTGGCCGCCGTGACCGCGATCAGGCGCAGCACGAACACCAGGGCGAGCGTGCTCAGCGCCCAGTGGTCCACCAGCATGGATTGCACCATGCTGTAGCCGTTGCCCCAGACCTCCGGGCGGATCAGCGACAGCGCGCCGATCAACACCCCGGCCAGGCCCATGCGCAGCGGCAGCCAGTTCACCCGCGCCTGCCAGGCACGCCGCGAGCTGTCGAGCAGCCACAGGAACAGCGGGCCCAGCAGGCCGGCCATGACCCCCAGCAGGGAGGCGTCGAGCAGATCGATGAAGTTCACCGGGGGCACGGCATGCGCCAGGTACAGCGGGCCGGTGGCGAACAGGCTCTGGGTCGTGAGCTCGCCGATCACCGCGGCCACCAGCACCGCGGCGATCTCGCGCAGTTGCAGACCGCCCAGGATGATCTCCGCCACGAACAAGGTGCCCGCGATCGGCGCGTGGTAGGCGGCGGCGAAGCCGGCCGCCGCGCCGCAGGCCACCACCAGGCGCTGGTGCGCGGTGTCGGCCCGGCCGATGCGCCCGATGATCGAGGAGATCAGCGCGGCGAACTGGATCATCGTGCCTTCGCGCCCGATGGTGATGCCGCCGCTGACGGCCACCAGCGAGCTGGTCGTGCGAACCAGGTTGGGCGCCAGCGGCAGCTGGCCGTTGCCCACGCGCACCGCTTCCATGTATTCCGGTCCGCGCGGGCGCTTGATCCAGCGCTGGCCGGCCCACATCATCAAGCCGCCCAGCACCGCCGCCACCGGGGGAATCAGGCCTCGCTCCCACACCGGCAGCGAACGCGCGGCCACCACCAGGTGCTCCGCGTGGTCGCTGTACAGGTTCATGATCAGGTACATGCACTGGCGAAAGCCCTCGACCGCCACCGAGCTGACGGCGCCGACCACGGCGGCGATGAGCAGCATCGGAACCATCGGGTCCAGGCCGTTGCGCAGACGCTCGACCAGCACGTGGGCGGTTGCCCGCGGGCGCGGGCTCGGGGAGGAATCGATCATGGTTTCGAGTGGGCGTGCGGGGGTGCGTCGCGTGAACGTTGTTATATGGTACCTTTTGTTCCATTCGCGACGATTCTTGCCAGGCGGGCCAGCACGGGCACCGGCAGCCTGCCAGTTTACGAGTCTGCGACAATCCGGCCGATGCCCCAGACCTCCCACCCGGTCCCGACGGATCTCCCCTCCACGCTGCAGGCGAAGATCTGCCCGCGCAGCCAGGCGGGCGCGGCCATCGCGCGCCTGCCGCGGCCCGTGGTGTTCACCAACGGGGTGTTCGACATCCTGCATCGCGGCCACGTGAGCTACCTGGCCAGCGCGCGCGCCCTGGGTGCCAGCCTGGTGGTGGGCTTGAACTCCGATGCATCGGCCCGCTCGCTGGGCAAGGGGCCCGAGCGTCCGCTCAACCCGCAGGACGACCGCGCGGCCGTGCTGGCCGCGCTGCAAAGCGTGGATCTGGTCGTGCTGTTCGAGGAAAGCACGCCGCTGGTGCTGCTCGCCGAGCTGCGCCCCGACGTGTACGTCAAGGGGGGCGACTACGACATCGAGGGCCTGGCCGAAACCGCGCTGGTGCGCTCCTGGGGGGGGCGTTCGCAGGCGCTGCCCTTTGTCGAAGGCCGCTCGACCACCTCCCTGGTGCAGCGTATCCGCGGCACGGCCTGAGCCCGCACGCTCGGCAAGACCCTGTCAGACCGCCTTGCGCTGCGTGGCCGGGGCGATGCGCAGGGCCTCGCGGTACTTCGCCACGGTACGCCGTGCCACGGTGATGCCCTGCGCGGCCAGGCGTTCGGCGATCTCGCCGTCCGACAGCGGGCTCGCGGGGTTCTCCTGCTGCACCATGCCGCGGATCAGGGCGCGCACCGCGGTGCTCGACGCACTGGCGCCGCTGTCGGTGGCCAGACCCGAGCCGAAAAAGTACTTGAGCTCGAAAGTTCCATGCGGAGTGAGCAGATACTTCTGCGTGGTCACCCGGGAAATGGTCGATTCATGCAGGCCGAGCTCGTCGGCGATCTCGCGCAGCACCAGCGGTCGCATGCCGAGTTCGCCGTCGGTGAAAAAGGCCTGCTGACGTTCCACCACCGCCTGCGCGACGCGCTCGATGGTCTCGAAACGCTGCTGCACGTTGCGCACGAACCATCGCGCCTCCTGCAGCTGACCCGACAGCCCATGGCCGTCGCGCGAGCGGCGCAGCAGCTCGGCGTACAGCGAATGAATGCGCAGCCTGGGCAGGACCTCCGGGTTCAGCACCGCGCGCCAGCGCTTGCCCGAGCGCTGGGCGATGACGTCGGGCACCACGCTTTGCGCGGCCTGGGCGGCGAAGCGTGCTCCCGGCCTGGGGTCGAGTCGGGCGATCAGCTGCTGCGCGGCGCGCAGCGCCGGCTCCTCGGCCTGCAGGGCCCGTCCCAGGCGCTTCCAGTCGCGCCTGGACAGCCATTCCAGGTGCGTCGGCGTGCACATCGCCAGCGCCAGCTCGCGCGTGTCGTCGGCCGCCAGGCGCTGCAGCTGCAGGCGCATGCACTCGGCCAGGCAGGAGGCGCCGATGCCGGCGGGGTCGAAGCTCTGCACCAGGCGCAGGCCCACGCGCAGCGCCTCGCCCAGGGCTTCCAGTTCCTCGGCACCGCTGCGTGGTGACAACTCCGCGGCCAATTGCTCGGGGGACTCGGGAAGGTAGCCGTCGTCGTCCAGGGAGTCGATGATCGCCTCGGCCGCGGCGCGATCCTGCGGGGACAGCGCGCGCCCGGCCAGTTGCGCGCGCAGGTGGGCGCGCAGGTCCTGCGCGGCATGGGCCAGGCTCAGCGGATCGAATTCCTCGTCACTTTCGCCGCTGGTCTGGCGCGGGCCGGCCCCAGGCTCGTCCCAGTCGCCGCCCTCTCCGGGCTCCGGGGCCTCGGGGTTCTCCGCCGGATCGGCGCTTTGCGCGCCGTCGCGCCAATCCTCGGCATCCAGGCGCAACTCGGCGGCTTCCGGCGCGTTGTCCGCGGAAACGGACGCGGGCTCCGCGCGCTCGGCCGTTCGATCGGCGGTGCCCGTCGCATCCGCCTCCAGCCCTGTCCGGGCCGCCTCGGTCGCTTGCGCCTGCGCCGACTCGGCATCCGCGCGCGCCTGTTCGCCCTGCCCCGCCTCGTCCTGGGTCGGCGCGGAATCGGGGTGTTCCTCGTCGGGTTCCAGGAAGGGATTGAGCTCGAGCATCTGCTCGACTTCCTGCTGCAGCTCCAGCGTGGACAGCTGCAGCAGGCGAATGGATTGCTGCAGCTGCGGGGTGAGCGCCAGATGCTGCGACAGTCTGAGATTCAGCGACTGCTTCATGGCTGTGCTCTCAGAGCCGGAAACTTTCGCCCAGGTACACCTTGCGCACCGCGGGGTTCTCGACGATTTCCTGCGGCTGGCCGACGGCCAGCACGCTGCCCTCGCTGATGATGCAGGCGTGATCGCAGATGCCCAGGGTCTCGCGCACGTTGTGGTCGGTGATCAGTACGCCGATGCCCCGGGACTTGAGGAATTGCACGATGCGCTGGATCTCGATCACGGCGATGGGATCCACTCCGGCGAACGGCTCGTCGAGCAGGATGAACTGGGGGTCGGTGGCGAGTGCGCGCGCGATTTCCACCCGCCGGCGCTCGCCGCCGGACAAGGCCGGCGCCGGCGTGTCCGCCAGGTGTTCGACGTGCAGTTCGCGCAGCAGTTGTCCCAGTCGCTGCTCGATGGCCTCGCGGCTGGGGGGACGGTCCTTGGCGTCGCGTTGCAGTTCCAGCACCGCGCGCACGTTCTCGGCCACCGTCAGCCCGCGAAAGATCGAGGCCTCCTGCGGCAGGTACGACAGTCCCAGTCGGGCTCGGCGGTACATGGGCAGTTGCGAGATGTCCCTCCCGTCCAGGTGGATCTCGCCCGCGTCGGCGCGCACCAGGCCGACGATCATGTAGAAGGAGGTCGTCTTGCCCGCCCCGTTGGGGCCGAGCAGGCCCACCACCTGACCGCTGCGCACCTCGAAACTGACGTCGCGCACCACGGTGCGGCCGCCGTAGCGCTTTTGCAGCTGGCGCACACTGAGCAGTCCCGCGCGCGCGGAGGCCGGCGGCGCCGTCGGGCGCTGGTCGGACGTGCCGGCCATCAGTGCGGCTCCAGTGCCGGCGAGGGGCGCAGCCCGGGGGTGCTGGCCGCCGCCGTCGCCGCCGAAGCCGGGGCGCGCGGCGACAACATCACCCGTACCCGTCCGTGGGGGTTGGAGGCGTCCACGCCGGCAGGGCCGGAGCGCACCGTGAACACATCGGTGAGGTCGTTGTAGATGATGACGGCGCCCTGCGCGCGATCGCTCAGGTGTCCGTCCAGCGAGCGCTCGAGCACGGCGCGCCCGGTCAGGGTGATCACGTCGCTGCGTCCGTCATAGTGCAGCGTCAGCGCCCGGCCGTGCACCGTGGGCCGCGGCTGCCCGGGCGCGGCGTCCAGGGTCTGCTCGAAGGTGGCGGGCTGGCTGGCGCTGCCGTAGGCGGTGGCATCGTCGTAGCCGTCGGCGCGCTGGTGCACCTGCACGCGCGCGGCGTGCAGCACCAGTGTGCCCTTGGTGACCACCACATCGCCGGTGAACACGGTGGCCTGCGCCACATTGTCATAGTGCATCGAGCCGGCGTTGACCAGCAGCGACTGGGCGGCATCCGAGCGCAGCGCCCATGCGCTGGGCAGGCCGGCGCACAGCAGCACGATCGCGGCCATCGCCAGCCTGCGCGGCACCGAGTCGGCGCGCAGCATCGGCACGAAGTTTGCTTTCATGGTGCGCATTGTAGGCATGCCGGCCTGCCAGCCCACGATCCGGCCCGGCGGTCCGCGAGCGGACCGCCGCCGGCTCAGGGTTTCATGCCCGCGCGGACCTTGGCGATCATCTGGTCCACGCCTTGCAGCACCTGCGGGTTGTCGGGCGTCTGCGGCATCGAGGCCGACAATGCGTAGGTTCCCTGCACGACCAGCGTGGGCACGCCCGAGATCTGGTAATCGGTGACCATCTGCGTCGCCCGCTTGGCGTCCATCTGCACGCCGAAGGAGTTGAAGGCGTTCAGGAAGCTCTGCCTGGGCACACCGTGGGCGGCCAGCCAGTCGGCCATCTGCTGCGGATTCATCAGCACCACATGCTGCTGGTGAATGGCGGTGAAGATCGACCCCTGCAGGGCATCCACCTTGCCCAGCGCCTTGAGCGCGTAGTAAAGCTTCTGCTGGTTCTCGAATTGCGGCGCGAAGGCCACCGGCACGCGCTCGAGCACCACGTCGGACGGAAGTTTCTTCGCCCAGGCGTCCAGCAGCGGCTCCATCGCCGCGCAGTGCGGGCAGTTGTACCAGAAGAACTCCGTCACCACGATCTTGCCCTTGGGGCTCACCGGCTGCGGTGTCGCCAGGCGTTCGTAGCCCTGGCCCTGCACCAGTTGCGCGGGCGCGGCGTACGCCCCCGCCGAGCCAGCCAGCAGCAACGCGGCCGCCAGGCGCATCCACCAACGCTTCATGTCGTTTCCTTTCGATTCAGGGGCCGACGCGCACGACCGCGGATCCGATTCCGCTGTCGTTCAGGGTCTTCTGGGCCGCGTCCGCCTGCTGGGCGGTGGGGTAGGGGCCCACGCGCACGCGCCACAGCGTGCGTCCGCCCACCGAGCGCTCGTCGAGATGGGCTTCCAGGCCCGTCAGCGCGACCTTGGCGCGCTGCGCATCGGCGTCGCCGCGGTGACTGTAGGCGCCGATCTGCACGATGTACTGCACGCCCGGAGTGGCCGCGGCGCTGGCGACCGCCGGCGCCGCGGGCGCCGCCTGGGGCGCCCTGCCCCCCGAGGTCGAGCCCTGGGCGCCGAGCACGCCGCTGGCCGGCGCGCCGAGCGACTCGATGGCATGGGCCGACAGGGGCGCGCTGGCCACCTTGCCGGCCTGGCCGGCGCCGGCCACCGCCGCCGGCGGCGCCGTCGTGCCGCTGAGGCCGGCGTTGGGCTTCCAGTTCGCGGCCGCCGAGGCGGCGCTGGTGGGGCGCTGCTGGTAACGATTCATGAAGGGCAGCGAGGCCCGGTTCATGTAGACGGCCGAGGCCAGTGCGATGGCCAGGCCCAGCACCAGGCCGATGATCAGGCCGAGCAGGGTGCCGCCGCGCTGTCGCGGGCTCTGGCTGCGGGAGGTGCGGGAGGAACGGGGCATGGTGTGTCGTGTAGGGCTCGAGGACTCGCGCCGGCGGGCGCTGGGCGCTTTCACATGCGCTGCGGGCTGCTCACCCCCAGCACGCTCAGGGCATTGTGCAACACCTGGCGCACGGCCAGCAGGAGTGCGAGGCGGGCGTGCTTGAGCGCCGGCTCGTCGACCAGCACGCGTTCGGCGTTGTAGTAGCTGTGCACGCTGCCCGCGAGCTGGCGCAGGTAGAAGGCGACATCGTGCGGGCTGAGGTCGGCGGCGGCCTGGCGCAGCATATCCGGGTATTGCGCGAGCAGCATCAGCAGCTCCATCTCGCGCGGGCCGTTCAGCGGGCCCAGGTCGCAGTCCAGGAGTTGCTCCTCGCGGCCGCCGTCGCGCTCGGCCCATTGGGCCAGTACCGAGCAGATGCGCGCGTGCGCGTACTGCACGTAATACACGGGGTTGTCGTCGCTTTGCGCCAGCGCGAGGTCGACGTCGAACACGAATTCGGTGTCGGCCTTGCGCGAGACCAGGAAAAAGCGCACGGCGTCACGTCCGCGGCGCAGCGCCGCCTCGCGCTCCGCGGGCGAAAGGCCGTCGCGCACGCCGCCCGACCACTCGATGAGGTCACGCAGGGTCACGTAGCTGCCGGCGCGCTTGGAGATCTTCACCTCCTGCCCGCCGCGCATCACCGTGACCATCTTGTGCAGCAGATATTGGGGATAGGCCTCGGGGATCTGCGGGTCGGCGCCCCGCAGCCCTGCGCGCACCCGGGCGATGGTGCCATGGTGGTCCGAGCCCTGGATGTTGATGGCATGGTGGAAGCCGCGCTCCCATTTGGCCAGGTGGTAGGCCACGTCGGGCACGAAATAGGTGTAGCTGCCGTCGGACTTGCGCATCACGCGGTCCTTGTCGTCGCCGAAATCCGTGCTGCGCAGCCACAGCGCGCCGTCGGCCTCGTAGGTGTGGCCGGCGGTCACCAGCGCGTGCACGGCCTCCTGCACCCTGCCGTCGGAGTACAGGCTGGACTCCAGGTAGTAGTTGTCGAAGGCGATGCCGAAGGCCTTCAGGTCGATGTCCTGTTCACGCCGCAGGTAGGCCACGGCGAAGGCGCGGATGGCCTCCAGGTCCCCGGCGTCGCCGGCGCCGCGCACGGCCTGGCCGTCGGCCGCCTGCACGGTGGCGCCCGCAAGGTAGTCGCGCGCGATGTCGGCGATGTATTCGCCGTTGTAGGCCGACTCCGGCCAGCCGGGCTGGCCCGGGGCCAGCCCCTGCGCGCGGGCCTGCACCGACAAGGCCAGGTTGCCGATCTGCACCCCGGCGTCGTTGTAGTAGAACTCGCGGCTGACCGCCCAGCCCTGCGTGGCCATGAGTTCGGCCAGCGTGTCGCCCAGGGCGCCCTGGCGCCCGTGGCCCACGTGCAGCGGCCCCGTCGGGTTGGCCGACACGAATTCCACCAGCACCCGCCGCGCGGGATCCACCGCGGCGCGGCCGTAGGCCTCGCCCTCGTCGAGCACCTGGCGCAGCACCTGGTGCTTGAGTTCCGGGACGAGGGTGAAGTTGACGAAGCCGGGGCCGGCGAGGGAGGCGGACTGCAGCCCCGCGGCCAGGGCCGGATCGGCCCGCACCGCGTCCAGCAGCCATTGGCCGATGTCGCGCGGGTTGCGCCCGACGCGCCGCGCCAGCTGCAGTGCCAGGGTGCAGGAGTAGTCGCCGTGACCGGCGGCCTTGGGGCGCTCGAGCAGCGCGGCCGCGCCCAGGCTCTCGCCGGGCGCGAGCAGCCTTGTGGCGGCGGCGGCCAGGGTCTCGTGGAGCCGTTGGAGGTAGTCGCGCATGATGGGCTGGTGTTCGGGGGAAATGCCCCGGGCGGCGGCGCTCCTTCGGGATCACCGCGGCCGGCAGGGGAAAAACCCGACATTCTAAGATGCGCCCCCTGTATCCGCGGCGCGGGCACACCCTGGGCAAGGAGCCACGACAGCATGAGTCTACGGGGGCGCGGCTCCGATCTCCGGTCCCTGGCGCTGGCGGCGGCCTGTCGGGCCGCGGTGGTCGCGGCGCTGCTCGCGGGCGTGCTCCCGCAGCCAGCGCGCGCAGCCGTGCACCCGGTGATTCCGCGCCCTGGCTGCGAGCAGGCACCGCCGCAAGACCTGGCACGGGCGAAGCGCCTGGGGCCGGATTGCCGGGGGCCGCTGGCCGGCGCGCGTGCCGCGCCGCGGCACCTGCCCGGGCGCCAGCAACAGCGCATGCGCCGGTGCAACGCCCAGGCGCGGCTGCACCAGCTGCGCGGCGAGCCACGCCAGGAGTTCATGCGGCGCTGCCTGCACCGCGGCGGCTGAGGCGAGCCGCGGCGGGCTGGGGCGGGCTGGGGCGGGTTGGGGCCGTCAGGGGCTGGCGGCTGGCACCGGGCGTGCCTTCGCGCCCCGCTATTGCTGCACGAAGGTGTAGTTGCGCAGGCCCAGGCGGGCCAGGTGGTCGCGCAGTGCACCCTCCTGCGCGTTGCGCGGCAGGGGGCCGATCTGCACCTTGTACCAGGTGCGCCCGTGGACATAGCCCGGAACCACCTCCACCGGCCCCAGACCGGCGCGCTCCAGGCGCCGCGCCTCCTGGCGCGCGTTGTCCTCGATGGTGAAGGCGCCGGTCTGCACGTAGGGCTGGGTCGAGCCCGAGGGCATCGGCGCCCGCGCCGGCTCGGTGGCCGGCAGGGCTTCGCCTTGGGCCGAGGAGGCGACGGCCGATCGCGGCGCGGCGGCACCCGCCACGATGCCTCCAGGCGCCGACGGCGTCGCCTGGGCGGTGGGCGGCACCGGCGCAGGGGCCGAGGGCTGCGAGGCGGTGTTCGCCGAAGGGGAGGCGGCCGCGGGCGCCGAGGGCGTGGAGCCTGAAGTGGCCGACGCGATCAGCGCGCCCAGCGCGTCGCTGGCTGCCGGGGCGGCCGAGGCGGTGAGCAGCGGCGTGGCGGGGGAAGCGAAGGCGGAAGCGGAGGTGGCAGAAGCGGAGGTGGCAGAAGCGGAGGTGGCGGAAGCGGAGGTGGCGGAGGTTGGCGCCTGCGCGCTCTGCGCCTGCAGGGGGCGGAGCTTGGTCACCTGCAAGGACTGGCCGGCGCCTGCCTGGGTGCCCGGGCCCGCGAGCTCGACGGCCTGCGCCGGCGGCGTCAGAGGCATGGGAGCAAAGGTTTCGGCGGCACCCGGCGGGCCGGCCTGCGCGGGGGCGGGCAGAGGCGGCGCCGCGGTGTCGGATGCGTTCGACTGCAGGACTCCGGGCGCCAGGGCCACGATGCGTACCGGCGCGGTCCCGCTGGCCGTGATCCCGAGGGCCCTGGCCGCGCCGTAGGACAGGTCCATGACCCGGCTGTCGACGAAGGGGCCACGGTCATCGACCAGCACCAGCACGCTGCGCCCATTGCGCAGGTTGGTCACTTCCACGCAGGTCGGCAGGGGCAGCACGCGGCTGGCCGCCGTGAAGGCGCGGGGGTTGAAGTACGTGCCCATGGCCGTGGTCCGTCCCGACTCCCAGCCGTACCAGGAGGCCGTGCCGTCCACGTCGTAGCCGGAGGCGCTGCGCAGGGGCGCGTAGCTGCGTCCGAGCACCCTGTAATCGCGGTTGTAGGCCGCGTGGAGGTTGGGGGCCGGCGCGTAGCAACTGCTGGATATGTCCACCGGCACCTGCATGCCACCGCCCGAACGCTGCGTCGGATTGCCCGCGCAACCCGCCAGAGCCAGCGCTGCGGCCAGCGGCGCCAGGCGGGCACGCATGGCGCCGCGGCGCTTGCGTGGCGGGCGGGCGAGGCAGGTGGGCTTGGGCGTGGACATGGGCGAAGCCGGACTGGGGCACGGGCATGATGCTACACAGCCCGCGCGCCGGCGCCCAGGCCCGAACCGGCGTGCGCAGCACCGCCGCGCGCGCTGCGTTGGCGGGCGCGGACCGGCTGAATCCGGGCGCCTCGCGGGGGAAGCGGGCTTCGGCCAAGCCGGGCTTGACGCCCCGCAAATGCCCGCGCACCCTCCCCCGCACCCCCCCGCGCAAGCTCCGGCAATCGCACAGCAAACGCCGGCGCGACGGAGCAAAAAAAAGCCACACCGATCGGTGTGGCTTCGCCGCGCGGGCGCCGCGCGGAGGCGGCGGCCCGGCCCGGAGGCTTCAGTGCACGCGTCCGCGCAGGCGGCGGATCGCCGCCAGCTGGGCGGCCAGCATCGCCAGTTCGCCCTCGACCACCGCGATGTCCTGCGTGTCCTTGGCGTGGGCGCGGTTCTCCTCGGCCTGCTTCAGGGCCTCCTGGGCCTTCGCCTCGTCGAGATCCTTGCCGCGGATGGCGGTGTCGGCCAGCACGGTCACATGCCCCGGCTGCACCTCGAGCACGCCGCCGGCCACGAACACGAAGTCTTCCTCGTTGCTCGCGCCGTCGGGACGCTCGATGCGCACCGCGCCGGGCTTGATGCGGGTGATCAGCGGGGTATGCCCGGCGAGGATGCCGAGCTCGCCGGCTTCTCCAGGAAGTGCGACGAAGCGCGCTTCACCGGAATAGATCAGCTCTTCGGCACTGACCACATCGATATGAAAGGTTTTCATGACCACTCCGAAAGGCCGGAAACGGGCCGCGCGCACCTGGCCGCGGCCCCGCGAACCCTGCTCAGTTCAGCTTCTTCGCCTTTTCGAAGGCCTCGTCGATGGTTCCGACCATGTAGAAGGCCTGCTCCGGCAGCGCGTCGCAGTCGCCGTTGACGATCATCTTGAAGCCGCGGATGGTTTCCTTCAGCGGCACGTACTTGCCGGGCGAGCCGGTGAACACCTCGGCCACGTGGAAGGGCTGCGACAGGAAGCGCTGGATCTTGCGGGCGCGCGCCACGGTCTGCTTGTCCTCGGGCGAGAGTTCGTCCATGCCCAGGATGGCGATGATGTCGCGCAGTTCCTTGTAGCGCTGCAGGATGCCCTGCACCGCGCGGGTGGTGTTGTAGTGCTCCTCGCCGATCACGTTGGGGTCGATCTGGCGGCTGGTGGAATCCAGCGGGTCCACCGCGGGGTAGATACCCAGCGAGGCGATGTCGCGCGACAGCACCACCGTGGCGTCCAGGTGGTTGAAGGTGGTCGCGGGCGAGGGGTCGGTCAGGTCGTCCGCGGGCACGTACACGGCCTGGATCGAGGTGATCGAGCCGTTCTTGGTGGAGGTGATGCGCTCTTGCAGCACGCCCATTTCCTCGGCCAGGGTCGGCTGGTAACCCACCGCCGACGGCATGCGGCCCAGCAGCGCCGACACTTCCACGCCGGCCAGCGTGTAACGGTAGATGTTGTCGACGAAGAACAGGATGTCGCGGCCCTCGTCGCGGAACTTCTCGGCCATGGTCAGGCCGGTCAGCGCCACGCGCAGGCGGTTGCCCGGAGGTTCGTTCATCTGGCCGAACACCATGGCCACCTTGTCCAGCACCTTCGACTCTTCCATCTCATGGTAGAAGTCGTTGCCTTCGCGGGTGCGCTCGCCCACGCCGGCGAACACCGACAGGCCGCTGTGCTGCTTGGCGATGTTGTTGATCAGCTCCATCATGTTGACGGTCTTGCCGACACCGGCGCCGCCGAACAGGCCCACCTTGCCGCCCTTGGCGAAGGGGCACACCAGGTCGATCACCTTGATGCCGGTTTCCAGCAGGTCCACCGACGGCGACAGTTCGTCGAAGGCGGGGGCCTTGGCGTGGATGGAGCGCAGTTCGTCGGACTGGATCGGGCCGGCCTCGTCGATCGGACGGCCCAGCACGTCCATGATGCGGCCCAGGGTGCCCTGGCCCACCGGCACCGAGATCGGCGCGCCGGTGGCGTTGACGGCCATGCCGCGGCGCAGGCCGTCGGTGGAGCCCAGCGCGATGGTGCGCACCACGCCGTCGCCGATCTGCTGCTGCACTTCGAAGGTCACGCCGCGCTCGGCCAGGCCCAGGTCCTGGTCGTCCGACAGGCGCAGCGCTTCGTAGACCGCGGGCATGTGCTCGCGGGGAAATTCGATGTCGATCACAGCGCCGATGCACTGGACGATCCTGCCTTGGTTTTGGGCCGTGCTCATTTCGGGTTTCTCCGGGATTTCCTGAATGGGGGTGCGCGTCTGGATCGGATCGCCGTCAGACGGCCGCCGCTCCGCCGACGATTTCGGACAGTTCCTTGGTGATCGCTGCCTGGCGGCTCTTGTTGTAGACCAGTTGCAGTTCGCTGATCACGGTCTTGGCGTTGTCGGAAGCCGACTTCATCGCCACCATGCGCGCCGACTGCTCGCTGGCCATGTTCTCGGCCACGGCCTGGTACACCAGGGCCTCCACGTAGCGCACCAGCAGCGCGTCGATCACCGGCTTGGCATCGGGTTCGTAGATGTAATCCCAGCCGTATTCCTTGCGCTCGGCCTCGGTGGTGCTCATCGCCTGCTTGCTCAGCGGGATGAGCTGCTCCACCTGCGGCTCCTGGCGCATGGTGTTGACGAAGCGGTTGAAGGCCAGGTGGATGGCGTCGAGCTCGCCGCGCTCGTAGGCGTCGAGCAGCACCTTCACCGGGCCCACCAGCTTGTCCAGATGGGGCTTGTCGCCCATCTGCACCAGCTGCGAGGCCACGTCCACGCCGATGCGGTTGAGGAACTGCAGGCCCTTGTTGCCGATCGCGCAGGCATGCACCTCGACGCCGTCGGCCTGCCACTGCCTGATGCTTTGGGTGACTCCGCGCAGCAGGTTGGTGTTCAAGCCGCCGCACAGGCCCTTGTCGGTGGTGACCAGGATCAGTCCCACCTTGCGCACCGGCGAGCGCGCGACCAGGAAGGGGTGGCTGTACTCGGGGTTGGCTTGGCTGAGGTTGGCGGTGATCGCGCGCACCTTCTCCGCGTAGGGGCGGGCGGCGCGCATGCGCTCCTGCGCCTTGCGCATCTTCGAGGCGGCCACCATTTCCATCGCCTTGGTGATCTTGCGCGTGTTCTGCACGCTCTTGATCTTCAGGCGGACTTCTTTCATTCCAGGCATGCAGACTCTCCGTTGCCTTCGCTCATGTGTCCTTCCTCCCCGAGGCGGCGACCCGAATCGACGCAGGGCCGTCCCAAGTCGACTCGACCCCCTCGAGGGGCAGGCCGGGCAAGCCCGGCCGCCGGGGGCTGTCTCCAGGAATCGCAGGGCCGTCCCAGGATTCCTGGACCCCCTCGGGGGCCGTCCATCAATAAGCGCCGCTCTTCTTGAACTCGGCGATCGCTTCCTTCAGCGCGGCCTCGTCTTCCTTGCCCAGGTCCTTCTTGGACTCGATGCTGTCGACCAGCGCCGAGCACTTGCTGCGCAGGTGGTCGTGCAGGCCCTTTTCGAAGCCCAGGATCTGCTTGACGTCGATGTCGTCGAGATAGCCGTTGTTCACGGCGTACAGCGACGCGGCCAGCTGCCACACCTGCACCGGCTGGTACTGGGGCTGCTTGAGCAGTTCCACGACGCGGCGTCCGCGCTCGAGCTGGCGACGCGTGGCGTCGTCCAGGTCGGAGGCGAACTGCGCGAAGGCCGCCAGCTCGCGGTACTGCGCCAGGTCGGTACGGATGCCGCCCGAGAGCTTCTTGATCACCTTGGTCTGCGCGGCGCCGCCCACGCGCGACACGGACACGCCGGCGTTGATGGCCGGGCGCACGCCGGAGTTGAACAGGTCGGTTTCCAGGAAGATCTGGCCGTCGGTGATCGAGATCACGTTGGTCGGCACGAAGGCGGACACGTCGCCGGCCTGGGTCTCGATGATCGGCAGCGCGGTCAGCGAGCCCGTCCTGCCCTTGACCTCGCCCTGGGTGAACTTCTCGACGTATTCCTCGTTCACGCGCGCGGCGCGCTCGAGCAGGCGGCTGTGCAGGTAGAACACGTCGCCGGGGTAGGCTTCGCGGCCCGGCGGGCGGCGCAGCAGCAGCGAGATCTGGCGGTAGGCCCAGGCCTGCTTGGTCAGGTCGTCGTAGACCACCAGGGCGTCCTGGCCGCGGTCGCGGAAGTACTCGCCCATGGTGCAGCCGGCGTAGGGGGCCAGGTACTGCATGGCGGCCGAGTCGGAGGCGGTGGCGGCGACCACGATGGTGTAGTCCATCGCGCCGTGTTCCTGCAGCTTGCGCACCACGTTGGCCACGGTGGAGGCCTTCTGGCCCACCGCGACGTAGATGCAGATCAGGTCCTTGCCCTTCTGGCTGATGATGGAGTCCACCGCGACCGCGGTCTTGCCGGTCTGGCGGTCGCCGATGATCAGCTCGCGCTGGCCGCGGCCCACCGGCACCATCGAGTCGATGGCCTTCACGCCGGTCTGCACCGGTTGCGACACCGACTTGCGCCAGATCACGCCGGGGGCGACCTTCTCGACCACGTCGGTCAGCTTGGTGTTGATCGGGCCCTTGCCGTCGATGGGCATGCCCAGGGTGTTGACCACGCGGCCGATCAGCTCGGGGCCCACGGGCACCGACAGGATCTGGCCGGTGCACTTGACCGTGTCGCCTTCGGAGATGTGGCCGTACTCGCCCAGCACCACGGCGCCGACGGAGTCGCGCTCCAGGTTCAGCGCCAGGCCGAAGGTGTTGCCCGGGAATTCGAGCATTTCACCTTGCATGACGTCGGACAGCCCGTGCACCCGCACGATTCCGTCGGACACGGACACGACGGTGCCCTGGTTCTTCACATCGGCGGCCGTGCCCAGGCCTTCGATGCGGCTCTTGATGAGTTCGGAGATTTCAGCGGGATTGAGTTGCATGGGGAGCCTCGGTATTCATGGGCGAATGGGGTGTGGCCTCAAGCCGTGAGCGCGTTGCGCATCGACTCCAGGCGGGCGCGTACCGAGGTGTCCAGCACCTCGTCGCCGACGGCCACGCGCACGCCGCCGATCAGCCCCGGGTCGACCTCGACGCGCGCGTACAGCTTGCGTCCGAAGCGCCGCTCCAGGGCCGGCAGCAGCTCGTCGAGCTGGCGCTGGTCCATCGGGAAGGCGCTGGTGACCTGGACCTCGGCGCGCTGCTGCGCGTCGTCCTTCAGTCGGTGGAACTGCTCGGCGATGGCCGGCAGCGCCGCCAGGCGGTGGTTCTCGAGCACCACGCGCAGCAGGTTGCGCACCGCGGCGCCGGGCTGCCTGGGCAGCGCCGACAGCATCAGCTCGCCGAGGGCCTCGGCGCCCAGCTGCGGATCGCCGACCAGCTGGCGCAGGCCCGCGTCGCGCGCGACCACGGCCAGCGCGTCGAGCTGTTCGGCCACCTGGTCCAGGGATTCGGCGGCCGCCGCGCCCTGCGCGGCCTGGAACATCGCTTCGGCATAGGGCCGCGCGACGGTTGCGAGTTCAGCCATCGGGGATCCTTTCGCTCAGAGCTCGGCCTTGAGCTGCTGCAGCAGCTCGGCGTGGGCCTGCGCGTTGACCTCGCGGCGCAGGATCGCCTCGGCGCCCTGGACCGCCAGCGCGGCGACCTGGTCGCGCAAGGCCTCGCGGGCCTTGACCACCTGCTGCTGCGCCTCGGCATGCGCCTGGGCCACGATGGCCTCGGCGGTTTCCTCGGCCTTGCGGCGGGCTTCCTCGATCATCGCCATGGCGCGGCGCTCGGCGTCGTGCAGGCGTTGCGCGCTCTCCTCGTGCGAACGAGCGAGCTCACGCGCGACTTCCTGGTTCGCCGAGGCCAGCTCGGCCTTGGCTCGATCGGCCGCGGCGAGGCCGTCGGCGACTTTCTTTGCGCGCTCGTCCAGCGCCTTGGTGATCGGCGGCCACACATACTTGGCCGTGAACGCCGCCAGCAGCAGGAACACGATGAGCTGCGCAAACAGTGTTGCGTCCAAATGCATGGCGCTAACCCTTGCGTAGTTTCGGGGACATGAGGTGTGCAGACCGACCAGGCGGTCGGCACGATCACTTCAGGACGAACGGATTCGCGAAGGTGAACATCATGGCCAGGCCGACGCCGATCAGGAAGGCGGCGTCGATCAGACCGGCCAGCAGGAACATCTTGGTCTGCAGTTCGTTCATCAGCTCGGGCTGGCGGGCGGCCGACTCGAGGTACTTGCTGCCCATGATGCCGATGCCGATACAGGCGCCGTTGGCGCCCAGGCCGATGATCAGGCCAGCGGCCAGCGCGACATATCCGAGAACGTGTTCCATGAATGGCTCCTGAGGAAGGGTTGAAGAGTCAGAGAGGAAAAAGGGAAAAGCCGAAGCGGTCGAACCGGGATTGCGGCCCGATCAGTGATGGTCGTGCGCCTGGCCGATGTAGACCAGGGTCAGCATCATGAAAATGAAGCCTTGCAGCACGATGATCAGCATGCTGAAGATCGACCAGGCCAGCCCGGCGGCGATGTTCCCGAAGAACAGCGCCCAACCGGACAGGCTGCCCAGACCCGCCGCGCCCATCAGCGCGATGATCATGAACAGGATTTCCTCGGCGTACAGGTTGCCGAACAGTCGCATGCCGTGCGACAGGGTCTTGGCCAGGTACTCGAGCAGCTGCATGGCGAAGTTCAGCGGCCACAGCAGCGGGTGATTGCCGAAGGGCGCGGTGAACAGCTCGTGCAGCCAGCCACCCAGGCCCTTGACCCGCACGCCGTAGTACAGGCTGAGCAGCAGCACGGTGATCGACATGCCCAGCGCCACCGAGAGGTCGGCCGTGGCCACCACGCGCAGGTAGGCATGCTGCGGGTCGTGCCCGGTGGCGGCGGCGGCGCCTTCCCACAGGCGCGGCAGCAGGTCCACGGGCAGCAGGTCCATGGCGTTCATCAGCACGATCCAGATGAAGGCGATGAAGGCCAGGGGGGTGACGAACTCGCGGGACTTGGCGTTGCGCACGATGCCGCGCGCCTGCTCGTCGACGAACTCGGCCAGGAATTCCACCGCCGCCTGCAGGCGCCCAGGCACCCCGCTGGTCATCGAGCGGGCCACGCGCCACAGCACGAAAAAGGCCAGCGCGCCCAGCAGCACCGTCATGATCAGCGAGTCGATGTCGATGACGTGGAAGTCCACCACGCCCGTGCGCGGGCCGCTGGTCCACTGGGTCAGGTGGTGGATGATGTATTCGCCTGCGGTGATCGTCGGTTCCGGAGCGGACATGGCAGCTTGGGCAGAAGGTTTCGGTCGCGTGGTGTGCGCGGACTCAGGCTTGTTTCCCGTTGCCGCGCGACTTGCCGCGCAGCAACAGGGCGATCCAGTACACCTGCAGCGTGGCCACCAGCCCGAGCAGCAGCGCGGGCCAGCTCAGGGCGGGCAGAAGGCGCGGGGCCAGCAGCAGGAACATCACGGTGAAGGCGATCTTGAGCAATTCGCCGAAGGCGAAGCCGAACAATGCGTAGGCGGGCGGCAGGCGCACCAGCCAGCGGCGCATGACCCCGGCGAACAGGGCTGCCGGCAGCAGCACCACCGCGCCGCCCCACAGCGCCGACAGCGCCGCCGCGGGCCCGCCCAGCAGCCAGCCCGCCAAGCCGGCCAGCAGGGTCACCGCCAGTTGCAGCGCGACCACGCGCAGCGGCGAAACGCCCGGCTTGGCGCGCAGCAGGGCCTGCGCCTGCTCGCGGCTGAGCGGCTCGCGCGGCGTGTCGTCTTCGTCCTGCCAGGTGTCCAAGGCTTGCACGGTTCTTGCTAGATTCGCTGCTGAGTTTGGCGGAGTTGCTGGGGGATCGGTTGCTTGCCCGTGCCACCGCGGACCAGCCGGCGCACCGTCACGGTGCGCCGTGCATCCTGCTGCTGCGGTCGTGGCACGCGGGCTTCGCGCGCTGGGCCCTGTCGGAGTGCGCGGCCGCACGAGCCAACGAGCGCACCACCCCGGGGACCATCATCCAGTCAACATGCCGGCCGCGCGTGTAACAAATCCCTCGCGGCCAAACGGCGGAAGTATACGTAAACCCCTAGGCAGCAAGCCAGCATTTTCGTAGTCGGCAGCGAGGTTGTCTTGCGCCAGAGCAAGGCGCCTCGCAGTGGCCGGGGGCGCCTCCAGGGGGAAGGCACACGGTTTGGGCTATGCTCGGCGCCAGGGGGTTGCCGTGAACAAATTGTTGCTTTTCATACACTTGATCGGTGCGATCGTGTGGATGGGCGGGATGAGCCTGGTGCTTCTCGCCCTGCGTCCAGCCGCTCTTCGCGTGCTGCAGCCGCCCTTGCGCCAGCAGTTGCTGTTGCAGGTGCTGCGGGGCTTCTTTCCGCTGGTCTGGCTGAGCATCGCGCTGCTGCTGGGCAGTGGTGCCTGGGCGCTGGCCCGCGTGGGCATGGCCGCCGCGCCCCCGGGCTGGCATGCCATGCTGGGCATCGGCCTGGTGATGACGGCCGTGTTCGCCCACATCTATTTCGCCCCCTATCGGCGCGCCTGCCGAGCCGCGCGGGAAGCGCAGTGGCCGGCGGTGGGCGCCGCGCTGCAGCGCATCCACCGCCTGGTGCAACTCAATTTCGCGCTGGGCTGGCTGGCGATCGCGTTGGTCCTGCTGCTGTAGGCGCGGCGCCCCGAGGCTTCAGCGCGCGCGCAGGGCTCGCGCCGCCTCGATGGCGAAATAGGTCAGGATGCCATCCGCGCCCGCGCGCTTGAAGGCCAGCAGGGATTCCATCATCACCGCCGGCCCGTCCAGCCAGCCGTTGAGCGCCGCCGCGCGCAGCATCGCGTATTCGCCGCTGACCTGGTAGACGAAGGTGGGCATGCGGAACTCGTCTTTCACGCGCCGCACGATGTCCAGGTAGGGCATGCCGGGCTTGACCATCACCATGTCGGCCCCCTCGGCGATGTCCAGGCGCACTTCGCGCAGCGCCTCGTCCGAGTTGCCCGGGTCCATCTGGTAGACCTTCTTGTCGGCCTTGCCCAGGCTCGACGCCGAGCCCACCGCGTCGCGGAAGGGGCCGTAGAAGGCGCTGGCGTACTTGGCGCTGTAGGCCATGATGCGGGTGTGGATGTGCCCGGCCTGTTCCAGCGCATCGCGGATGGCGCCGATGCGCCCGTCCATCATGTCGCTGGGGGCGACCACGTCCACGCCGGCCTGCGCCTGCACCAGCGCCTGGCGCACCAGCATCTGCACCGTCGGTTCGTTGACGATGTAGCCGCTTTCGTCGAGCAGGCCGTCCTGGCCGTGGGAGGTGTAGGGGTCGAGCGCCACGTCGGTCAGCACGCCCAGTTGCGGGAACTCGCGCTTGAGCGCGCGCACCACCCGCGGCACCAGGCCGTCCGGATTGGCCGCCTCCAGGCCGTCGGGGGTTTTCAGCGCGGGGTCGATGACCGGGAACAGCGCCATCACGGGAATGCCCAGTTCCACGCATTCCTGCGCCACCGGCAGCAGCTGGTCCAGGCTCAGGCGCTCCACGCCGGGCATCGAGGCCACGTTCTCGCGCCTGCGCTCGCCGTCGAGCACGAACACCGGAAGGATCAGGTCGTCGACGCCCAGGCGGTGCTCGCGCACCAGGCGACGCGTGAAGTCATCGCGGCGCAGGCGCCGCAGGCGGGTTGCGGGAAAGGGGGGCTGGGTCATGGCAGGAAGGAAAAAGCACGCATCACGAACCGGGAATTTGTCGATGTGCGGGAACTTTTGCAGCTTACGCCACTCTATGTCTCCAGGTGGTCGCCGCGAGGCGGCCTCCTCCCGCTTCTCCTCCCTGAGCGGGAGCCTTGTTCTCGACCAAGGCTGTTCGCCCCGGCTTCGGTCGGGGCGTTTTTTTGCTCCCGCGCCGCGCGTCACGGGCTGCGCCGGACCTCGCGGGCAGGCACAATGCAGGGCTGCCGCCCAGCCCTCGAGGAGTCCCGATGTTCCTGTGGATCAAGGCCCTGCACATCATCTTTGTCGTTTCCTGGTTCGCCGGCCTGTTCTACCTGCCGCGCATCTACGTCAACCTCGCCATGGTGGGCGAAGCGCCCGAGGCGCGCGCCGAGCGCGAGCGCCTGCTGTTGATGGCGCGCAAGCTGCTGCGCTTCATGACCATCCTCATGGTGCCGGCGCTGGGCTTCGGCCTGGTGCTGTGGCTGGTCTACGGCATCGGCCTGCGCGGCCCAGGCAATGGATGGATGCACGTCAAGCTCGGCTTCGTGCTCCTGCTGCTGGCCTTCGACCACTATTGCCGGCGGCTGTTGCGCCAGTTCGAGCAGGGGCGCAATCGCCACAGCCATCGCTGGTACCGCTGGTTCAACGAGATTCCCACCGTGGCGCTGTTTGTCATCGTGCCGATGGTGGTGGTCAAGCCCTTCTGAACACGCGAACCCTCGAGCACGCGCGCAACGCCCCGCATCCCATGAGCCATTACCAGTACCACGTGTTCTTCTGCCTGAACCAGCGCGACGGCCCACGCCCCTGCTGCGCGGCGCAGGGCGCCGAGGCGGCCTTCGAACATTGCAAGAAGGCCGTCAAGCAGGCCGGCCTGGCCGGCCCCGGCAAGGTGCGGGTGAACCGCGCCGGCTGCATGGAGCGCTGCGAACAGGGGCCCGTGTGCGTGGTCTACCCGCAGGGCATCTGGTACACCTACGTGGACCAGCAGGACATCGACGAAATCGTCGAGCGCCACCTCCAGCGCGGCGAGATCGTCGAGCGCCTGCGGGTGCCCGAGGAGCCGGCATCATGAACCGTTCCACCCGGCGCGAGCGCATCCCGGGCCCGGCCGGCAGCCTGGAGCTGGCCATCGACCTGCCGGCGCAGGCGCCACGCGGCCTGGCCCTGGTCGCCCATCCCCACCCGCTGCAGGGCGGCACCCTGGACAACAAGGTGGCGCAGACCCTCGCGCGCGCCTGGGTGCAGCTCGGTTTCGCCGCGGTGCGGCCGAATTTCCGCGGGGTGGGCGCCAGCGAGGGCAGCTACACCGAAGGCCTGGGCGAGACCGAGGACCTGCGCGCCGCGATGCACCACGCCCAGCGCGAGCTGGGCCTGGCCGATGACGTGCCCCTGGCCATTTCCGGCTTTTCCTTCGGCGGCTTCGTCGCCGCCCGCCTGTGCGCCCAGCTGCGCGAGCAGGGGCGTGACGTGCATCACCTGTGCCTGGTCGCGCCGGCCGTGGCCAGTTTCGCGGTTCCGGTGCTGCGTGACGACTCCGGCACCACCCTGGCGAGGCGCATGCTGGTCGTGCACGGCGAGGCCGACGAGGTCGTACCCCTGGGCGCCACGATGGACTGGGCGCGTCCGCAGGCGCAACCGGTGCTGGTGGTGCCCGGCGCCGGCCACTTTTTCCACGGCATGCTGACGCCCCTCAAGCAATGGGTGTGCGCCTGGCATGCGACCCTCCCGGAGTGAGCCGGGCCGCGCCCGGCAGGTTTCGGGGCCCCGCGAAACCTGAGGAAACAACAAGCCCCTCGCGCGCTGCTATGGTGCGCAGGGTTGTGCGTCCCGAAGCGTGGGGCGCAGGCATCCGCCGGCGCGAAGCCGGCTTCCCAGCATTGTCCGAATCGTCCATGTTCCCGTCCGAATTCCGCTCCTCGCGCCGCCGGGTCGCCGGCGCGCTCGTCCTGTCCCTCGTCTTCGGCGCGCTGCCCGCCGCCAGCGCGGCCGCCGCGCCCGTGCCCACGGCCTCGGCGCCGATGGCCGCGGTCGGCCCCGGCAACCTGCCCGACGGGCCGACCGCCGCGCTGCTGCAGACCGTCACGCCCCCCAACCTGGACGCGCGCAGCTGGCTGGTGCTCGACCTCACCAGCAACCAGATCCTGGCCCAGCACGACGCGCACCAGGTCGAGGCGCCGGCCTCGCTCACCAAGCTGATGACCGCCTACCTGACCTTCAAGGCGATCAAGGACGGCACCATCAAGCGCGACCAGATGGTGCACGAGAGCGTGAAGGCCTGGCGCACCGGCGGCTCGCGCATGTTCATCGACCCGCGCGTGCCGGTGTCGGTGGACGACCTGCTGATGGGCATGATCGTGCAGTCGGGCAACGACGCCGCGATGACCCTGGCGCAGACGGTGGCCGGTTCCGAGGCCACTTTCGTGTCCATGATGAACAGCCAGGCCCAGCAGTGGGGCCTGCACGACACCCATTTCATGGACCCCACCGGCCTGCCCGATCCCGGGCACCACAGCAGCGCGCATGACCTGGCGGTGATCGCCACCCACATCATCCGCGACTTCCCCGGCGACTTCGCCCGCTACTTCAAGGTCAAGGAATTCACCTACAACCACATCACGCAGCCCAACCGCGTGAGCCTGCTGTTCACCGACCCCTCGGTGGACGGCATGAAGACCGGCTACACCGAGCATGCCGGCTACTGCATGATCACCACCGCGTTGCGCAAGACCCCCACCGGCCCGCGCCGCGTGCTGACCGTGGTCATGGGCACGCCCAGCGAGCACGCGCGCGTGGCCGAAAGCGCCGTGCTGCTGAACTGGGCCTACCAGAATTTCGACGACGTGCACCTGCTGCAGGCCGGCAAGGCCCTGGTGCAGGCGCCCGTGTGGAAGGGCGCGGCTTCCACCGTCGCCCTGGGCAGCCTGCAGGACGTGGTGGTCTCGGTGCCGCGCGGCGACGCCGCGCGCATCCAGACCGCCATTCAGCGCAACGACCCGCTGGTGGCGCCGCTCGCGCTCGGCCAGCGCGTGGGCTCGCTGAACGTCTCGCTGGCGGGCAAGCTGATGGGAAGCTACCCGCTGCAGGTGCTGGCGCCGGTGCGCCAGGCCGGCCTGTTCAAGCGCATGTGGGACGCCCTGCGCCTGGCCATCCAGTAACCCGGGCACTCCGGCTCGCGCGGCGCGAGCCGGGCCGTGGGCCCCGCGGCCCCGGCCGATGGCAGGCGACTGAAGCGGGCTGCCGCTACCGCCCCGGCTCCTGGGCCGCTGGCGACGAGGCCAGCTCGCCGCGCAGCGAGTGCGGGTAGGCGGCCGCGATGCGCATGTCCACCATGCGGCCGACCAGCTCGCGTGGCCCCTCGAAGTGCACCATGCGGTTGTTCTCGGTGCGCCCCTGCAGTTCCTCGGGGTTGCGCCGGCTCGGCCCTTCGACCAGCACGCGCTGGGTGGTGCCGACCATGGCCTCGGAGATGTCCCGCGCGAAACTCTCCAGGCGCGCCTGCAGGCGCTGCAGACGCTGCAGCTTGACCTCCTGCGGGGTGTCGTCCTGCAGGGCGGCGGCCGGAGTCCCCGGGCGGGCGCTGAACACGAAGCTGAAGCTGGCATCGAAACGCACATCCTCGACCAGCTTCATCAATTGCTCGAAGTCGGCCTCGGTCTCGCCGGGGAAGCCCACGATGAAGTCCGAGCCGATGCTGATGCCCGGGCGCGCCGCCCGCAGCTTGCGCACGATCTGCTTGAACTGCAGGGCCGTGTAGCCCCGCTTCATGGCCGCCAGCACGCGGTCCGAGCCGTGCTGCACCGGCAGGTGCACATGGGCGACCAGCTGGGCAATGCGCGCATGCGCATCGATCAGGCGCTGGGTGAACTCGTTGGGGTGGCTGGTGGTGTAGCGGATGCGCTCGATGCCGGGAATCTCCGCCACGTACTCCAGCAGGAGCGCGAAATCCCCCGGCTCGCCGTCGACCTCGGCGCGCCATGCGTTGACGTTCTGGCCCAGCAGCGTGACCTCGCGCACCCCCTGCGAGGCCAGTTCCGCGACTTCGGTGAGCACGTCCTCCAGCGGGCGCGAGACCTCCTCGCCGCGGGTGTAGGGAACCACGCAATAGCTGCAGTACTTGCTGCAGCCCTCCATGATGGACACGAAGGCGGTGGGCCCTTCAGCGCGCGCGGCCGGCAGGTGGTCGAATTTCTCGATCTCCGGAAAGCTCACGTCCACCTGCGAGCGGCCGGTGCGCTCGCGGGCTTCCAGGAGCTCGGGCAGCCGGTGCAGGGTCTGCGGGCCGAAGACCAGGTCGACGAAGGGCACGCGCTCGACGATGGCAGCGCCCTCCTGGCTGGCCACGCAGCCGGCCACGCCGATGCGCAGCCCCGGGCGTTCCATTTTCAGCAGGCGCAGTCGCCCGAGGTCGCTGAACACCTTTTCCTGCGCCTTCTCGCGGATGGAGCAGGTGTTGAGCAGCACCAGGTCGGCGTCCTCCGGGGTGTCGGTGGGCTGCCAGGGCTGCGAGGCGCCGAGCACGTCGGCCATCTTGGCCGAGTCGTACTCGTTCATCTGGCAGCCGAAGGTCTTGATGTAGAGCTTTTTCATGATCGGGGCGTCGGGGCCCGCGCGCCGGCGCGGGGCTGGTACCCGCCCGGGGGCGGGCAGGGCCTTCAGAATTGCCGGAACAGGCAGCTGTTGGGGGCGGCCGTCACACCGCTGACCACCTGGTTGGCGCGCAGCATCCACACCCTGAACACATTGCCCATGGAGTCGCGCTGGAACACCACCGGGCCCTGGAGCCCCGGCAACTGGCCCAGCAGGATCACGCGCTGCTGGGTGTTCTCCACGCGCAGGCCCGGGCCCAGCGGGTAGCTCACGCAGTTCACGCTCAGCGTGGGGCCGGGGCCGAAGGTGGCGTAGCCCGTCAGGCTGCCCATGGGGTACACGCGCGCCGGTCCGGGCGGCAGAACCTGCGCCGTCGCGCATGCGCTGGCCAGGGCCAGCGCGGCGGCCAGACTCGGGCGCAGCAGGTTCGGAGCGGCCACACGCATGCGCGGGTTCCTGGAGGGGTGGGAAGCTGGCGCCGATTGTAGTGGCCGCGCGGGCTCGCCGCGTGGCGCGGCGGGCTCCCGGAGCAGCCGCCTCACTCGAAGCATTCGGCCTGGTCCAGGCCAGGCGCCGCCGCGTCCTTCGCGGCCAGCGCCGGCTGCAGCCCCTGCAGGGGCCAGGCGATGCCCAGGCGCGCATCGTTCCACGATACGCAGCGCTCGTGCTCGGCAAACCAGTAGTCCGTGGTCTTGTAGAGGAATTCCGCGCCCTCGGACAGGCTCAGGAAGCCATGCGCGAAGCCCGGGGGAATCCACAGCTGGCGCCGGTTGTCCGCGGAAAGCTCCACGCCGGCCCATTGGCCGAAGCGCGGCGAGCCGCGGCGCAGGTCCACCGCCACGTCCCACACGCGTCCGGCCACCACGCGCACCAGTTTTCCCTGCGGGTGGCGGATCTGGTAGTGCAGGCCGCGCAGCACCCCCAGCGCGGAGCGGGAATGGTTGTCCTGCACGAACTCGGTGTCGATACCCGTGGCGGCGGCGAAGTCGCGGCGGTTGTAGCTCTCGAAAAACCAGCCCCGCGCGTCGCCGTAGGCCTTGGGCTCGAGTACCAGCACCTCGGGCAGCGCGGTGGGTGTGACGGTGTAGGGCATGGCGCGGCCTCAGATCCCTGGCGAGGCGAGCAGGCGCAGCAGGTACTGGCCGTAGCCGTTCTTGCGCATGGGCTCGGCCAGGCGTTGCAATTGCGCGGCGTCGATCCAGCCCTGGCGCCAGGCGATCTCCTCCGGGCAGGACACCTTGAGGCCCTGGCGCTTTTCCAGCGTGGCGATGAACTGCCCGGCGTCCAGCAGGCTCTCGTGGGTGCCGGTGTCCAGCCAGGCATAGCCGCGGCCCAGCGTGCTCACCTGCAGCTGCCCACGCTCCAGGTAGATGCGGTTCAGATCCGTGATCTCCAGCTCGCCCCGGGCGGAGGGCCGCAGCGAGGCGGCGATGTCGCTGGCCTGTCCGTCGTAGAAATACAGCCCCGTGACGGCGAAGCTGCTCTTGGGTCGCGCCGGCTTTTCCTCGATGCTCACGGCGCGCCCTTGCGCGTCGAACTCCACCACCCCGTAGCGCTCGGGGTCCAGCACGTGGTAGGCGAACACCGTGGCGGCCTGCGTGCGCGCGTTGGCCTGCTCCAGCAGGGGCTGCAGGTCGTGGCCCCAGAACAGGTTGTCCCCCAGCACCAGCGAACTCGGCGCGCCGGCCAGGAATTCGCGCCCGATGAGGAAGGCCTGCGCCAGCCCGTCCGGGCTGGGCTGCACCGCGTAATGCAGGTTCAGGCCCCACTGGCTGCCGTCGCCCAGCAATTGCTGGAAACGCGGCGTGTCCTGCGGCGTGGAAATCAGCAGCACCTCGCGGATGCCGGCCAGCATCAGGGTCGACAACGGGTAGTACACCATCGGCTTGTCGTACACCGGCAGCAGCTGCTTGCTCACCGCCTGGGTCACCGGGTACAGCCGGGTGCCGGAGCCACCGGCGAGGAGGATGCCCTTGCGGGCGACAGGTCGGGTCATCGAAAGCCGCGCTTGAGCGCCAGGGTCGTGTCAGAGGGCATGATACGCAGGCCGTGCCGGACCGGGCTCGATCGGGCCTTCCCCGGTCGACCGCCCTCGGGAAGCAAAAAGCCCCGGAGTCTTGCGACTTCGGGGCCTCGGAAAACTGGTGGCGCTTCAGGGACTCGAACCCCGGACCTGCGGATTATGATTCCGTCGCTCTAACCAACTGAGCTAAAGCGCCAAAAGCAGACCATTATACGCGAGCCCGCCTGGCGCTCAAGCCCCCGCCCTGGCGGGGGGCATCCGGGAGACTCCTGGGCGACAGCTCAGCGGTTCTCGAACTTCGGGCTGCGCTTTTCCAGGAAGGCGGCCATGCCCTCGCGCTGGTCATGGGTGCCGAACAGGCTGTGGAACACCCGGCGCTCGTACATCAGCCCGTCGGCCAGAGGGGTCTCGAAGGCCCGGTTCACGCAGTCCTTGGTCAGCATCACGGTCTGGCGCGGGAAGGCGCAGATGGTGCGGGCCGCTTCCAGGGCCTCGTCCAGCAGGCGCGCCGCGGGCACCACGCGCGAGACCAGCCCGGCGCGCTCGGCCTCCGCCGCGTCCATCAGGCGCGCGGTCAGCGCCAGGTCCATGGCCTTGCTCTTGCCCACGGCGCGCGGCAGGCGCTGCGTGCCCCCGGCGCCGGGGATGATGCCGATGCGGATTTCCGGCTGGCCGAAGCGGGCGTCGTCGGCGGCGATGATGAAATCGCACATCATCGCCAGCTCGCAGCCGCCACCCAGCGCGTAGCCCGCCACCGCCGCGATCACCGGCTTGCGGATGCTGCGCATGCGCTCCCAGTTGCGGGTGATGAAGTCCTCGCGATAGGCCTGCATGTAGTCCTTCGTGGCCATGGCCGCGATGTCCGCGCCGGCCGCGAAGGCCTTCTCGCTGCCGGTGAGCACGATGCAGCCGATGGCGTCGTCGGCCTCGTACATGGCCAGGGCCTGGCCGAGCTCGTCCATCAGCGCATCGTTCAGCGCATTGAGTTGCTTGGGCCGGTGCAGCCGGATCAGCGCCACCTGGTCGTGGACTTCGAGCAGCAGGTTCTCGGGGTTCATGGTCATCTCCTGGCAGGCTTACTGGGATGGATGGGCGGGAATCGGGTGGGGGCTCAGCCGCCCAGCCAGGCGCGGCGCAGGCGCAGCGCGGCGGGCGAGGGCCGAGCGGCCAGTTGCAACTGCACGGGGCCGGGCGCCGGCTGGGGCAGGGGCGCGCCAAGCTGCAGCAGGCGGCCGTCGCGCATCGCGTGCACGCTCCAGCTCTGTCCCGGCCGGGCGCGGCGCCACTGGCGCGCCAGGTTCGCGGTGCCGGCCTGTTGCTCGTTGATCGCCACCAGCATGTCGCCCGCGCACAGACCCGCCTGTTCGGCCCAGGATCCGCTGCGCACGTAGCGCACCATCGGCCAGCTGGCGGCGCCATCCAGGCGCAGCCCCAGGGCGTCCACCGGCTCCGGCGAGCCATGGCTCAGCTCGATGCCGAAACCGGCCAGCAGGCGTTGCAGCGGCAGCTCCTCGCGCCCCTGCACATGGCGCGCGAACCAGCTGCGCACGTCCGCGCCACAGGCCTCGCGCACCAGCGCGGGCAGGGCATCCTCGGGCACGCCCTGCCCGCGCAGCGGCGCGTCGGCGCGCCCGTAGCGCTGCCACAGCAGGCGCATCACGTCGTCCAGGCAGCCCTTGCCGCGGCTGCGCAGATGCAGGTCCAGCGCCAGCGCGAACAAGCCGCCCAGGGTGTAGTAGCTCACGGTGGCGTTGGGCGTGTTCTCGTCGGGCCGGTAGAACTTGATCCAGGCGTCGAAACTCGCCTGCTCCAGGCTCTGCAGATGCCGCCCCGGAGTGGCCTGCACGGCGCGCATGGCCTCGGCCAGCAGTTGCAGGTACTGCTGGGGGCTGACCAGGCCGGTGCGGCGCAGCACGAGGTCGTCGTAGTAGGAGGTGAAACCCTCGAACAGCCACAGCATGCCGGTGAGGTTCTCACGCTCCAGGTCGATGGGGGTCAGCGCCTGCGGACGGATGCGCTTGACGTTCCAGGCGTGGAAGTACTCGTGGCTGCACAGGCCCAGCAGGCGCCGGTAGCCGGCGCCGGGGTCGGCGCCGTCGCGCGGGTGCGGCAGGTCCGCCTCGGCACAGATCAGCGCGCTGCTGTCGGCGTGCTCCAGGCCCCCCCAGCCGGTGGGAGACGGCGCCAGCAGGAAGGCGTAGCGCCGGAAGGGCGCGCGCGGCGCCTCGGGCTCGAACAGGGCGATCTGCGCCTCGCAGATGCGCCGCAGGTCGGCCGCCAGGCGGCGCTGGTCGACCTGATCGCGCAGGCGCGAACCATGCTCCAGGACCATTTCATGCGGCGTGCCGCAGGCGCGAAAGGCGATGCGCAGATGGTCGCCGCAGGCCACGGGGTGATCCACCAGATGCTCGTAGTCGCGCGCCGCGTAGGTGCCGAAGCCGCGCTCGTCCACGCTGCGCGCCGGCAGCGTGGTGGCCACGCTCCAGGGCAGCGCGGGCGGCGGCTCCAGGCTGAGCTGGTGTTCGACATGCTCGAAGCCCGCGGCCGCCGGCAGCAGGCTGCTGGCGTTGAAAAAACCTCGCGACGGATCCAGCCAGGCCGCGCGCACCGAGGCGTCGTGCGCGTACACGCTGAGCTGCACCCGCAGGGGCCCCTCGCAGGCCTCGACGCGCCAGCGGTTCTTCGCCGTCTTGCGCAGCCCCAGTTCCCGGCGTCCGCAAAAGGCGCGCATGTCCAGCACATGGCGTGCGAACTCGCGCACCAGGTAGCTGCCAGGAACCCACACCGGAAGCCACAGTTCCTGGCCCGCCGGGTCGGGGCGCTCGAGTTCGAGCTCGACGTCGAACACATGCGCGTGCAGCTTGAGCATGCGCACGCGGTAGCGGGGCCCGATGCTCGGGGACGGGGCGGCCGTGGCGCGCTTGCGCGCGGCGGGCGAGGCCTTGGCGGATGCTGGCATGGCGTCGGTACGGTGAAATCGGGCTTCATGCTAATCTGCCCAGCCGCGCGCCGGGTGGGCCGGTGCGCCTGGCCCTTCCAGGAAATTCTCGCGAGATCGGTCGTGGAACGAGACGTGTTCAGCGAAATCGCGGTGCATACCGGCTCCGGTTCTCCATCGCTGGTGTACTTGCCGCAGGTGCGTTACCCGAGCGGCGAGGTCACGGGCCTGGAGGCCTTGTTCCGCTGGCGCGCCGACACGGCGCCGCGGCGCCATTCCCCGCTGGCCTTCCTGCCGCGCCTGTCGGTGTCGCAGACCAGCGAGCTGTTCTTCTGGGTGGTCGACACCGCGGTGGCCGAGGCGCGCGTGCTGTCGAGCTGGACCGGCTGGGAGGGCCTGGTGGGGGTCAACGTGGAAGCCGACCAGCTCGGCGACCCGGAGCTGGTGCCCCATATCCAGCGCGTGCTGTCGGAGAACCGCTGGCCGGCGCAGCGGCTGGCGCTGGAAGTGACCGAGCGGCGCCAGATTCCCGTCTACCCCAGCGTGATGCGCAACATCCAGGCGCTGCAGCAGGCCGGCGTGATGCTGGCCATGGACGATTTCGGCGAAGGCTACGCCTCCTTCGAATACCTCAAGCGCCTGAGCCCGGCGCTGATCAAGCTGCCGGCCGGTTTCACCGGAGGCCTGGAACGCGATCCGCGCAACCGCGAGATCGTGCGCAGCGTCACCGCGCTGGCCCAGCGCCTGGGCGTGCAGGTGGTGGCCGAGGCGGTGGAGCGCCCCGAGGACGCGCAGGCACTGCGCGAACTCGGGCTGCAGGTGATGCAGGGCTATCTGTTCGGCGAGCCCCGCCAGCTCGAGGACTGGGCCGAGGTGCTCAACCACGGCGGGCGCCTGCGGGCCATCTAGTCCACTGCGTCGACCTGCCGGCAGGCGCCCGGGCGCGGGCGGCAGGGTGCCGCCCGCAAGGCTGGGGCTCAGCCCACGTGCCGGGCCAGGAAGGCCAGCGAGCGCTCCATCGCCAGCTTGGCCGACGCCGTGTCGTAGCTGCCGCGGGCGTCGCAGTTGAAGCCGTGGTCGGCGTCGTAGACATGGAACTCGGCGGTCGGGTTGGCCTTGCGCACCGCTTCGCGGTCGGCCTCGCTGATGTGCGCGTCCTTGAGCCCGTAATGGAACATCAGCGGCGCCTTGGCCTGCTCGCCCACGAACTGCACATTGCGCCCGCCGTAGTAGCTGATCGCGGGCAGGCCCAGGCGAATGGCCGACAGGTAGCTCACCGTGCCGCCCCAGCAGTAGCCCACCGCGGCCACCTTGCCGGCGCGCCGCACTTCCTGGGCCGCGGCCTCCACGCCGGCCAGCGCGCGGTCGAAGCCGAGCTTGCCGACGTATTCCAGGCCCTTGGTCATGCCTTCCTGGTCATAGCCCAGTTCCACGCCGGGCTGCACGGGGTCGAACAGCGCCGGCGCGATGGCCAGGTAGCCCTGGGCCGCGTAGCGGTCGGCCACGCTGCGGATGTGGGCGTTCACGCCGAAGATCTCCTGCACCACGACCAGGCCCGCCTTGGGCGTGCCTGCCGGCTCGGCCAGATAGGCGCCGATGCGGGTTCCATCCTTGAGTTGCAACGAAAGGGTCTTGCCCATGACAAGTTCTCCGTAGGGTTGTACGTGGTCGTTCTCGGAAGGGCGTGGCGCGCGGCGCGCGGGCGCCACCGCCAGGGCCGTGCGAGTGCTTGAGGTGCACGGGGAACGCACGACCGGCTCAGGTGCCGCCGCGGGGCGGCACGTGATGCACCCAATGGTACAAGTGGAAGGCTCAGGTCCGCTGGCGCCGCTTCGGCCGGCCGCCCGCGCCTTCAGGCCCCCGGCTCCCGACCCTCGGCCGCCGGTCCCGGGGTCAATCCGTCCCGCGCTGCTCCAGCACCCGCGCCAGGTAGGGTGCCGTGGCCGACTCGGCCTGCGCGGCCAGTTGTTCCGGCGTGCCGAAGGCCACGATGCGCCCGCCTCCGGCGCCGCCTTCGGGCCCCAGGTCGACGACCCAGTCGGCGCTGGCGATCACGTCCAGGTTGTGCTCGATGACCACGATGGTGTTGCCGGCGTCGCGCAGGCGCAGCAACACGTCCAGCAGCATGTCGATGTCCGCGAAATGCAGCCCCGTCGTGGGTTCGTCCAGGATGTACAGGGTGCGCCCGGTGTCGCGGCGCGACAGCTCCAGCGCCAGCTTCACCCGCTGCGCCTCCCCGCCGGACAGCGTGGTGGCGCTCTGGCCCAGCCGGATGTAGCCCAGGCCCACCTCGCGCAGGGTCTGCAGCTTGCGGGCGATGGCCGGCACGCTCTTGAACTGCTCCAGCGCCTGGTCCACGCTGAGCTCCAGCACCTCGGCGATGTTCAGCCCGTGCCAGGTCACGTCCAGGGTCTCGCGGTTGTAGCGCTTGCCGTGGCATACGTCGCAGGGCACGTACATGTCGGGCAGGAAGTGCATCTCCACCTTCACCAGCCCGTCGCCCTGGCAGGCCTCGCAGCGCCCGCCCTTGACGTTGAAGGAAAAGCGCCCGGCGTCGAAGCCGCGCTCGCGCGCCAGGTTGGTCTGCGCGAACAACTCGCGCAGCGGCGTGAACAGCCCCGTGTAGGTGGCCGGGTTGCTGCGCGGCGTGCGTCCCAGCGGCGACTGGTCCACCGCGATCACCTTGTCCAGGAACTGCAAGCCGTGCAGCGCCTCGTAGGGGGCCGGCTCCGTGTGCGCTCCGTTCAGCGCGGCCGCCGCCGCCGCATACAGGGTATCGTTGACCAGCGTGGATTTGCCCGAGCCCGACACACCGCTGACCACGCTCAGCAGGCCCAGGGGAATGCGCGCCGTCACCTCGCGCAGGTTGTTGCCCCGCGCGCCCACCAGCTCCAGCCAGTGTTCCCCCGGCCCCCGGCGCGAAGACGTCGAGGCGGCGTGGCGGCGCCCGGACAGGTACTGACCGGTGAGCGAGGCCGGGTCCTCGGCCACCGCCTGCGGGCTTCCCTGGGCCACCACCTCGCCGCCGTGGATTCCGGCGCCCGGACCCATGTCCACCACGTGGTCGGCGGCGCGGATCATGTCCTCGTCGTGTTCCACCACCAGCACGCTGTTGCCCAGGTCGCGCAGGTGCTTGAGCGTGGCGATCAGGCGGTCGTTGTCGCGCTGGTGCAGGCCGATGCTGGGCTCGTCGAGCACGTACATCACCCCCGTCAGCCCGGAGCCGATCTGCGAGGCCAGGCGAATGCGCTGCGCCTCCCCGCCCGACAAGGTGTCGGCGCTGCGGTCCAGGCTCAGGTAGCGCAGCCCCACGTCGTTCAGGAAACGCAGGCGCGAGGCGATCTCGCGCCGGATGCGGGCGGCGATTTCCGCCTTCGCCCCGTCCAGCTGCAGGGTGTCGAACCAGGCCTGCGCCTGTTGCAGGGTCAGCGCGCACACTTCGGGCAGGCTGGCCTCGCCCACGCGCACCAGGCGCGCCTCCGGGCGCAGCCGGGTGCCGGCGCAGGCGGGGCAGCTGTGCACGCTGCGCAGGCGCGCCAGTTCCTCGCGCACCGCCGGGGTCTCGGTTTCCAGCCAGCGTCGCTGCAGATTGGGCAGCACCCCCTCGAAGGGGTGACGGCGCGTGCTGGCGCGGCCCTTGGCATCCACCGCGCTGAAGGCGATGCGCTCCTCGCCCGTGCCATGCAGCACTCGATGGCGCGTCGCCTCGGGCAATTGCTCGAAGGGGGTGTCCAGCTCGAAGCCGTCGTGCGCCGCCAGTGCCTGCAACTGCTCGAAGTAGAAGCGGTTGCGCTTGTCCCAGCCGCGGATCGCGCCGCTGGCCAGGCCCAGTTCCGGGTGGGCCACCACCAGCGCCGGGTCGAAGATCTCGACATGGCCCAGCCCGTCGCATTCCGGGCAGGCGCCGGCCGGGTTGTTGAAGGAGAACAGGCGCGGCTCCAGCTCCGGCAGCGAGGTGCCGCACAGCGGGCAGGCGAAGCGGCTGTTGAAGCTCTGCAGCTCGGCGGTGTCCAGGTCCAGCGCCAGCGCGCGGCCGTCGCTCAGGCGCAGCGCGGCCTCCAGGCTCTCGGCCAGGCGCTGGCGCAATTCCCCACCGGTCCTGACCCGATCGACCACCACTTCCACGTCGTGGCGCGAGCCGTCGTCCAGGGCGGGGATCTGCTCCGCCTCGAGCACCTGCCCGTCCACGCGAAAACGCACATAGCCCTGCGCGCGCAGCGCGGCCAGCAGTTCCGCGTGGCCTCCCTTGCGCGCCTGCACCACGGGCGCCAGCAGCGCCAGGCGCTGGCCCGGCGGGCGCTCGAGCAGGGTGTCGACCATTTGCGACACCGTCTGCGCGCGCAGCGCCTGCTGCGGGTGCTGCGGGCAATGGGGGGTGCCCGCGCGCGCCCACAGCAGGCGCAGGTAATCCAGGATCTCGGTGACCGTGCCCACGGTGGAGCGCGGGTTGTGGCTGGCCGATTTCTGCTCGATGGAAATGGCCGGCGCCAGGCCCTCGATCAGGTCCACGTCCGGCTTTTCCATGCGCTGCAGGAACTGGCGCGCATAGGCCGACAGGCTTTCCACGTAGCGCCGCTGCCCCTCGGCGTAGAGGGTGTCGAAGGCCAGCGAGGACTTGCCCGAGCCCGACAGGCCGGTGAGCACCACCAGCCGGTTGCGCGGGATGTCCAGGGAGATGTTCTTGAGGTTGTGGGTGCGCGCCCCGCGCACCCGGATCGCTGCCGTGGCGGCCTCGTTCGGCAGGGATTCGGGCGTGGCGGCGGGGTCTTGGGCGGTCATGGCGGTTTGGGGCGCAACATGCAACTATAAGGCCCCGGGCGCCCCGATGCGCCCCCCGGCGGTGCCGCCGATTCCGGACGCCCGGCGGGGCCGCGACGGCGTGCCGGACCGCGAGGCCTTCCCTTCGCGCTATTCTTCGCGTTCATGCCCGGGCGCCGCGGGAAGCCGCGCCCCTTTCACCAGGACAATTCATGGCCTCCGTCAACAAAGTCATTCTGATGGGCAACCTCGGGCGCGACCCCGAGGTGCGCTACGCCCCCTCGGGCGCCGCCGTCTGCAACGTCTCCATCGCCACCACCCGCCAGTGGAAGGACAAATCGGGGGAGCGCAAGGAAGAAACCGAGTGGCACCGGGTGGTGTTCTACGACCGCCTGGCCGAGATCGCCGGCGAGTACCTGAAAAAGGGCCGCCCGGTGTACGTGGAAGGCCGCCTCAAGTACGGCAAGTACACCGACAAGGAAGGCGTGGAGCGCTACACCACCGACATCATCGCCACGGAAATGCAGCTGCTGGGCTCGCGTGACGGCGGCGGCGACGACGAAGGCGGCGGCTACAGCCGCAGCCGGGAATCCTCGCGGCCGGAACCGCGCGAAAGCCGCGAAAGCCGGGATTCCGCGCCGCGCGGGGGATCCCGAAGCCAGGCGCCCGCGAAGCCGGCGGCGGGTGATTTTGATGATATGGATGACGATATTCCGTTCTGAGGACGGGAGCGTCGTTCGGAGCAGAAGCAAGAATGCCCGCGTTCAGCGGGCTTTTTGTTGGTCAGATTAGGAAACGGCGTGCGCAGGCGCAGGCCCAGCCAGGGTGATGGCGCCCGCAAGTACCAGTCGCCGGCGGAGTCCGCCCGGGCCTTGACCTCGGCGAGCTCGATCGTCGAGTTCGCCGGACGTGCCAAGGACTCCGGCACGAAGTTGGTGACCACGCACAGCCCCTGGCGATAGGCCCACGGCCAGACGCGCCAGATGCCGATGCATTCGGCGACGCCGTACAACCACGACAGGGCCGCGACCACCCACGCCACCAGGAAGAGCGTGAAGGGGAACCAGTGCATGGGGTGTCCAGGAAGCCGCGACGTTGCGAGGACCGGCGCCAGGGCGCGCCGCGGGTCAATGTATCGCAAGGTCCTGCAGTGGGGTCAAGCGAGCGGACGGGCACGCCTTCCAGTTCGATGGGGGCGAGGCCTGCGTCGGGTTCAGAGATTGGCAAAGGCCAGTGCACCACCGAGGGCCACCAGCACCGCGCCGATGGCGCGATCGAAGAGTCGCGGCGGACTGGTCGATGTCCCGCGGGGCCTGATTCGTCGCCGTCTTCACGCCGATGTGGACCAGGTAGCCGGCGCCGATCAGCTTCACCGCCAGAATCCATGACGGCGAATGCTGCAGGAACACGCTGACTCCCAGCAAGGTGTAGGCGACGTGCACCTGGACCCCGAGCGCGATGCCCGCGGCGGTCAACAAGCCCGCCGTGCGCCCGAACAGGTAGCTGTTACGGGTGACCATCGCGAAGTCCGGCCCGGGGCCGAGCACGGCCAGGCTCGGCGTGGCCATGGCCTCGGCCTTCATGGTCGATCGGGACATCGCCGAGCAGCGCCTGCGGGCACCCTTCGGTTTCAAGCGCGACGGGTCGCGTGGCCTGCCAGGGCTGGCCGTCGCCGAGTACGGCGGCAGCTCGGCTCGGGCCAGCACCAGGCTGGCTCGTCATGAAGGCATCTGCGGGCGCCGATGCTTCCGGCTTGACTGGATGGGTAATTGTAGCTATATTCAGCTCCGAATACGGAGCTGAATATGGAAACCATCCTCGCTGAAGTCGCCGTAAGCATGTCCGAGTTCAAAAAGAACCCTGCCGCCGTGCTTCGGGAGGCCAACAACCGCCCTGTCGCAGTGCTCAACCACAACCGGGCCGCCTTCTACATGGTCGAGCCTCGCTTGTTCGAAGCCATGCTGGAGGAGCTGGCGGACCAGGACCTGTACCGCAAGGCCGCCAGTCGCCTCGCGGAGAAGGCCCGTGCCATCGAGGTGGACATTGACGACCTCTGAAGGTCAGGCGAAGCACAAGTACAAGCTTCGCTTCATGCCGGAGGCACTCGACGAATGGCGAAGTCTGGACGGCTCTGTTCAGGCTCCTCTCAAGAAGCTTCTTGCCAAAAGGCTGGACAATCCTCGCGTTCCCGGTGGTGAACTCCACGGAGCGCTTGCAGGATGCTACAAAATCAAGCTGCGCCAGCAAGGCGGTCGGTTGGTCTATTCGGTGGAAGACGACCACTTGTTGGTCACGGTCATTGCGGTCGACAAGCGCGAGGACGGGGTGGTCTACGAGTCTGCCATTGAGCGCTTATCCGCTGCAGCCGCAGCGCTTACCCATGCGCTGCGGGACAAACTCAAGAAGTAGCCGGGGGACGACGAGTCGTTCTCCGGGGAATCGTTGCTGGAGGCGCATCGGCAGGCGCTGGAGTGGATCGTCGCCGATGGATGCGTCGACCGAGTCAGGCAGACGGACGCGGGTCGGTGACCGCGTGTCCGTCTGGTCGTGCCGCGCGGCGATTCAAAGGCTTTCGCCCGGCGGGGTGGGGTGGATGTAGGCCCAGCCTTCGGATTCGCGCAGGGTGATCTCGCCCATGCCCGAGGGGACGATGCTGATGAAGGGGTAGAGGTCCTTGCGGTCGACCTTGAGCTCGCGCAGGGTGTTCGCGCACTGGGCGAGGATCACCCCTTGCTTTTGCAGCGCCTTGAGCTTGTCCTCGAAGCCGTTGTTCTTCACGTAGATGTCGAAGCCCTGGGCGTTGGCGATCAGCTCGACCGTGAGCTTGCCCTTGAGCCGCGGGTCGTGCAGCAGGTTCTCGATGTTGTTCAGGGTCTTCTTGATGGCACCCTGACCGCCGGCGTCGATCTGGAAGATCGCGCCGTAATGGTCGTGCGTGGCCTGGGCTCCGGCGAAGCCTTCGGCGGCTTGCGCGCCGCCGGCCAGGCCGAGGGCCAGCGCCAGTGTGGCCAGCATCCTGCCGGCGGTGGGTTTGCGGGTTTGCATTCTGTCTCCTCCTGGGGTTGGACCCGCGAGGCTCGCGGGCGATACGGCCCCCTGTGTCGGAAGCTCGTAACCGCGAGTATCCCGGCAGGGCGCCGGGGGACGAAACTCAATTTTTGAATAGGTCCGACCAGTTGAATCGGTCGATGGGTTCCGGCAGCCGCGGCGCGTGCCCGGGAATTCGACCGAATGTTGCGATGCCTTAGGCATTTCCTGCGATAGCTGTCGTCGCAACCGCGCCCCCGGCGTTGAAATGGCAGGAATTCAGCGAAGTCCATCCAGGAAGGAGTATCCGCTCATGCGTTCCCTCGTGGTTTCAGCGACCTTGGTGTCGGCCGGCCTGCTGGCGGGCGGCTTGTTGACCGGGTGCGTGGTGGCGCCAGCCCCCTACGCGACGCCCTATCCGGGCTACGTGGTGGTGCCCGGCCCGCCCCCCGCGCCGCGCGTGGACGTGGTGGGCGTGGCGCCGGTGCCGGGATATATCTGGATTTCCGGATATTGGGGCTGGGGCGGCGCCAGCTACGTGTGGCACCCGGGGCGCTGGTCGGCGCCGCGTCCGGGCTACAACTGGGTGGCGCCGCGCTGGGAGCCGCACGGCGGAGCCTGGCGCGAGCGCCCCGGGCACTGGCAGCGGCGCTGAGCGACGCTGCCTCAGGCGGGCTTGCGGGCCACCGCGTCGAGCAGGCCCGAGCGTCCCACGTGGGCGCTTCCCTCGGCGATTTCGTCCTCGTATTCGCGCAGCAGCAGCCACTGCGCCTCGGGCAGCAGACCGCGCAGCAAGTCGGCCGTGTAGAGGTGCTCGAGCTTGCCGGGGCCTCCGGTGCGGAACTCCAGCTGGCGCGGGGTGTAGCCCTGCACCAGCAGCAGGCCGCCGGGGGCCAGGGATTTCCACATGCCCTCGAACATGCGTCGGCGCATCGGCGGGTCGGCGAACTGCACGAACACGGCCACCACGGCGTCCCAGGGACTGTCGTCCCAGTTCCACGCGTCCACCGAGCTGACATGCCAGTCGACCTGCAGCTCGCGCTGTTCGCCCAGCGCGCGCGCCTTGGCCACGGCCACCGGAGAAATGTCGAAAGCCGTGACCTGATGCCCCAGCGAGGCCAGGTAAAGAGCGTTGCGGCCCTCGCCGTCGGCCACGCTGAGCACGCGGGAATGGCCGGGCAGGCGGGGCGCCTCGCGCTCGAGGAAGCGGTTGGGCTGTTCGCCGAACAGCAGCCCGGGGCGAGAGAAGCGCTGGTCCCAATGGGCCTGCGGGTCGTCGAAGCCGCCGGAAGCGGGCGCGGTCTTGCCGGTCTCGGAGCTCATCATGCCCCCTGGTGCAGCCGCGTGCCGTCGGCGTCGTACACCGAGACTTCCGTGGGAATGCCGGCGCGCACGCTTTCCCCGACGGTGCAGAAGGCCTCGAAACTGCCGAGAATGCGCTCCAGATGCTGCAGCTCGGCGGCGGGCCTGCCCAGGTGCAGGTGCACTTCCATGCGCAGCACCCGCAGCCTTCCGGCCTCGTTGCGCCCGACATGGGCATGGGCCTCGGTGGTGATGGTGCCGGGGTCGTTCTTGAACTTGCGCAGCGCGAACAGCAGGCTGGAGCTCATGCAGTCGCCCACGGCTCCCAGCAGCAGGTGTACGGGCGAGGGGCCCGCGCCCTCGCCCAGGGGCGGCGGCTCGTCGGCCAGCAGCGCCGGCCGGCCGCCTCCGAAATCGATCTCGAACTGGTAATCGCGACGCTGGCGCAGCGTGATCCGGTGTTCTGCCTGGTCGGACATGGTGTTCCTCGCGGTTGCGGTTGCGCGGGACATCGCGCGCACCTATCGCTGCGCAGTCTAGGACCTCGGCATCGGCCGTGCTCGCCCGGGCGCGCTCAGGACTTGTCGCGGGGCAAGGAAGCTGCCGGCGCGCCGCGGTCGGCTCAGGGGCGGGCGCGGTTGCGGGGGGGCTTCGCGCCGAGCCTGCCGCGGGCCGCCTCCTGGGCGTCCAGCCACGCCAGCGCCGCGGCGCTGACCAGCACGATCATCGCCGTGCCCACGATCCAGGCGAAATACCACGACGCGTAGTCGCCGAGGATCACCCCCAGGGCCACCAGCAGGCCACCGAGCAGCAGCAGGGCGGAGAATTGCAGCAGGCTTCGCAGGGGGCCGGTGGCGCTGCGGCCCTGGGGGCATTCAGTAGGCATGGTCGCTGGATTCGATTTCGTCCATGCGCACCTTGCCGCGCATGACCCGGAAGCACCAGCGGGTGTACAGCACGACGGTGGGCAGCAGCACCAGCGTGAAGGCGCTCATCCACAGCAGGGTGTCAGGGCTGGAGGCGGCATTCCACACCGTCAGGCTGTGCGACGGCGCGGTGCGCGAGGGCAGCAGGAAGGGAAACAGGCTGGCCCCGGCGGTGCCCAGCACGCCCAGCCAGGCCAGCGCGCCCAGGCGCCACGTGGCCTGGCCCCGGCGCGCGCGCGCCGCCGCCAGCGCGCCGAGCAGGCCCAGCAGGGCCAGCGCCGGCAGCAGCCACAGCGTGGGATGGCGCGCGAAGGCCGCCTGCCAGGCGCCGGGACGCAGCGCCACGAGTTGCTGCAGGGGGGTCTGCACCACGCCCGGGCCGGGGTGGCTCAGCAGTTCCCAGCCCTCGAGTCGCGAGGCCCAGAAGCTGGCGGCGGCGAACAGGACCAGTGCGGCGGCCGCCGCGGCCATCGCACAGTTGCGCGCCCGCTCGGCCACCGTGGCCTCGCAGCGCTGCATGAGCAGGGCGGCCCCCTGCAGCGAGGCCAGCGCCAGCGCCAGCCCGCCGCACAGCAGCGCGAAGGGCCGCAGCAGACCGCCGGCGTTGCCGGCATAGCTCGAGCGCAGGGTCGGGTCCAGATCGAAGCCCACGCCCAGCAGCAGTTGTCCGAAGGCGCAGCCGAACATCAGCATGGGAAGCCCACCGCCGAGCACCAGGGCCCAGTCCCAGGTCTCGCGCCAGGCTCGCTGGGGCAGCTTGCTGCGGTATTCGAAACCCACGGGGCGCAGCAGCATGGACCACAGCATCAGCAGCATCAGCAGGTACAAGGCGGAGAACGCGGTGGCGTACAGCAGGGGGAAGGCGGCGAAGCTGGCCCCGCCGGCCAGCACGAACCAGGTCTGGTTGCCTTCCCAGTGCGGGCCGATGGCATTGAGGCAGGCGCGGCGCTGCGGGTCGCTGCGCGCGACCAGGCGCAGCAGCGCACCCACGCCCATATCGCCGCCCATGAGCACGGCGGTGCCGCTCAGCACGATGCCGAGCACGGCCCACCAGCCGAGTTGCAGCGCAGCGTAGAGTTCGGACGGTTCCATGGTGGTCGGCAGCTCGATGGCCTGGCGTCGCGCCCTGTTTGCACCTTGCTTGCGTCCTCAGTGCGCGCCGCGCAGCGGCGTGGCCCGGTCAGCCTCGCGAGGGCCGCCGCGCACCAGGCGCAGTTGCAGCGCCACATCGATCACCAGGAAGACGGTGTACAGCGCCGCGAACACGGCCAGGGAAAAGGCCAGCTCGCCCACGCCGTGCCCCGAGGCGCTCATCCACGTGGGCAGGAGCTCGTACACGGTCCAGGGCTGGCGTCCCAGCTCGGCGGTGAGCCAGCCGCATTCGCTGGCCAGGAAGGGCAGCGGGATCAGGCAGGGTGCCAGGCGCAGGAACCAGCGCCGCCGGTGCACCTGGTCGCGCAGCGTGTACACCAGCGCCAGCATGAAATAGGTGAACAGGCCCAGCGCGATGGCGACCATGAGTCGGAAGCTCCAGAACACCGCGAACACGTCGGGCAGGCTGTCGAGCGCGGCCTGGTGCAGTTCGGCCTCGCCCAGGCGCGCGGGGTCGCCGTCGGCGGCGTAGCGCTGGGCGAGCAGGCCGAAGCCCAGGTTGCGCTGGTGCTGCTCGAAGGTCGCGCGCGCGCGGGCGTCGTGGGGGTCGGCGGCCAGTCTGCGCAGTGCGCCGACCGCCAGCAGGCCGTCGCGCACGCGCTGCTCGTTGATCGCGACCAGCTCGCGCGCGCCGGCTACCGGCTGGTGCAGCGTGTGGGTGACCAGCGGGGTGAGCAGGAAGGGGATGCGCAGCGCGTAGCGGTTGTCCTGGCGCGCCTGGTCGGGCCAGGCGACGACGTTGAAGGCGGCCGGCGCGGGCTCGGTGGACCAGGCCGCTTCCATCGCGGCCAGCTTGGCGGGCTGGGCGTGGCCGCCGACGTAGCCCAGCGCGTCGCCCAGGGTGATGACCCCGGCGCAGGACAGCAGGCCGAACAAGGTGGCCACGCGAAACGAGCGCCGGGCCAGCGCCAGGTGGCGACCGCGCAGCATGTACCAGGCGCTGATGCCCATCACGTACACCGCGGCGGTGACGTAGCCGGCCAGGCTGGTGTGCACGAACTTGGCCTGTGCTTCCTCGCTGAACAGCAGCGCCGGCAGGCTGGCCAGTTCCATGCGCAGGGTCAGCGGGTCGAAATGCGCGCCCCGCGGGTCCTGCATGAAGGCGTTGGCGACCAGGATCCACAAGGCCGACAGGTTGGCCCCCAGCGCCACCAGGTAGGTGATCACCAGGTGCTGCATGCGGCTCAGGCGCTTCCAGCCGAACACCATGAGCCCGATCAAGGTGGATTCCAGGAAAAAGGCCATCAGCGCCTCGATGGCCAGCGGAGCGCCGAAGACGTCGCCGACGAAGGTGGAATAGAAGGCCCAGTTGGTGCCGAACTCGAATTCCAGGGTCAGCCCGGTCGCCACGCCCAGCGCGAAGTTCACCAGGAACAGCTTGCTCCAGAACTCGACCATGCGCCGGTGCAGCTCGCGCCCGCCGAGCACGTAGACGGTCTCCATGGCGGCGAGCAGGAAGCCCAGCCCCAGCGTGAGGGGCACGAACAGGAAGTGGTACAGCGCGGTGGCCGCGAATTGCCAGCGCGAGAGCAGGACCACGAGGGGATCGATCATCGGTGGGGCCAGGGATCGGCGGGGCGGGGTTGGGGTTGCCTGGGGCGGGCACATGCCCTGGGTGCACCTTAGGGCGGATCGGGCACGCCGGCAGCGCGGCGTGCGGGATCCCTGGTTCCCGACCGGGATGCGTGGGCAAGGAGCCGTGCCGCGTGCCCGGGTTGGCGGCGATGGTGGCCGGGGCGCAAGGCCTATATGCTGCGCACATGCCTTCCCAGCCGCGGCGGTGCCGCTTCGAGCCATGATGTACAAGTTTCGTTCCCGAGCCGATTCCGACCTGTTCATGAACCAGGGGCCCGCCGAGCGCATCCTGGGCATCATCGGCAAGGCGCCGGGCCCGCAGGGCATCATCGAGCCGGGCGACATGGCGCGAGCCATCGCCGCCCTGCAGGCGGCGGTGGACGAGGACGAAGCCGCGCGTGGCGGCGGTGCCACCGAGGGCGCTGCGCCGGCGTCGGGTCAGGCCGTCACGCTGCGCCAGCGCGCCTGGCCCTTCGTGCAACTGCTCAAGCGCAGCCTGGAAGCCGACACTCCGGTGGTGTGGGGCGTTTGAATCCCTCCCCGTCCCCGCCGTCGCCCGCGCCGGCTGCGCTGAGCCCGGAGCAGCGCCGCGTGCTCGTGGCCTCGGCGCTGGGCACGGTGTTCGAGTGGTACGACTTCTATCTCTACGGCTCCCTGGCCGGGATCATCGGCGAGGAGTTCTTCGCCGGGCTGGACCGGGGTTCGGCCTTCATCTTCGCGCTGCTGGCCTTCGCCTCGGGTTTCCTGGTGCGCCCCTTCGGCGCGCTGCTGTTCGGCAGGCTGGGCGACCTCATCGGGCGCAAGTACACCTTTCTGGTGACCATCCTGTTGATGGGCCTGTCGACCTTCATCGCGGGCCTGCTGCCCGGCTATGCCAGCATCGGCGTGGCAGCGCCCATGATCCTGGTGGCGCTGCGCCTGCTGCAGGGCCTGGCGCTGGGCGGGGAGTACGGCGGGGCCGCCACCTACGTGGGGGAATACGCGCCGCGCCAGTCCCGCGGGGCCTACACCTCGTGGCTGCAGACCACTGCCACGCTGGGCCTGCTGTTCTCCCTGCTGGTCAACGTGGGGCTGCGCCGTCTGCTGGGGGACCAGGCCTTCGCCGCCTGGGGCTGGCGCCTGCCTTTCCTGGCCTCCAGCGCGCTGCTGGCGGTGTCGGTCTGGATGCGTCTGCGCCTGAACGAGTCACCCGCCTTCGTGCGCATCCGGCGCGCGGGGCGCACGTCCAAGGCGCCGTTGTCGGAGGCCCTGGGGCGCGGACCCAATTTCCGGCGGGTGATGGTGGCGCTGTTCGGCATGACGGCGGGCCAGGGGGTGATCTGGTACACGGGGCAGTTCTATGTGCTGGTGTTCCTGACCCACACGCTCAAGGTCGACGGCGGACTGGCCGGCGTGCTCATCGGCATCTCGCTGGTGCTGGCGATCCCGCTGTTCTGGCTGTTCGGGCGACTGTCGGATCGCGTGGGCCGGCGTCCGGTGATGCTGTCGGGCTGCCTGCTGGCGGCGCTGGGCTACTTTCCGATGTTCCACGCCCTCACGGCCGCCGCCAACCCCATGCTGGCGCGGGCCATGGCCAGTCACCCGGTGGTGCTGCTGGCCGATCCCGCCGATTGCTCCTTTCCCCTGCGCTCCGAGGGGGGCAGGCCCTTCACCCATTCCTGCGACATCGCCAAGCAGGCGCTGAGCGACGTGGCGGTCGATTACCGGCGGCGCGACGCGCGGGGCACGGCGCGCATCGAGGTCGGCGGGCGCAGCGTGGCCTCCTTCAACGCGAGCGGCATGTCCGAGGTCGAACTGGCGCAGCGCCAGCAAGCCCTGCGACAGGCCTTGCGCCAGGCGGTGAGCGCCGCCGGCTACCCGCGACAGGCCGACCCGGGGCAGGTGAACCGCCCGCTGGTGGTGCTGATCCTGACCCTGCTGGTGGCCGACGTGGCGCTGGTCTACGGGCCCATCGCGGCCAGCCTGGTGGAGCTGTTTCCCACCCGCATCCGCTACACCTCGATGGGCCTGCCGTACAACCTGGGGAACGGTTGGTTCGGAGGCCTGGTGCCGACGGTGGCCTTCGCGCTGGTGGCGCACGACGGTGGGATCTACCACGGCCTGTGGTATCCGGTGATCGTGGCCGCGGGGAGTTTCCTGGTCGGCGTGCTGCTGCTGCCCGAGACCCGTGGCACCGACCTGTGCGCTGGCGACTGAGTGGCGCTGGCGCCCCCGGGTGCGGGCTTGCTTGCTTATGATGGCCGGGATGTCCTTGGCCTGGCCGCTCGCCGCGGCGCCCGCTCCGACGTGAGTTCCCTCCAGTCCCGATTTTCCGTGTCCACGCCGCGCCGCGCCCTGTTCGTGGCCGCGCTGGGCCTGGCGGCGCTGGCCACGCTGGCCCTGCCGTTCGCGGGCCTGGTGCTGAGCACGCCCTGGCCAGGCCTGCATCTGCAGCCTGGAGACGGCGCGGCCGTCAGCACTTCGCTGGCCTACACGGCGCTGGCCATGGTGATGGTGGCGCTGCTGGGCACGCCGGCGGCCTGGCTGCTGGCGCGGCGCGAGTTCGCCGGCAAGTGGATCTGCGACATCCTGGTGCTGTTGCCGCTGCTGACGCCTCCGCTGGCCATGGGCCTGTTGTTGAGCATCAGTTTCGGCCCCTACGGCTGGCTGGGGCGCCCGCTGGGCCACGCGGGGCTGGTGCTGACCAATACGCCGGCGGCCTTCGTGCTGGCGCAGGTCTACGCCAGCGCTCCGTATTTCATCGTGGCGGCGCGCGCGGCCTTCGAGGGGGTGCCGCGGGAGCTGGAGCAGATGTCGCTGAGCCTGGGCCAGTCGGCGAGCCGTACCTTCGTGCGCATCACCCTGCCGCTGGCCGGGCTGGGCCTGGGCGCGGCACTGGCGCTGGCGTGGGTGCGCGCGCTGGGCGAGTTCGGCGTGGTGCTGATCGTGGCCTACTACCCCCAGGGCATCCCGGTTCGGCTGTGGGTGAACCTGCAGGACACGGGCATGTCGGCGGTGTACCCGCTGCTTTGGCTGTTCTTCGCCGTGGGCCTGCCGCTGCCGCTGCTGGGCGGGCTCTGGTCACGCCGCGCCGGGGGCCGGGCGTGAAGGTGGATCTGGAGATTCGCCAGCCCCTGGCGCTGCGCCTGGCCTTCGAGCTGCGCGGCTTCACGGCGCTGCTGGGCGCCAGCGGCGAGGGCAAGAGCACCACCCTGAAGGCGCTGGCCGGGCTGGTGCCCAGCCGCGGCGAGCCCTTCGGCTCGCTGCCCCCGCAGCACCGTCCGGTGGGCTACCTGCCGCAGGGCTACGCATTGTTTCCCCATCTGCGCGCCTGGGAGAACGTGGCCTATGCGCTGGGCGGCTCGATGCGAGCACAACGCGCGCAGGCGATCGAACTGCTCGATGCGGTGGGCCTGGCGGAATGGGCCCAGCGCAGGCCCGGACAGCTGTCGGGCGGGCAGCAGCAGCGCGTGGCGCTGGCGCGGGCGCTGGCGCGCCGGCCGCGCCTGCTGTTGCTGGACGAGCCCACGTCGGCGCTGGACGCGGCCACGCGCGAGGAGGTGCTGGCCGAGCTGGTGGCCCGCATGCATGCGCTGGACATGCCCGCGCTGGCGGCCACGCATGACGCGCATGTCGCGGCCATGGCCGACTGGGTGGTGCTGCTGGGCGGGCGCAGGGTCTTGCAGCAAGGGCCGCCGCGGGAAGTCTTCGCGCGGCCGGCGAGTCTGGGTGCGGCCGCGCTGCTCGGCCTGCGCAACCGCTTCCACGCGCGGGTGCAGGCGGGGCCGGGCGCCGACGGCATCGGCTTGCTCGACTGGGAGCAGGGGGGCAGCCAGCTGCGCGCCGCCCTGCCCGTGGGAACGCGGCCGGGCGAGGTGGTGGACTGGGCGGTGGGCGCGCAGAGTCTGCGCCTGGCCGAGGCCCCGTCCGAGGGCGAAGGCAGGAGCCCGCAGGCACATGGCGCCGCCCAGCTGCTGCCCGGCACCGTCGAGCAGCTCATCACGCAGGCCGGGCACGCGCAGCTGGGCGTGCGATGCGGCCAGGCCCTGCTGTGGCTGGGGGCGAGCTGGAGCGAGGTCGAGGCCCGCGCGCTCGGCCCCGGCGCATCCGTGCGGCTGCGTCTTGCCGAGCGCGACGTGCTGGCCTGGACGCGCGCCGCGCAGTCGGGCTGAGTCGGCGCGCCACCGCGCCATGGCGCGGGCTCAGGGAGCGATGGCGTTCAGGGGGCCGGTGCCCGCGCTGCTGGACATCCCATTGAACACGTAGGCGATGGTCTTGCCGAAGAAGAAGGGCAGCCCCAGGTCCACCGTGGTGGTGCTGGGCGAGTAGATGCCGATATCGTTGAAGGCCACCAGGTTCGGGCTGAGGTTCAGCGAGGTGGGGGACGCCAGCTCCACCGACGAGCTGTAGGAGCCGCTGCTGCCTGTTCCGTTGCCCGTCAGCACGATGGGAAGCTGCTGCGCCGAGCTGGGCGAGAAGTAGTCGGTCGAGCTGTTGTAGGAGACGTTGAAGGGTGCCACGTACAGGCTCGAGCCGCTGTCGAGGTAGGAGGCCGCGTAGCTGGTGCCGCCGACCTGCACCGTCAGGTGGCCCAGGCTGTCGAGCGGAAGGACCGTATAGCCGCTGATCGAGTTGTCGGTTTGCGTGCCGACGCCGAAGGTGACGGTGCCCGAAGCCGTGGCCGCGCCGCTGGCCGGAACCGCCGGAAGCTGGAACACGATGCCGTTGGTGTCGGAACTGGTGAAGAAGGCCACCGGGTTGGACACCATCGCCGAGGCGGCCGGCTCCGAGCTCAGCTGGGTGCAGGTGCTCGAGCTGCAGCTGAAATAGGCCCCGTTGTCGGCGACCATGGGACCGATGCCCAGGATCCCATTCGAGTGGAGCACCGAGACGCTGCCTGCGTCGGTGGGATCCTTGGAGGTGCAGGCCGACGGAGCCGAGGGCAGCCCCGTGGCGTCGATGATCTCGATGGGAATCGAGGAGGTGGTTTCCCCGGCCAGCTTGACCACGGCATGGGCGACGCCGCCCCAGGTGTAGCCGCTGCCGAATACCGCGCATTCCGCCAGGTCCTGGCCGGACGAGGTGGTGTCCAGGGGCAGGTTCACCGAGCTGAGTGCGCTTTGCAGCAGGCGCAGGCCGTAGGAGCCGGTGTCCACGGTGACATGGGAGATGGTCTGGCAGTTGTTCGAGGCGTCGCACACGGTCACGGTGGCGTAGGGAACGTCGGTCGTCACCAGGGTGGGGTCGATGGCGGTCACGTCGGGGTTCTGCTCCACCGTGATGGCCAACTGGTTGCCCGTGGTCGTGGCGCTGCTGGTGGACGAGGTGGAGCCACCTCCGCCTCCGCAGGCGGCCAGGAGCAGTGGCAAGCCCAGCAAGGTCGTGTACAGGAAGCTGCGGATGCACGGGGAGGAATTCATGAGTGGACTCGTTCAGCGTGGGCCCGCGCCGCCGCGGCGAGGCCTCGGCGGGCGTGCTGGGTCGGCGGACGCCTCGGCGCGTGGCCCGGTGCGAGGGGGGCTGTCGTCGCGGCGTACCGCGGGGGCGACCAGCGTGTCCGGGCGGGCGAAGGCGCTCGGGCTGGGATCAGGGGGTGACGTTCAGACGGGCCAGCTCGACGCCGGCAGGAACCAGTGCCGGCACATAGGCCGAGCCCGCGAATGCGCGCATATGCCCGCCCAGGTACGCCACGATGCTCGAGCTGCGAACCTCGACCGGGGCATCGAGCGACAGCGAGGGATGGGTCTGCCTCCAGGCCACGTAGGCCGGGAAATAGTCCGCGTAGAGCCTTTGCAGGTCGGGGACCATCGGCCCGCTCCAGGAAACGGCAAAGATCCTGCCGGAAGCCCCGGAGTACTCGTGCACCAGTACCTGGCCCGGCGTGAGCACCACCGTGTCGGTGACCCTGGCGCCGCTGCCCACTGCGGCGGCCACGCGCGCCTGGGATTTCCAGGCACCGTCGCGCAGCGCGGTGGAGGTCGAGCCGCCGAGCGATGCCCAGGCGCAGGGCGCGAGAGGCACCGCGGCGGCCAGGGCGAACACGGCGCCGAGCCAGACGCGCGCTCGCAGGGGGGGTGGGGCGGTGAGCGGATGCATGACAACTCCTTGGGAATGGGGCAGACTCTAGACCCAATCCGGGCGGAATTTTCGGCCGTTTATAGAAAAAACAGCCGAATAATCATGCAGTTACGAGCGTTGCGGCCTTGCTTTATGCGTCAATGATTCCCGGTTTCGATGGCGCGCAGCAGGCGGCGCACATCGTCGGCCTCATGCGCGGCCGACAGGCTCAGGCGCAATCGGGCGCTGCCCTCCGGCACGGTGGGCGGGCGGATCGCCGGCACCCACAGGCCCTGGTCCCACAGTCTGCGCATGGCCTCCAGCGCGGCCTGGTTGGAGCCCAGAAGGACCGGCTGCACGGGGGTGGTGGAATCGCCCAGGCGCCATGACGGCGGCCAATGCCCGTGCGCGCGGACCATGCGCACCAGTTCCCGCAAGCGCTCCCGCCGCCACGACTCCTCGGCGATCACGCGCAGGCTGGCGCGCAGGGTTTCGGCGATCATCGCCGGCGCGGCGGTCGCGAAGATGTAGCTGCGCGTGCGCTGCATGAGGAATTCGACGGCGTCCTCGGAACCGGCGACGAAGGCTCCGGCCACGCCGGCGGCCTTGCCCAGGGTGGCCATGTACAGCAGGCGCGGGCTGCGCAGGCCGAACTCGGCCGCGCTGCCCGCGCCGCCAGGGCCCAGCACGCCGAATCCGTGCGCGTCGTCCACCAGCAGCAGCGCATCGAAGCGCTCCGCCAGTTCCAGCAACTCGCGCAAAGGGGCCACGTTGCCGTCCATGCTGAACACGGCGTCGGTGGTGATCAGGCGTCGGCGGGCGCGACTGGCCTGCAGCCGGCGCGCCAGGTCATCGACGTCGCGGTGCGCGTACACCTGGATCTCGGCACGCGAGAGCCGCGCGCCGTCGATCAGGCAGGCGTGGTTCAGCGCGTCGGAGAACACCGCGTCGCCGCGCCCGACCAGGGCCGGCACCAGGCCTGCGTTGGCGGGGAAGCCGGCGTAGAAATACAGGGCGCGGGGCAGGCCGACGAAGGCGGCCAGTTCCTGTTCGAGCAGTTCGTGGGCGCGACTGTGGCCGCACAGCACGGGCGAGGCGGTGGCGCCCACGCCCCAGCGCCCGGCGGCCTCCCGCGCGGCCTGCACCAAGGCGGGATGCTGCGCCAGCCCCAGGTAATCATTGCTGCAGAAGGAGAGCATGTCGCGCCCGTCGATGCGCAGGCGCACGCCGTCGTAGGCGTCGATGACGCGGCGGCGCCGGCGCAGTTGCGCGGCATCCACCGCGCGCAGCTCGGCGGCGAAGTCCCAGGCGCCCTGTTCGCTGGACGGCCCTGTCATGGCGACCACAGCAATTGGCGCGCGGCCGCCGCGGGGTCGGGGCGCTGCATGTGCTCGATCACGCCCAGGCAGGGGGCGCGCAGGCGCGCTCGCAGCAGTTCGATGTTGTCCTCGGGCGCCAGCATGTCCGGATCGATGCGATTGGCGATCCACCCCGCCAGCGGCAGGCCGCGCGCGGCGATGGCTTCCTGCGTGAGCAGCGCATGACTGAGGCAGCCCAGGCGCAGCCCGACCACCAGGATCACCGGCAGGCGCAGCAGGCGCGCCAGATCGCCGCCGTCTTCCTGGGCCGACAGCGGAACGAGCAGCCCGCCGACCCCTTCGACCACCACCGCGTCGGCCTGTTCGCGCAGGCTGCGCACCGACTCGGCGATGCGCCGCAGGTCGATGCGGGTGCCGGCGCGGCGTGCCGCGGCGTGGGGGGAGATGGGATGCTCCAGCGCATAGGGGTTGTCCAGCTCGGCGGGTACGGCCAGGCTGCTGGCGGCGCGCAGCCTGGCCACGTCTTCGTTGACTCCATCGCTGCCGGCCCCGGCGGACACGGGCTTGGCGCCGACCACCCGGGCATGCCTTTCGCGCAGCAGGTGCAACAGCGCGCAGGCCGCCAGGGTCTTGCCGATCTCGGTGTCGGTGCCGGCGACCAGCCAGGCGGGGCAGAGGCTTCGGGACATCGGGGCCTGCTTGGATCGAGGTGGAAGGGGTTCGTGGCCTCAGGCCAGCGCCTGCTCGGCGGGGCCGTCCTGGCGGCCTTCGTGCAAGGTGGCTCGCAGCGCGCCCAGCGTAGCCTGGAGCAGGTGTTCGCCGGCAGCCTCGTCGATCACGTAGGGCGGCATGAAGTACAGCGTGGACCCGATGGGGCGCAGCAGCACCCCGCGTTCCAGCGCTTCCAGCCCGAAGCGGCGCGCGAAATCCACGGGCGCGTCCTGCACGTCCCAGGCCCAGATCATGCCGATGTGCCGGCCATGGCGCAGGCGCGGATGGCGGTACAGCGGCTCGAACACGGCATCGAGGCGCGAGGCCAGCGCGGCATTGGCGGTCATGCGCGCGTCGTCCAGCAGGTCCAGCGTGGCCAGCGCGGCGGCGCAGGCCAGGGGATTGCCGGTGTAGGAATGCGAGTGCAGGAAGCCGCGCGCGACCTCGTCGTCGTAGAAGGCCTCGTAGATGGCATCGGTGGCCAGCACCGCGGAAAGGGGCAGGAAACCGCCGGTCAGCCCCTTGCCGAGGCACAGCAGATCCGGTCGCACGCCGGCCTGCTCGCAGGCCGTGAAGGTTCCGGTGCGCCCCATGCCGACGGCGATTTCGTCGGCCACCAGGTGGACCTCGTGGCGGGTGCAAAGCTCGCGCACGCGCGCCAGGTAGCCGGGGGGGTGGAACACGAAGCCGGCCGCGCATTGCACCAGGGGCTCGACGATCAGTGCCGCCGTGCGCGCGGCCTCGCGCTGCAGCCAGGCCTCCAGCGCGCCGCAGGCGCGCTCCACCTCGGACTGCACCGCGCTCGCGGGCGGCAGGCCGTGCAGCCGCGGCGCGGGCACGGTGGCGGCGATGCGCAGCAGCGGTGCGTAGCTGGAGCGAAACAGATCCACGTCGGTCACGCCGAGGGCCCCCGCGGTCTCGCCGTGGTAGCTGCCGCCCAGCGAGATGAAGCGGTTTTTCTCCGGGCGCCCGAGGTTGCGCCAGTAATGCGCGCTGAGCTTGAGGGCGATTTCGTTGGCGCAGGCCCCGTCGCTGGCGTATTGGGCGTGGCCCAGGCCGGTGCGCGCGGCCAGGCGCTCGGACAGGCGCACCACGGTCTCATGGGTGAGCCCGGCCAGCATCACATGTTCCACGCGCTCCATCTGCGCGGCGATGGCCGCCTTGATGCGCGGCTGGCCATGTCCGAACAGATTGACCCACCAGGAGCTGATGGCGTCCAGCAGTCGCCGGCCCTGCGCGTCGACCAGCCAGGCCCCTTCGCCGCCGACGATCACGCGGGGCGGCGCGGCCTCGTGGCGCTTCATCTGCGTGCACGGATGCCACACGCTGCGCAGGCTGCGCGCGGCCAGGTCGGAGGCGTTCGGGTCTTGCGGATTCAAGGGACGGGACCCCGGGAACTAGTCGAGCACCACGCGGGCGAACTTTCGCTTGCCCACCTGCAGCACGTAGGTGCCGGCCTGCAGGCGCAGGTTGCGGTCTTCCGCGACGGCCCCGTCCACGCGCACCCCGCGCTGCTCGAGCATGCGCAGCGCCTCGGCGGTGGAGGGCACCAGCCCCGCCTGCTTGAGCGCGGCCGGCAAGCCCAGCCCGCCTTCGGGCAGGCTCATGCGCAGTTCGGCGATGTCCTCGGGCACACCGCCGCGCGCGCGCAGCTCGAAATCGGCCTGGGCCGCGTCGGCGGCCGCCGCGTCGTGGAAGCGCGTGACGATTTCGCGCGCCAGCAGCACCTTGGCTTCCTTCGGGTTGCGCCCGGATTCCACCTCGGCGCGCAGGCGGGCGATCTCGTCCAGGGGACGAAAGGACAGCAATTCGAAGTAGCGCCACATCAGCGTGTCGTTGATCGACAGCAACTTGGCGTACATGCTCGCCGGCGCCTCCTGGATGCCGATGTAGTTGCCCTTGGACTTGGACATCTTGTCCACGCCATCCAGGCCCTCGAGCAGGGGCATGGTCAGGATGCATTGCGGCTCCTGGCCGTACTCCTTCTGCAGGTCGCGTCCGACCAGCAGGTTGAATTTCTGGTCGGTTCCCCCGAGTTCCAGGTCGCTTTGCAGCGCCACGGAGTCGTAGCCCTGCATCAGCGGGTAGAGCAACTCGTGCATGGCGATGGGGATACCGGCGCGGAAGCGCTGGGTGAAATCCTCGCGCTCGAGCAGGCGCGCCAGGGTGTAGCGCGAGGCCAGGCGGATCATGCCGTCGGCGCCCAGTGGCTCGCTCCACTCGGAGTTGTAACGAATTTCCGTGCGCTGGGGATCGAGCACCTGGCTGGCTTGCGCGTAGTAGGTCTGCGCGTTGGCCTGGATCTGCTCGATGGTCAACGGCGGGCGCGTGGTGTTGCGCCCCGAGGGGTCGCCGATGCGCGAGGTGAAGTCCCCGATCAGAAAAATCACCGTGTGGCCCAGATCCTGCAATTGCCGCAGTTTGTTCAGCACCACCGTGTGACCCAGGTGGATGTCCGGCGCGGTGGGGTCGAGGCCCAGCTTGATGCGCAGCGGCTTGCCCGTGGCCTGGCTGCGCTCCAGCTTGGCGATCCAGTCGCTCTCCACCAGCAGCTCGGCGCATCCGCGGCGGGTCACGGCGAGGGCGTGGCGGATCGCACCGGGGAGCCGATCGGGGTCGAGACGTCGGGATTCAGGGCTGGAGGTCGTGGACATAGGGAATTGTTGACATTTGGGTCATGCCCGGGCTGGTACACTTGGCGCCTTGCGCGCATCGGGCCTGGCTGCATCCATGGGATCGCAGGCCCACCGGGCGGGTCCGTCGCGAGCCCGCACCGCAGGCGGAAGGCTCCGCGCCGACCCCACGCGCCGCATGAAGTGTATTGGACCCGGCCGCGGCCGCGCTGCGCCGCCTTTGCAAGGCGCCGCCGAGGACGGATGGTTTTTGTTTGCGACTCGCAACAGCAGGAGTGCGCATGTCGTCGTTCTTGATCCCCATCTCCTCTCGCTTGCGCCAGGTGCTCTCCCGTGTGCGCGAGTCCGTGGAAAAACACCCCGGCCGCGTGGCGGGCGGCGTGGGCGGCGTGTTGTTGCTGAGCAGCGTCAGCGCCTTCGCCCTGGTCGAATACGGCCCCCAGCCGCAGCTTCCGGCGCCCAGCCTCGTGCAGCAGGCGGTGCAGATCGATCTGTCCCCGCAGGTCCAGGCGCTGGAAAACGCGCCGCGCGTGCTCTACACGACCGCTTATGTCGAGGGCGCCGATTCGGCGGCTTCTCTGTTGCGCCGCCTTCAGGTCACCGACCCCGCGCAGTTGCGCGTGCTGGCCCGCGATCCCAAGCTGCAGGAACTGCTGCGCCATCGCGGCACCATGGTCAGCGCCGAGGTGGATTCGCTGGGCACCCTGAAGTCCTTGCAGGCCGCCTTGCCCGGTCCGGCGCAGCGCGCCTCGCACGCGGGAGGCGAGCCGGCCCAGGTGGCCTGGCGCGAGCTGAGCATCCGTGCGCGCGCGGGCGGGGGTTTCGACGACCAGCTGCGCATCGAGCAGGCGCAGGCGCAGACCCGCGTGGCCAGCGCGGTGGTGCACTCCTCGCTGTTCGGCGCAGCCGATGCGGCCGGCGTGCCCGACGAAGTGGCCTCCCAGCTGGTGGGTCTGTTCGGTGGCGAGGTGGATTTCCGCAGGGACCTGCGCCCGGGCGATCATTTCACGGTGGCCTGGCGCGTGTACACCGCCGGCGACCGCGTGCTGCGCGTGGGGCGCATCCTGGCCGCGCAGGTCTCGGTCGACGGGCATGACCACAGCGCCGTCTGGTTCGACCCCAGCGGGCACCCGCAGGCGGCGGCCTATTACGCGCCCGACGGCAGCAGCCTGTCGCGTGCCTTCCTGTTGTCGCCCCTGCCCTACGACCGGCTGACCTCGGGCTACGGCTGGCGCATCAGCCCGATTTTCCACAAGCCCGAATTCCACAAGGGCATCGACCTGGCCATTCCGGTGGGCACGCCGGTGCGCACCATCGCCGACGGGCGCGTGGTCTATGCGGGCTGGGGCACCGGCTACGGCAAGTACGTGAAGGTGGAGCATCCGGGCGGTTTCGCGACCATCTATTCCCACCTGAGTCGTTTCGAGGTGCATGTGGGCGAGCAGGTCAAGCAGGGCGAGGTGGTGGCGCTGTCGGGCAACACGGGCTGGTCCACCGGGCCGCATCTGTACTTCCAGTTCTTCGTGCACGGCGCCCCCGTGAATCCGCTGGACATCGCCCACTACACCCCCAAGGGCACGCATCTGCCTGAGGCACTGCGCGCCAGCTTCCTGGCCAGCACCGCCCCGCGGACCCGCCTGCTGGCGCTGATGCCCCAGGGCTCGGACCTCGCCGAGGCCGGCCGGCCGGCCCCCCGCGGCTGAGTCGCGCCGCGGCATCGCCCGATGGCCGCGGCCCGGCTGTTCGCCGGACTCATGTCCGGCACCTCGCTGGATGGCGTGGACGCCGTGCTGCTGGAGCTCGGTGCTCCGGCCGGGGCCTCGGCCTGCTCCGGCTCCCTGCGGGTGCTGGGCCATGTGCAGCTTCCCATGCCGCCGGCGCTGCGCGCCGAATTCGCCGCCCTCAACCATTCCTCGCCTGACGAATTGCACAGGGCGCAGCTGGCGGGCATCGAGCTGAGCCGGCTGTATGCCCGCGCGCTGGAGCAGCTGCTGCGTGCGGCGGGTGTCGCGGCCGCGGATCTCAGCGCCGTGGGCGCCCACGGACAGACCGTGCGACATCGTCCCGAACTCGGCTACACGCTGCAGCTGGGCGCGCCGGCCTGGCTGGCCGAGCAGTGCGGCATCACCGTAGTGGCCGATTTCCGCAGCCGAGACCTGGCCGCGGGCGGGCAGGGCGCGCCCCTGGTGCCGTCCTTTCACCGCGCGGTGTTCGGTCGAGACGGAGCCGACCTGGCGGTGCTCAACCTCGGCGGAATCGCCAACCTCAGCCTGCTGTACGCCGACGGGCGGGTGCTGGGCTTCGACACCGGCCCCGGCAACGCCCTGCTCGACCTGTGGGCGCAGCGCCACCTGGGGCGGGATTTCGATGCCGACGGTGCCTGGGGCGCGGGCGGCGCGGTCCTGCCCGAGTTGCTCGAGCGCCTGCTGGACGATGCGTACTTCCGCCTGCTCCCGCCCAAGAGCACCGGGCGCGACTCCTTCGATGCGCGATGGCTGGAATGCCGCCTGCGGGGTTTCGAGGCGGCGCGGGCGCGCGACGTGCAGGCCACGCTGGCGCGCATGGTGGCTGTCAGCGTGGCCGCCGAACTGCAGCGCCACATGCCGGATGTCGGGGAATTGCTGGTGTGCGGAGGTGGCGCCGGCAACCTGGACCTGCTGCGACACATGCGCGAGCTGCTGCCCGGCTGCGAACTGCTCGATACCCGGTCACGCGGGTTGGCGCCGCAGCAAGTGGAGGCCGCGGCCTTCGCCTGGCTGGCCGCGCGCACCCTCGACGGCCTGCCCGGAAACCTGCCGGCCGTCACCGGGGCCAGGGGGCCGAGGGTGCTGGGCGCGGTCTATCCGGCCTGAGTCGGTGCGCGCCGCCGCCGCCGCGCGGAACATGAAAATGGCCGCCCGTAGGGGCGGCCATGGTGCTTGCGGCAGCCCGGGAGCCGGGCCTGCGCTCAGGTCGAGAACGACGAGCCGCAGCCGCAGGTGGTGGTGGCGTTGGGGTTCTTGATCACGAACTGGGCGCCGTCCAGGCCTTCCTTGTAGTCGATCTCGGCGCCGACCAGGTATTGCAGGCTCATGGCGTCGATCAGCAGGGTCACGCCACCCTTGGCCATCTGGGTGTCGTCCTCGTTCACCGCCTCGTCGAAGGTGAACCCGTACTGGAAGCCGGAGCAGCCGCCCCCCTGCACGAACACGCGCAGTTTCAGCGCGGGGTTGCCTTCCTCGTCGATCAGTTCCTTCACCTTCGCCGCGGCGCTTTCGGTGAACAAAAGCGGCTCGGGGGCCGCGACGGCCTGGGCATCCTGGAACACTGCGCTCATGGAACTTCTCCTGTTGAGGCCCTTATTTTAGGTCGCCGGCGCGACGCTTGCCGCGCGGACATCCATGTTGCCAGAAGGGGCATTAGCGCCCGATGGCATCAGGGCATCAGCGCGATGCCGCGCAATCCCGCCGTCTCGGGCAGCCCGAGCATCAGGTTCATGTTCTGCACGGCCTGCCCGGAGGCCCCCTTGGTGAGGTTGTCCTGCACCACCAGCACCGCCACCGTGTCCGGCTGCGGGCGGTGCACGGCCAGGCGCAGCAGGTTGGCCCCGCGCACGCTGCGGGTCTCCGGGGCGCTGCCCGCGGGCATGACGTCCACGAAGGGCTCGCCGGCGTAGAAATCCTCGTACAGGGCCTGCAGGTCGGCGGCCTGGCCGGCCTCGTTCAGGCGGGCGAACAGGCTGCTGTGCATGCCGCGGATCATGGGCACCAGGTGGGGCAGGAACAGGCAGCGCAGCGAGGCATCGGCATCGGCCACGCCGGCCAGGCGGCGCAGTTCCTGCTCGATCTCCGGGCCATGGCGGTGGCCCTTGACCCCGTAGGCCTTGAAATTGTCCGAGTCCTCGGCGTACAGGTAGCCCACCTCGGCCTTGCGCCCGGCGCCCGAGACCCCGGAGGCGCAGGAGGCGATCAGATGCCCGGGGTCGACCAGGCCGCGGCGCAGCAGCGGCGCGAAGCCGATCTGCACGGTGGTCGGGTAGCAGCCCGGGTTGCCCACCACGCGGGCGCCGCGGATGGCCTCGCGGTTGAGCTCGGGCAGGCCGTAGGCCGCCTCGCGCAGGATGTCGGGGCAGGCGTGGGGCATGCCGTACCAGCGCTCGAAGGTGGCGGTGTCGCGCAGCCGGAAATCGGCGGCCAGATCGATGATGCGCACGCCGGCGGCCAGCAGTTCGCGCGCCTGCTGCATGGCCACGCCATGCGGCGTGGCGAAGAACACCACGTCGCATTCGCGCAGCGGCGCGTCGTCGGGCGTGCTGAAGCGCAGCTCGGTGTGCCCGCGCAGGCTGCTGTACATGTCGCTGACCGCGAGCCCCGCTTCCTTGCGGGAGGTGATCGCGCGCAGCTCCACGTCGGGGTGCGCCAGCAACAGGCGCAGCAATTCCACTCCGGTGTACCCGGTGCCGCCGACGATTCCGACCTTCACTGCGCCCATGGGCTGATGTCCTCGAGAATTCCTGATCCCGGGCCGCCGCCAGGAGCGGCCGAAGGGAAAATGGTAGCGGCGCGGGCGCGGCCTTGCGCGCAGGCCGTGGCTTCAGTGCGCTCGGGGCGCCTCGCCGGCGCCCTGGTCGAGCGCGATGAACAACTCGCTCAGGCCGGCGACCGTGGCATGCGAGGCATGGGCGAAGTCTCCGTGGCGCAGGGCCTGCAGCGCGGCATCGCGCTGCCCGGCATCGGCCAGGCGCACGATGTCCGCGGCCGCCCGATGCAGCAGCGCGTGCTGTTCGCGCAGACGTTGCACCAGCACGGCGTTGCGCCCCTGCAACGATCCGGCCTGTTGCAGCCAGCGCCCCAGTTCGCAGCGGTCATCGCGCGCGATGTCGCGCCAGGTCTGGCGCGCCCGGGCCTCGCCGCGCACGTAGGCACCCAGGCGCAGCTTCCAGCGGCGCTGGAAGTCGATGGCCTGGTAGAAATCCAGCCCCGCTACCGTCGCCCCCGGGCGCATGCCAAAACGGGTCTGCGGGCCGGCTTCGGCGTAGGCGCTGTCGGCGTCCAGCGCGGGGTCGGGCGCGCTCGGAACTCCCTGCACGTGCTTGCGCAGCCACGCGAACATTCCCATGCATTTTCCCCCTCGCACAGGCGGCCGGCGCCCTCGGGCTGCGGCCGGTGATGGTTGAGCACGGTCCATCTTAGAGCCCGGGAGGCTTCGCGCAAACCCTCGGACAGGCAAAAAAAAACCCGTTCCCCTGAGGGAACGGGTCTCGCCGGGGTGCGTGGCGGGAGCCAGGCCCCGCCCACCCGTCAGCGCTTGGAGAACTGCTTGCGACGGCGGGCGCCGTGCAGGCCGACCTTCTTGCGCTCGACTTCGCGGGCATCGCGGGTCACGAAGCCCGCGTTGGACAGCGCCGGCTTGAGCGCGGCGTCGAAGTCGATCAGCGCACGGGTGATGCCGTGGCGCACCGCGCCGGCCTGGCCGGACTCGCCGCCACCGCGCACGTTGACCTTGATGTCGAACAGGGCTTCGCTCTCGGTCAGCACCAGGGGTTGCTTGACCACCATGATGGAGGTCTGGCGCCCGAAGTACTCCTGCAGCGCACGGCCGTTGACCGTGATGTTGCCGCTGCCCTTCTTGATGAACACGCGCGCCACCGAACTCTTGCGGCGGCCGGTGC
>JAKBBK010000009.1 GCA_021808525.1 Pseudomonadota bacterium
CAGTTACGCCTGATGACCATAGCGAGGTGGAACCACTCCTTCCCATCCCGAACAGGACCGTGAAACGCCTCAGCGCCGATGATAGTGCGCATTCGCGTGTGAAAGTAGGACATCGTCAGGCTCCCCTTTTCCCCCTCTGGGGAAATTCAAGCCCGGTTACGCGAGTAACCGGGCTTTTGTCTTTGGGCCGTCGCGGGCGTCGCGACCAGGCTCGAATTCGCGTATTGCGCGTATCGCGCGAAAAGATTCTCCGTGCACACCCGAACCGCCTCCGAACCCCCGGGCAGCGCATGGCGCCTGTGCGTGGCGCCGATGCTGGACTGGACCGACCGGCATTGCCGCTATTTCCACCGGCAGCTCAGCCGGGGTGCGCGCCTGTACACCGAAATGGTCACCACCGGCGCGCTGCTGCACGGCGACCAGGCGCGGCATCTGGATTTCGATCCGGCCGAGCATCCCGTGGCCCTGCAGCTCGGGGGCAGCGAGCCCTCCGACCTCGCCGCCTGCGCGCGCCTGGCCCAGCGCTGGGGCTACGCGGAGGTGAACCTGAATTGCGGTTGCCCCAGCCCCCGGGTGCAGCGGGGGGCCTTCGGCGCGTGCCTGATGGGCGAAGCGGCGCTGGTGCGCGACTGCGTGGCCGCCATGCGCGACGCCGTGGGCGATGCGCTGCCCGTGACGGTCAAGCACCGCATCGGCATCGACCGCATCGAGGACTACGGATTCATGCGGGATTTCGTCGGCACGGTGGCCGAGGGCGGCTGCCGCCTGTTCATCGTGCATGCCCGCAACGCCTGGCTGGACGGATTGAGCCCGAAGGACAATCGCGAGGTTCCGCCGCTGCGCTATGAACTGGTCTACCAGCTCAAGCGCGAGTTCCCCAGCCTGGGCATCGTGCTCAACGGCGGAGTGCGCGACGATGCGGCCGTGCGCGAGCATCTCGCGCGGGTCGATGGCGTGATGGTCGGCCGGGAAGCCTATCAGCGCCCCTGGTGGCTGGCCAGCTGGGACCGCGAACACCTCGGCGCGGCAGAAGGCGGGCCGCGCAGTCCGGAGCAGGTCGAGGCGGCGATGCGCGCCTACTGCGAGCGCATGGCGCAGCTGGGCGTGCCCCCCTTTGCCGTGGTGCGCCACATGCTGGGCCTGTGGAAGGGGGCCTCCGGGGCGCGTCTGTGGCGCCAGGCGCTGAGCGAGCCCCGGCATCGGCGCCTGCCCGCCGACGAGTTGTTCTCCATCGCCTCGCAGGCGCGGCTCGCCGCCTGAGTCCGCGCGGCGCCGCAGCCTCGTTCAGCGCTCGACGTCGTCGAGGCCGGGCTGCGCGCGCGGCCCGGGCAGGGCGTCGCGCACATGCTCCAGGGATTCGCCGGGTTGCCAGGGCCGCCCCAGGCGCTGCTCGATGTACTCGCGGATCAGGCGACGCACCACCTGCGAGGGGGTCTGGTCCTCGCGTGCGCACAAATGCTCGAACACCTCCTTCTTGCGAGGGTCGATGAGCACGGTCAGGCGAGTGGTTCGTTGTTCCATGGGCCCAATTGTATTAGCATGACATGCACATTGCATGTGCATTGTGTATGCAGCCAACGCCACCATGGGCCCCCTGAACTCCGTGCCGCTGCTGGGCCTGGCGCTCGGCATCGCCGGGGCCTGGGTGCTGGTCGGGCTGGCCGCGCTGTGGCGACCTCATTCCACCCGCTGGGTGGCCTTGCGGGTGTTCCCGCTGGGTGCCTTGCTGTGCGCGGCCATGGCCCTGCTGGGCCTGCTGGGGGTGTTCGCGGCTCCGCGGGAGCTGGCCCTGGCGCTGGGGGCCAGCGGCCTGGTGCTGCATTGGCGCCTGGATCCGCTGTCGGGATTTTTCCTGCTGCTGCTGGGCACTTCGGGCTTCGGCAGCACGGTGTTCGCCTGCGGCTATTTCCGCAAGGGCGAAGGGGCGCCTCCGGGGCAGATCGGCCTGCTGTACCACCTGTTCCTGGCCAGCATGACCCTGGTGCTGCTGGCGGCCGACGCTTTCGGTTTCCTGCTGGCCTGGGAGGCCATGGCCCTGGCTTCCTACCTGCTGGTGCTGACCCGCGACGATCTGCAGGAGGTGCGCGATGCCGGCTTCCTGTATTTGCTGATGGCCCACCTGGGCGCGCTGTGCCTGGTGGCGATGTTCGTGCTGCTGGCCCAGGCCCCGGGCGCCGCGGCACAGCCCGGGGCCTGGCTGCAGGGCCTGTCCTTCGCCTCCATGCGCCAGGCCGCGCCGGCGGGCTCCACGCTGGGGCTGGCCATGCTGCTGGCCGTGGTGGGCTTCGGCGCCAAGGCGGGCCTGCTGCCCCTGCATGCCTGGCTGCCCGAGGCGCACCCGGCGGCACCCTCGCCGGTGTCCGCGCTGATGAGTTCGGTGATGCTCAAGACCGCGCTGTACGCCTTGCTGCGCGTGTCGCTGGACCTGCTGCACCTGGACAGCATGGCCTGGGGCGTGGCGCTGCTGCTGCTGGGCCTGGCCGGTGCCCTCATGGGGGTGCTGCAGGCGGCGGTGCAGGAGGACATGAAGCGCCTGCTGGCCTGGTCCTCGGTGGAGAACATGGGCCTGGCCTTCGCCGCGCTGGGCCTGGCGCTGGTGTTCCGCGCCGCGGGCATGCCGGCGCTGGCCGCGCTGGCGCTGGCGGCCATGCTGTTCCAGTTGCTGCACCACGCCATGGCCAAGAACCTGCTGTTCCTGGCCACCGGCTCGGTCATGCACGCCACCAGCCAGCGCAGCCTGGGCATGCTCGGCGGGCTGCTGCACAGCATGCCCTGGGTCGGCTGGAGCGCGCTGGTAGGCACGCTGGCGATGGCCGGCCTTCCGCTGCTGGGGGGTTTTGTCGCCGAGTGGCTGCTGCTGCAGGCCTTCGTGCTGTCGCCCCACCTGCCGCAGCCACTGCTGGGCATGTTCGTCGCCCTGGGCGCGGCCATGCTGGTGCTGGTGGCCGCGCTGGCGGCCTTCGTGATGGTCAAGTTCTACGGCGTGGTGTTCCTGGGTCGCCCGCGCGAGCCCGCGCTGGCCCGCTCCGGGGCGCATGACGCCGGCCTCGCGCAACGCGCGGGTCTGGTGTTCCTGGCCGTGCTGTGCGTGTTGCCGGGGCTGTTTCCCGGGGTGGTGCTGCGCCTGGTGGCGCGTGCCGAGCAGCCCCTGCTGGGGCAGGTGGTGGCCTGGGGCGGGGGAATTTCGCGCCTGGCGCCCCTGTCCCCGCAGCGCGCCAGCTTCGACCCCCTGGCGCTGGTGGTGCTGGGCCTGGCGCTGACGGCCTGCGGCCTGCTGGCCGCGCATGCCTGGCGCGCCGCGCCGGCCCGCCGTGCGCCGGCCTGGGCCTGCGGGGAGGGGGCGATCAGCGCGCGCATGCAGGACAGCGCCGAGGGCTTCGGCCAGCCGGTACGGCGCCTGTTCGCGCCGCTATTCGACGTGCACAGCCAGGCCAGCGGGCCGGGGGAGCCTGCGCCACGCTACACCGAGCAGGTGCGCGACCCGCTGCGCACGCGCCTGTACCAGCCCCTGGCCCTCGCCGTGCTGGGCCTGGCGCGGCGCGTGGGACGCCTGCAGCAGGTGGGCATGGCGGGCTACCTGCTCTACACCTTCGGCACCCTGCTGGTGCTGCTGTTGCTGGTGTTGCGCTGAGCTGGAGCCCGCCGCGATGGATTTCGTGCAATTCGCCGTCGAAGCCGCCACCCAGGTGCTCAGCGTGGCGGCGGCCTTGGCGCTGGCTCCGCTGCTGCTGGGCTGGGTGGCCCAGTGCAGGGCGTGGCTGTCCAATCGCCACGCGCCGCCGCTGGGCCAGCCTTACTGGCGCCTGCGCAAGCTGTGGCGCCGCCAGCCGGTGCTTCCCGAGGGTTCCAGCCCCTTGTTCCGGGCCGCGCCCTACGTGGTGCTGGGCTGCATGAGCGCGGCCGCCGCCATCATCCCCTCGCTGGGCGCGGGCCTGCCGCTGGCCTCGGTGGCCGACGCGATCGCCCTGGTCGGCCTGTTCGCCCTGGCGCGGGTGTTCCAGGCCCTGGCCGCGATGGACACCGGGACCGCCTTCGCCAGCCTGGGAGCTCGGCGCGAGATGATGCTGGGCTTCCTGGCCGAGCCTGCCTTGCTGATGGTGCTGTTCACCGCCTCGCAGTTCGCCGGCAGCACCCAGCTGCCGGCGCTGGCGCGGGCGCTGCATGATCACGGCCCGAGCATCCATCCCGGCCTGGCCTTCGGCGCCGTGGCCTTTGTCATGGTGCTGCTGGCCGAGAACGCGCGCCTGCCGGTGGACAACCCCAGCACCCACCTGGAGCTGACCATGATCCACGAGGCCATGGTGCTCGAGTACTCGGGCCGCCACCTGGCGCTGATCGAATGGGCGCAGGCGCTCAAGCTCTACAACTACATGTGCATGGGCTTTGCCATGTTCGCGCCCTGGGGCATGGCCATGCCGGGGCAGGCGGCGGGCTGGCTGCTGCCCGCGCTGCCCGCGCTGCTGGCCAAGCTGGCCCTGGGCGGGGCGGGGGTGGCGCTGATCGAGACCAGCAGCGCCAAGCTGCGCGTGTTCCGCGCGCCCGAATTCCTGGCCACGGCCTTCCTGCTGGCCGTGCTCGGCCTGTGGGTGGGCCTGATGCTGGAGCCCTGAGCCATGCAGCCCCTGGCCCCGATCCTCGCGCTGGCGCAACTGCCCGCGGCCCTGCAGGGCATTCACCTGTTCGCCGCGCTGTTGCTGCTGCTGTCCTTCGCCATGTTGTCGCAGCGCCGCGTGATGGGCCTGATCTGGCTGTTCGCCTGGCAGGGGGCGCTGCTCGCGGGCAGCTCCGTGCTGGTGGCCTGGAGCACCGGGCAGTCCGAGCTGTACGGCTCGGCGCTGCTGGCCCTGGTGCTCAAGGTGCTGGTGCTGCCCTGGGTGCTGCTGCGACTGACGCGGCGCCTGCACGCGCAATGGGACATCGAGCCCTTGCTGAACATCCCGGGCATGCAACTCATCGGCATGGCGCTGGTGCTGTTCGCCTTCGCGCTGGCGCAGCCGCTGGAGTCCCTGGCCCACGGCGCCACGCGCGGCCTGCTGGGCATCGCCATGGCGGTGGTGTTCCTGGCGCTGCTCATGATGATCAGCCGGCGCAACGCGATCGCGCAGGTGCTGGGCTTCCTGTCGCTGGAAAACGGCCTGCTGTTCGCCGCCACCGCGGCCACGCGCGGCATGCCCATGGTGGTCGAACTGGGCATCGGCCTGGACCTGCTGGTGGGGGTGTTCATCCTGGGCGTGTTCGTGCTGCGCATCCGCGAGCAGTTCGACAGCCTGGAGTTGCCCCAGGAAGCCGCGGCGGAGCCCGCCACCCGCCTGCCCGCCGCGAGCGAGGAGTCCTGAGCATGGGAGGGTCTTCCTGGTTCGCCTACCTGCCGGCGGCGGTGCTGGCGCTGCCCCTGGTGGGGGCGGCCATGCTGGGCTGGCTGGGCCTGCGGCGCGGCGCCGAATACCTGAACCTGGCCTTCAGCGTGCTGGGTTTCGCGCTGGCCTGCCTGCTGGGCCTGGCGGTCGCGCTGGGCGGGCCGCTGCTGGCGCTGGGCCAGCAGTTGTACGCGGATGCGCTGAACACCTACCTGGTGCTGCTGACCACCTTCGTGGCGGCCGGCACCGCCGCCTTCTCGGTGCCCTACATGCGCGTGGAGCAGGCCGCCGGCCGTCTGGGCGGGCAGCGCCTTCGCCTGTACCACGGCATGTTCCAGCTGTTCGTGTTCACCATGCTGCTGGCGCTGCTGAGCAACAACCTGGGTCTGCTGTGGGTGGCGATGGAGGCGGCCACGCTGGCCACCGTGTTGCTGGTGTCGCTGTACCGCAGTCCCGCCGGCCTGCAGGCGGCGTGGAAGTACTTCATCCTGTGCGGCGTGGGCCTGGCCCTGGCGCTGTTCGGCACCGTGCTGGTCTATGCGGCGGCCGAGCGCGTGCTGGGCGGGCAGGGCGCGCAGGCGCTGCTGTGGACCCGGCTGGCCGCGGCGCGTGGCGCGCTGGCCCCGGCGGCGATGAGCGTGGCCTTCGTGTTCGTGCTCGTGGGCTACGGCACCAAGGTGGGACTGGTGCCCCTGCACAGCTGGCTGCCCGACGCCCATGCCGAGGGGCCGACCCCGGTGTCGGCCGTGCTTTCCGGGCTGTTGCTCAACGTGGCCCTGTACGCGGTGCTGCGCATGCGGGTGCTGGTCGAGGGCAGCGTGCACGCGGCCTGGCCGGGCCTGCTGCTGCAGGGTTTCGGCCTGCTCTCGGTGTTGACCGCCTCGCTGCTGCTGTGGCGCCAGAAGGACGCCAAGCGGCTGTTCGCCTGGTCGTCCATCGAGCACATGGGCCTGGCCAGCTTCGGCTTCGGCCTGGGCACGCCCCTGGCGAGTTTCGCGGCGCTGCTGCACCTGAGCGTGCATGCGCTGACCAAGAGCGCGATCTTTTTCAGCGTGGGGCATGCGTCGCAAAAGGCCGGCTCGCCGCGCCTGGACGACATCCGCGGCCTGCGCGCCCGCTCGCCCGCGCTGGGATGGCTGTTGCTGCTGGGGGCGCTGGCCATCGTCGGCCTGCCGCCCTTCGGCGTGTTCACCAGTGAATTCCTGATCCTGGGCAGTGCCTTGCAGACGGCGCCATGGAGCGTGGCGCCCCTGCTGCTGGGCCTGCTGGTGGCGCTGGCCGCGGTGCTGTGGCGGGTGCAGGCCATGGTGTTCGGGCGCGAGCAGGAGCCTCGTCTGCGCAGCCTGCCGCAGCGTCCCTGGCTGGCGCCGGCCTGGCTGCACCTGGGCCTGGTGCTGTTGCTGGGCTTGTGGATCCCGGGCCTGCTGGCGCAGGCCTGGCGTGCCGCGGCCCTGGTGCTGGGGAGCCCGACATGAGCCGCGGCGCGATCGCCTCGGACGCCCGCGCCTGGGAAGGCCTGGGCCTGCGGCTCGAGGCCGCGGACGTGGATGCGCTGCAATGGGCCGAGCTGGCCCGGCGCATGCACGAGCGCGGCGCGCGACTGCTCAGCCTGTGGGGCGAGCAGTGGGGGCCGGCCCTGCCGCGCGGGCCTGCGCCCGGCTCCGACCAGGCAGCCGCGAGCGGCTTCGCCGTGCTCGCGCTGTGGCTGCACGAGCAGGGCCTGCAACTCGCCGGCTTGCGGCTTCCACCCAGCCTGCTGTATCCCGGCCTGCACGAGGCCTTCCCCGTGGCGTCGCGCCTGCAGCGCGCCTTGCGCGACCTGCTCGGACCCCAGGCGCAGGGCATGGATCCGCGCCCGTGGTTGCGCCACGGCGCCTGGCCCGCCGACTGGCAGCCCCTGCGCGCCGGCGCGGGAGAGCGCCCGCCGGCGCCGCCGCCCGAGGCCTACGCCTACGTGCCGGTGCAGGGGCGCGGGGTGCACGAGATCGGCGTGGGTCCCGTGCACGCCGGCATCATCGAGCCGGGCCAGTTCCGCTTCTCGGTGCTGGGCGAACAGGTGCTGCGCCTGGAGCAGCGCCTGGGCTGGACCCACAAGGGCGTGGCAAGGCTGCTGCGCGGGCGCGACGCCGAGGGCACCGTGCGCCTGGGCGCGCGCCTCAGCGGAGACAGCACGGTGGCCGGGGCCTGGGCCACCTGCATGGCCCTGGAGAGCGCCGCGGGGGTGGAGATTCCGCGCCGGGCGCTGTGGCTGCGCGCGCTGCTGCTCGAGCGCGAACGCATCGCCAACCACCTGGGGGATATCGGCGCCATCGCGGGCGACACCGGGCTGGCCTTCGGCCTTTCGCAGTTCTCCCTGCTCAAGGAGCAGGTGCTGCGCGCGAACCTGCGGGCCTTCGGCGCGCGCTGGCCGATGGACGCGCTGTGCCCGGGGGGCGTGCGCTGCGATCCCGGCGAGCAGGCGCTGCGCGAACTCGACGAACAATGCCTGAGCCTGCGCGCCGACGCGCGGGTGCTGCTGGCGGCCTTCGAACAGCACGCCGGCCTGCAGGACCGACTGCGCGGCACCGGGCGGGTGGAGCCCGAACTGGCGCGCGGCCTGGGCATGCTGGGGCTGGCCGGGCGCGCCAGCGGGCAGGCGCTGGACCTGCGCGCGCGCATGGCGCCCTACGATCGCCTGGAGCTGCGCGTTGCCGTGCACGCGGGCGGCGACGTGGCCGCGCGCGTGGCCCAGCGCTTCGACGAACTGTTCGAGTCCTTGCGCCTGTGTCGCGAATGGCTGCGCACCCTGCCCGAGGGAGCCCTGCGCGCGGCCTGGCCGGAACAAGCCACGGCCTGTGCGGGCGGGTGGGCGCTGGGCCTGGTCGAGGGCTGGCGCGGCCCCGTGCTGGTGGCGCTGCGCATGGGCGGCGACGGAAGGGTCGAGCAGGCGCATGCGCACGATCCCTCGTGGCAGAACTGGCCGGCGGTGGAATGGGCCGCGGCCCGCGACATCGTGGCCGATTTTCCCTTGATCAACAAGTCCTTCAACCTGTCCTACTCAGGGCACGACGGTTGAGGGCTGCGCTTCCCGGGAGCCCCCACCATGTGGCACATTCTTCGCAGGGTCGCACGCGTCGGCCTGGTGCCGACCGAGCCGGTGCCCGAGCCCGCCGCGACCGCCGCCGCGCGCGAGGACCTGGACGCCGAGCTGCTGCGCCTGCTGGGGCGCGCGCTGGCCGTTCGCCTGGTCGATGCCGGCTCCTGCAACGGTTGCGAGTTCGAGCTCAACGCTCTGGGCAACGCCCACTACAACCTCGAGGGTCGCGGGGTGCATTTCGTCGCCAGTCCGCGCCATGCCGACTTGCTGCTGGTGACCGGGCCGGTGAGCCTGCACATGCGCGACGCGCTGCTGCGCACCTACGAGGCCATGCCCGAGCCGCGCCTGGTGGTGGCGGTGGGCGACTGCGCGGATTGCGGCGGCGAGTTCGCCGGCAGCTACGCGGTATGCGGCGGCGTGGATGCCGTGCTGCCGGTGGACCTGCGCATTCCGGGCTGTCCGCCAAGCCCGCTGCAGGTGCTGCAGGGCCTGCTGCAGGTGCTGCGCCGAGCGGGTTGACGCGGGGCTGCGCGCCCCTCGGGGCTCAGTCTGGGTCGAATTCCTCGCGCAGGCGCCGGGCCATCGGCTCGAAGGCCTGCGCCGAAGCGACCTCCCGGTCCGGGCCCTCGGAGTAGCGCTGGTAGTTGCGGCGCATCGAGGCCTCGTAGCTGGGGTCGTAATGCTGCTCGAGCAATTCGCGGGTCAGTTCGGCGAAGGCCCCCTGGGCGCTGAGCTGCTGCCAGCGCTGCACCGTCTGCGCGCCGCGCAGCTCGCGCAGCCCATGCAGGCGACGCTGCAGCTCGGCGGGGTCGGAGGTCATGTCGGTGTAGTCGCCGAGCAGTACCTGCACGCGCACGTCGAGGCTCGCGTGCAGGCGCAGGCATTCGGCGGCGCGCATGCGCTCGATCAGCGCCGGGGGCACCTGCAGGCGTCCGATCTTGCGGCTTTCGCTTTCCACGAACACGGGGCGGGTCGGATCGAAGCCGCGCAGCTCTTCCCAGAGGCGGGTCTCGAAGGCCTTTTGCGTGGGCTGGGGCTCGGCCGCCATGCCGCCGAGCACGGAGCCGCGGTGGGCCGCCAGGCGTTCCAGGTCCAGCACCTGCGCGCCTTGGGCCTGCAGCGCCTGCAGCAGGCGGCTCTTGCCGCAGCCGGTGGGCCCGCACAGCACGATCAGGCGCTGCGCCTGGGCGAGGGCCTCGAGCTGTTCCACCAGTGCCGCGCGCAAGGCCTTGTAGCCGCCGCGCACCACGCTCACCGGGAAGCCGATCTGCGCCAGCACATGGGCCATCGCGCCGGAGCGGTTGCCTCCGCGCCAGCAGTAGGCCAGCACGCGGTGGCGCCGCGGCCAGTCGCCGGCCGAGCGCTCGATGTGCAGCGCGATGTTGCGCGCCACCAGCGCCGCGCCCACGCGCTTGGCCTCGAAGGAGCCCTGCTGCTTGTACAGGGTGCCCACGCGCGCGCGCTCGGCGTCGTCCAGCACCCACCAGTTGGCCGCGCCGGGCAGGTGGTCCAGCACGAACTCGCCGGGGCTGCGCACGTCGAGCACGGCCTCGAAGGCCCGCAGCTCCCGCAGGGCCTGCGCGGCCTCGATGGGCTGGGGGTTCACGGTTTGCGCGCCCCCAGGTGGAGCAGGGGCTCGAGCACCGGCCACACGGTGTCGAGCATGGTCGGCTGCGCGGCAGCGGTGGGGTGGATGTTGTCCGCCTGGAACCAGTCGGGGTGATCGACCACGCCGGACAGCAGGAAGGGCACCAGGGCGGTGTGCTGCAGGCGCGCCACGCGGGGGAAGATGGCCTCGAATCCGCGGGTGTAGGCCGGCCCGTAGTTCGGCGGGATGCGCATGCCGATGAGCAGCACGCGCGCGCCGAACATCTGGCAGGCGCTGGCCATGGATCGAAGATTGGACTCGGTGGCGGCCAGCGACAGCCCGCGCAGCGCGTCGTTGCCGCCGAGCTCGATCACCACCACCTTCGGCTGGTCGCGCTGCAGCAGCGCGGGCAGGGCGCTCATGCCGCCGGCGGTGGTCTCGCCGCTGATGCTGGCGTTGACCACCCGCCACGGGGCGTGGCGCTCCCGCAGGCGCTTTTGCAGCAGCGCCACCCAGCCGGCGCCGGTCTCCAGGCCGTAGCCGGCCGAGAGGCTGTCGCCGATGACCAGCAGCACGGGGTGCGGGTCCGCCTGGCCCGAGCCGGCCGCGAAGGCCTGGGAGCACGCGGCCAGAGCCAGCAGCAGAGTTCCTAGAATGAGGGTCCACTTGTTGCGCATCTCATGTCCTCGAATTCCGATCAAGACGCCATTGTCGCCCAGCATCTGTGCAAGACGGTGGGCGACGCCGGCGCGCAGCTGGCCGTGCTCGACGACCTGAGCCTGCGCGTGCCGCGCGGCGGCAGCCTGGCCATCGTCGGGCCCTCGGGTTCCGGCAAGTCGACCTTGCTGGGCCTGCTGGCGGGCCTGGACCTGCCGAGTTCGGGCAAGGTGTTGCTGGACGGCATCGACCTGTTCTCCCTGGACGAGGACGCGCGCTCGCGCCTGCGGGCCACGCGCCTGGGCTTCGTGTTCCAGAATTTCCAGCTGATCGGGCACCTGGACGCGTTGCACAACGTGTCCCTGGCGCTGGACATCGCCGGCGGCGCCTCGGCGCCCCTGCGCGAGGCGCGCGACATGCTGGCGCGCGTGGGCCTGGCTGGGCGCGAGCATCGCAAGCCCGGGGTGCTCTCGGGGGGCGAGCAGCAGCGCGTGGCCCTGGCGCGGGCCTTTGTCACGCGCCCGGCGCTGCTGCTGGCCGACGAGCCCACCGGCAACCTGGACGCGGCCACCGGCGAGCGCATCATCGATCTGCTGTTCGACCTGCAGCGCCAGCAGGGCAGCACCCTGGTGCTGGTGACCCACGATGCGCGGCTCGCGGCGCGCTGCGACGAGGTATTGGAGTTGCAGGCCGGGCGCGTGCTGCGTCATGGCCGGGAACATCCCGCGCCCACCCTCCCGACTGAAGCGACCGAACCCAGCCCTTCATGAGTCTCAAACTGCTCTACGGTTTCCATGCGGTCGGCGCGCGCTTGCGCGTGGCCCCGCAAAGTGTGCGTGAATTGTTGGTGGATGCCGCGCGGCACGACGCGCGGATGCGCCAACTCCAGCACAGGGCGCAGGAGTCCGGCGTGCAGGTGCTGCCGGTGGATGCCGCTCGCCTGGACGCGCTGGTGGCCGACCGGCGCCATCAGGGCGTGGTGGCCCGGGTGGAGGCCCTGGCCCAGCCCACGACCCTGGACGCGGTGCTGGATGGCGCCGGCGAGCACCCGCTGCTGCTGGGCCTGGACGGAGTGACCGACCCCCACAATCTGGGGGCCATGCTGCGCAGCGCCGACGCCGCCGGGGTGCACGCGGTGTTCGCGCCCAAGGATCGGGCGGTGGGGCTCACCCCCACGGTGGCCAAGGTGGCCAGCGGGGCGGCCGACACCGTGCCCTACCTGATGGTGACCAACATGGCCCGCGCCCTGGCGGGGCTGCGCGAGCGCGGGGTGTGGGTGGTGGGAGCGGCCGGCGACGCCGAGGCCAGCATCTTCCGCGCCGAGCTGCGCGGCCCCACGGCGCTGGTGCTGGGCGCCGAGGGAAGCGGGCTGCGACGCCTGGTGCGCGAGAGCTGCGACCAGCTGGTGCATATTCCCATGCTGGGCAGCGTGGACAGCCTGAATGTGTCGGTGGCGGCCGGCGTGTGCCTGTTCGAGGCGGTGCGCCAGCGCCAGGCGCAGGATTGAAGCAGCCGCGCCGGCCCGATCGTCCGGGTGGTTCCCGATCGCCGGAATCGGTGGAATTTCCCCGAAGCCCGCCGCAGGATGCTGCGGTGCGATACCCGATTCGGTCTATAATGCGAAGGTTTTGTCGGGTGGCGCGTGCAGGCCTTGATTGCGGAACGATGCGGAATTTGCAATCCGCGAGCGAGCCGGGTCGCCCGACCGACCGCTGCCCGCGCGGGCATGGTCGTTGGCACGGGCGTCCCGAGGGCGCCGGACACCGGCGACGATGGCTGCGAGGTGGCGAAATCCGCGAACCGGTCCTTCCAGGTGCCCGTCGCGGGGCGGGCTTGCTCGGCAGGCCTGGCTCGCGCGGGTTGAGGACCGGATTCGAGACCCAACCTAGGAACTCATGATGTCCGTTTCCATGCGTGAAATGCTCGAGGCCGGTGTGCACTTCGGGCACCAGACCCGTTTCTGGAACCCGAAGATGGCTCCCTACATCTTCGGCCATCGCAACAAGATCCACATCGTCAACCTCGAGAAGACGTTGCCGATGTTCCAGGATGCCTGCAAGTACGGTCGCCAGATGGCGGCGCGTCGCGGCACCATCCTGTTCGTGGGCACCAAGCGCCAGGCCGGCGAACTGGTGCAGGCCGAGGCCCAGCGTTGCGGCATGCCCTACGTGAACTCGCGCTGGCTCGGCGGCATGCTGACCAACTTCAAGACGGTCAAGGGTTCGATCAAGAAGCTCAAGGACATGCAGACCCAGATCGCCGACGGCGCGCTGGAGCACATGACCAAGAAGGAACAGCTGATGTTCCAGCGCGAGCTGGCCAAGCTGGAAAAGTCCATTGGCGGCATCCAGGACATGAACGCCCTGCCGGACGCCATGTTCGTGATCGACGTGGGTTATCACAAGATCGCCGTCGAGGAAGCGCATATGCTGGGCATTCCCATTATCGGCGTGGTGGACACCAACCACTCGCCGGTGGGCATCGACCACGTGATCCCCGGCAACGATGACTCGGGCAAGGCCGTGGCGCTGTACTGCCGCGGCATCGCCGACGCCATCCTCGAGGGTCGCAACGACGCGCTGAACGAGGTGGTGCAGACGGAAGGCGCAGAAAGCGCCGAATTCGTCGAGGTCGCCGACGAGACGCCGGCCGACTGAGGCCGCGGAGCCGAAACCGGCGAAGGAATCGGCTCGCACGCGGCGCATGGCGCCGCGAAGCATGGTCTACGGGGGGCTGTTCGCAGCCCCCTTGTTCAATCCAGGATTCAATCAGGAGTGCAATATGGCGGCAATCACCGCATCCATGGTGGCTGAACTTCGTGGCAAGACCGACGCGCCCATGATGGAGTGCAAGAAGGCGCTCACCGAGGCCGAAGGCGACATGGCCCGTGCCGAGGAACTGCTGCGCGTGAAGCTGGGCAGCAAGGCGAGCAAGGCCGCCGCGCGGGTCACGGCCGAAGGCATCGTGGCGGTGCACATCGACGGCGCCCAGGGCGCCATCGTGGAACTCAACTGCGAAACCGACTTCGTGGCCAAGAACGACGACTTCCTGGCCTTCGGCAAGAAGCTGGCGCGCCTGGTCGCCGAGCGCAACCCGGCCGACGTGGCCGCGCTGTCGGCGCTGGAAGTGGATGGCGCCACCATCGAAGCGCAACGCACCACGCTGATCGGCAAGATCGGCGAGAACATGAGCATCCGCCGCTTCAAGCGCTTCGCGGGCGGCTCCAGGCTGGCCAGCTACCTGCACGGCACGCGCATCGGCGTGGTGGTGGAATTCGACGGCGACGAGGTCGCGGCGAAGGATGTGGCCATGCACGTGGCCGCGATGAAGCCGGTGGCGCTGTCGGCCGCCGAGGTTCCGGCCAGCCTGATCGAGACCGAGCGCTCGATCGCCACGCAGAAGGCCGCCGAGGACGCCGAGAAGGCCCGCGCCGAAGGCCGTCCGGTGCAGTCGCCGGAGATCGTGGCCAAGCGCGTCGAGGGTTCGGTGCAGAAGTACCTGAAGGAGGTCTCGCTGTTCAACCAGGCCTTCGTCAAGAACGACAAGCAGACGGTCGAGCAGATGCTCGCGGCGGCCAAGACCAGGGTGCTGGGCTTCACCCTGTACGTGGTCGGCGAGGGTATCGAGAAAAAGTCGGAGAATTTCGCCGACGAGGTCGCCGCGCAGATGGCCGCCGCCCGCGGTGCCTGAGCCCGCGGCGATCCGTCCCGCCCCCCGATCGATGCATCCCCTTTCCCGGAGAACCCAGGCATGAGCGGTTACAAGCGCGTGTTGCTCAAACTCTCTGGCGAAGCCCTGATGGGCGAGGATCCCTACGGCATCAACCGGGCGACCATCGTCAAGATGGTCGAGGACATCGCCCAGGTGGTGCGCAGCGGGGTGCAACTGGCGATTGTCATCGGCGGGGGGAACATCTTCCGGGGCGTGGCCGGCGGAGCCGTGGGCATGGACCGCGCCACGGCCGACTACATGGGCATGCTGGCGACGGTGATGAACTCGCTGGCGCTGGCCGACGCGATGCGCCACGCCGGGCTGGTGGCGCGCGTGATGTCGGCCATCAGCATCGACCAGGTGGTCGAGTCCTACGTGCGCCCCAAGGCCCTGCAGTACCTGGAGGAGGGCAAGTCGGTGATCTTCGCCGGCGGCACCGGCAACCCCTTCTTCACCACGGATACCGCCGCGGCGCTGCGCGCGGCCGAGATCGGCGCCGAGGTGATGCTCAAGGCCACCAAGGTGGACGGCATCTACACCGCCGATCCGGCGCGCGACCCCCAGGCCACGCGCTTCGACCGCATCAGCTTCGACGAGGCCATCGTCAAGCGCCTGCAGGTGATGGACGCCACCGCCTTCGCGCTGTGCCGCGACCAGGGCCTGCCCATCCGCGTATTCAGCATCTTCAAGCCGGGAGCGCTGCTGCGCGTGGTGCAGGGCGAGCCCGAAGGCACGCTGGTACATCTCTGAACCCGAGCCCAACGAGTCCGCAAACATGACCATCGCCGAGATCCGGAAGAACTGCGAACAGCGCATGCTCAAGTCCCTCGAGGCCCTGCGCAACGACCTGGCCAAGGTGCGCACCGGGCGCGCCCACGCCGGCCTGCTCGATCACATCACCGTCGACTACTACGGCAGCCCGATGCCCATCAACCAGGTGGCCAACGTCAACCTGCTGGATGCGCGCACCATCAGCGTGCAGCCCTGGGAGAAGAAGATGGTCCAGGCGGTGGAGAAGGCCATTCGCGACTCCGACCTGGGACTCAACCCGATGACCCAGGGCGACCTGATCCGCGTGCCCATGCCGGCGCTGACCGAGGAGCGCCGGCGCGACCTGGTGAAGGTGATCAAGCAGGAGGGCGAATCGGCCAAGGTGGCCGTGCGCAACCTGCGTCGCGACGCGAACCAGCAGCTCAAGGACCTGGTGAAGGCCAAGGAGGCCTCCGAGGACGAGGAGCGCCGTGCCCAGGACGAGGTGCAGAAGACCACCGACCGCTTCATCGCCGACATCGAGAAGATGATCGCGCAGAAGGAGGCGGAGATCATGGCCGTCTGACGGCCGCAGGCGGCGACCCCGATGTCCGGCAAGAACGCCTCCCGCAAGAACGCCCAGCCGGCGCTCGTGCCTCGCCACGTGGCCGTGGTCATGGACGGCAACGGCCGCTGGGCCACCCGTCGCCTGCTGCCGCGCACGGCGGGCCACAAGTTCGGGGCCGACGCCCTCAAGCGCCTGGTGCGCGGATGCGTGCAGCAGGGCGTGCAGTACCTCACGGTGTTCGCGTTCTCGTCCGAGAACTGGAAGCGTCCGGCCGAGGAGGTCTCGGCGCTGATGGAACTGTTCGTGCAGGCCCTGCAGCGCGAGACGCCGGAACTTGCCGCGCAGGGCGTGAGCCTGCGCTTTCTCGGCGACCGCGAGCCGCTGAACCCGCGCATGCGCGAACTCATGTCCCAGGCCGAGTCGGCGACGGTGGAGCCCATGCGCCTGCGCCTGAACGTGGCGCTGAACTACGGCGGACGCTGGGACATCGTGCAGGCGGCGCGCGCCGCGCAGGCGGCCGGCGTGGAATTGACCGAGCAGAGCCTGGGGCGCTACATGTGCCTGGCCGACATCCCGGAGCCGGACCTGCTGATCCGCACCGGGGGCGAGCACCGGGTGAGCAATTTCCTGCTCTGGCAACTGGCCTACACCGAGTTCTATTTCTGCGAAACCCTCTGGCCGGATTTCGACGAGCAGACCCTGGCGCACGCGATCGCCGACTTCGCGAGGCGCGAGCGCCGTTTCGGGCGCGTGGCGGACAAGCCGGGCCAGCCTTCCGACCCCTCCGACCCCGCCGGCTTGCGCGTGGCCTGAGCCCGGCCGCGTCCGCATCGCGATGCTGCGTACCCGAATCCTCACCGCGCTGGTCCTGCTGGCCGTGCTGCTGCCGCTGTTGCTGTTCGCCGGCACGCGCAGCTTCGGGGTGGCGATGGGGGTGTTCGCCGCCGCCGGCATGTGGGAATGGGCGCGCCTGGCCGGGCTGCGCGGCTGGCGGGCGCTGGCCTGGGCGGCCGTCTGGCTGGCCCTGGTCGCGGCGATGTTGTTCAGCCCCGTGGCCGCGCTGGACGCCGACGGCAGCTTCGCCCTGGCCACCCTGGCCTGGCTGGCCCTGCTGCTGGGCAGCCTGCCCCGGGCCGCGCTGCCGCGCAGCCTGGCGGCGCCCGTGGTGCTGTGCCTGCTGGGCTTCCTGGTGCTGTTCGCCGCCTGGATGGCGCTGTGGCATGCGCGACGCCTGGGGGTCGGTTACCTGCTGTCGGTGCTCATGCTGGTGTGGGTGGCCGACGTGGCCGCCTATTTCGGCGGGCGGGCCATCGGCGGGCCGAAACTTGCGCCGCGCCTGAGCCCGGGGAAGACCCTGTCCGGCGCCCTGTGCGGAGTGCTGGCCGTGCTGGCCTACACCGCCGCCTGCGCGCTGCTTCCGGGGCTGCAAGGCACGCTGGGCGCCCGGCTGGCCCTGCGCTGGGGCCTGCCCGGCGCGCTGCTCGTGGCGGCGCTGCTGGCCGTGCTGAGCGTGGCCGGAGACCTGTTCGAGTCCCTGCTCAAGCGCCGCGCCGGGGTGAAGGACAGCAGCGGCCTGCTGCCGGGGCACGGTGGCGTGCTGGATCGCATCGATGCCTTGCTGCCGGTGCTGCCGGTGGTCATGCTGCTGGTGGGCCTGCGGCCATGAAGCGCATCACCATCCTCGGCAGCACCGGGTCCATCGGCCGCAGCACCCTGGAGGTGCTGCGCCTGCACCCGGAGGATTTCGAGGTGTTCGCGCTGGCCGCGCGATCCAGCCGCGAGGCCCTGCTCGAGCAATGCCTGCGCTTCGCGCCGCGCTACGCGGTGCTGGAGGACGCGCGGGCCGCGGGCTTGCTGCGCGCCGAGCTGCAGGGGCAGGGCAGCCGCACCGAGGTGCTGGCCGGGGCCGAAGCGATGTTGCGCGTGGCCTCCGATCCCGAGGTGCACATGGTGATGGCGGCCATCGTCGGCGCCGCCGGGCTGGATTCGGCGCTGGCCGCGGCGCGCGCGGGCAAGCGCGTGCTGCTGGCCAACAAGGAATCCCTGGTGGTCGCGGGAGAGCTGTTCATGCGCGCCATGCGCGACGGCGGCGGTGAGCTGCTGCCCATCGACAGCGAGCACAGCGCGATCCTGCAGAGCCTGCCGGAGCAGCGCGAGCGCTGGGCCCTGGACGTGCGCGAGATCACGCTGACGGCCTCCGGCGGCCCCTTCCGGCGCAGCGACCCGGCGACCCTGGAGGCCATGACCCCCGCGCAGGCCTGCGCCCATCCCAACTGGAGCATGGGGCGCAAGATCTCGGTGGACTCGGCGACCATGATGAACAAGGCGCTGGAGGTGATCGAGGCGCACTATCTGTTCGGCATGCCGGCCTCGCGCATCCGGGTGCTGATCCACCCGCAGAGCATCGTGCATTCGATGGTGACCTACCACGACGGCTCGGTGGTGGCGCAGCTGGGCGTGCCCGACATGCGCACGCCCATCGCCTACGGGCTGTCGTGGCCGCGGCGCATGGCCTCCGGCAGTTCCTGGCTCGACCTGGCCCGCATCGGCCGCCTGGAATTCGAGGATCCCGACGCGGCGCGCTTTCCCGGCCTGGGCCTGGCCTTCGCGGCGCTGGGCATGGGGGGCGGCGCCTGCGCGGTGCTCAACGCGGCCAACGAGGTGGCGGTCCAGGCCTTTCTCGACGGAGCCTTGCGCTTCACCGACATCCACCGCGTCAATGCCGCCACGCTGGAGGCGCTGGGCGCCAGCCAGGCGCGCGAGCTCGGCGAGCTGCTGGATCTGGACGCGCGCGCCCGCGGCCGCGCCGCCGCGCAAGCGCGGGCGCTGGGGCGCTGATCGGGGCACAATGTGCCCATGCGCATGACCCTTGCCGGTGGCGAAGCGCCACGGTAATCCAACAGCCCGCCCGGCCCCGATGCTCACCCTGTTCGCCTTCCTGTTCGCCCTGGCGCTGCTCATCGCCGTGCACGAGGCGGGGCATTACCTGGCGGCGGTGTCGTGCCGCATCCGGGTGCTCAGGTTTTCCATCGGATTCGGTCGTCCCCTGCTGCGGCGACGCATGGGCGCGGATGGCACCGAATTCGTGCTGGCGGCCGTGCCCCTGGGCGGCTACGTGCGCATGCTCGATGAGCGCGAGGCGCCGGTGGAGCCGGCGCAGCTGCACCGCGCCTTCAACCGCCAGGGCCCCTGGAAGCGGGCCTGGGTGGTGTTCGCGGGGCCGGCGGCCAACCTGGTGCTGGCGGTGCTGCTGTTCGCCGCGGTGTCCATGATGGGAGTGCGCGAGCCGCTGCCCCTGCTGGCCGCGCCCGCGCCGGGCACGCCCGCCGCGGCCGCCGGCGTGCGCGCGGGGCAGCAGGTGCTGGCCACGACGATCGCCGGGGATACCCGTGCCGTGCGCAGCTGGCCGCAGCTGGCGTTGCGCCTGCAGGAGGCGGCGCTGGACGGGCGTCGCGTGGACCTGCGGGTGCGCGACGCCTCGGGCGAGCACGACATCCTGCTGGATCTTCGCGCCGACGCGGCGCGCGCGGGGCGGGCCGATTTCCTGCGGGGCTTCGGGCTGCGCCTGCAGCCGGCTCCCGTGCTCGTGCAACAGGCGCTGCCGGGCCAGGCGGCCGAGCAGGCCGGCCTGCGAGCCGGGGACCGGATCGTCGGCGTGGCCGGCCCGGGAGGCGCGCTCGGCCTGGGCAGCGGCGCGGGTGGGCCGCTGGATGCCGAGCAACTTCTGCATGCCATCTCGGCCAGCGAAGGGCGGGAACTGCGCCTGAGCGTGCAGCGTGGCGCGCGAACGGTGTTCGTGTCGCTGCGCCCGCGCCGGGAAATCGATGCCCAGGGCCACCCCCAATGGCGCATCGGAGCGCTGCTGGACGAGCGCCTGCCCAGCACCCTGGTGCGCCTGGGGCCCACGCAGGCCTTGCGCGAGGGCGCTCGCCGCACCTGGCAACTCAGCATGCTCAGCCTGCGCACGCTGGGGCGCATGGTGCTGGGCCAGGCCTCGCTGAACGAGCTCAGCGGCCCCGTGACCATCGCCGACTACGCCGGGCGCAGCGCCGCGCTGGGCCTGGCCCCGTACCTGAACTTCCTGGCGGTGGTAAGCCTCAGCCTGGGGGTGCTCAACCTCTTGCCGATACCGGTCTTGGACGGGGGGCATCTCCTGTATTATGCGTTCGAGATCTTGAGCCGCCGCAAGGTGCCGCAGCGTGTGCAGGAGCGGCTCCAGCAAGGAGGCCTGGCCCTGATTGCGCTGATGATTGCGGTGGCCTTGTACAACGACATCGCCCGCGTGCTCGGGCCGTTCCACTGAACCATCCACGCCGAGGTTAATTTGAGGCTTCGTCACGCATTGCAGGGTACTGCCGTGGCCATCGTCGCCATGGCCTGCGCCCAGGCCTACGCCGCTGACACCTTCGTCATCAAGGACATCCGGGTCGACGGCCTGCAGCGGACCGAGCCGGGAACGGTGTTCACCTACCTGCCGTTTCGCGTGGGCGACCAGTACACCCCCGAGCTTGGCGCCGCCGCGATCCGCGCGCTGTTCGCCACCGGCCTGTTCAAGAACGTCAGCATCCGCACCGTCGGCGACGTGGTCACGGTGGTGGTGGAGGAACGTCCGGTCATCGCCAACGTGGACTTCGTCGGCACCAAGGAATTCTCCAAGAAGGACCTGATCGCCTCGCTCAAGCAGGTGGGCCTGGGCGATGCCCAGCCCTACAACCAGGCCCTGATCGAGCGCGCCGAACAGGAGCTCAAGCAGCAGTACCTGGCCAAGGGCTACTACGCCGCGAAAGTGACCACCACGGTCACGCCGCTGGAGCGCAACCGCGTCGACGTGACCTTCAACGTCGAGGAGGGGGGCATCGCGAAGATCCGCGCGCTGCGCATCGTCGGCAACCACGCCTTCAGCGAGGGCACGCTGCTGGACCAGTTCTCGCTGTCCACTCCCGGCTGGCTGACCTGGTACACCAAGGCCGACCAGTATTCCCGCGCCAAGCTGAACGCGGACCTGGAAAGCCTGCGTTCGTACTACCAGGACCGGGGCTACCTGGACTTCCGCATCGAGTCGACCCAGGTCGCGCTGTCGCCGGACAAGAATTCGATTTCCATCACCATCAATATCCACGAAGGTGAGAAGTACGTGGTCTCGGACTACGAACTCGAAGGCAACTACCTGGGCCTGGACAACGAGTTCCGCGCGCTGGTCAAGCTCAAGCCCGGCGACACCTACAGCGCCAAGAGGCTCAACGACAGCGTCAAGGCCATGGTCGAGAAGTTCGGCGTGTACGGCTATGCCTTCGCCCGCGTGCAGCCGTCGCCGCATATCGACCGCAAGACCCACGAGGTCAGCTTCACCATCCAGGCCGATCCGGGGCGGCGCATCTACGTGCGCCACATCAACATCGGCGGCAACACCCGCACCAGCGACAAGGTGATCCGACGCGAATTCCGCCAGTTCGAGGATGCCTGGTACGACGCCGACCGCATCAAGCTCTCGCGCGACCGCGTGGATCGCCTGGGCTTTTTCCAGGACGTGCAGATGGGCACGCAGGAAGTGCCGGGCACCAGCGACGAGGTCGACCTGGACATGCAGGTCAAGGAAAAGCCCACCGGCCTGCTGGGCCTGGGGGTGGGATTCTCCAGCGCCAACAGTGTGTCCTTCAATGCCTCGGTGAGCCAGGACAACATCTTCGGCAGCGGCAACAACGTCAGCCTGAGCCTGGATACCTCGCACTACTACCGCACCCTCTCGATCAGCAGTACGAACCCCTATTTCACGCAGGACGGCATCAGCCGCACCCTGAACGTCTACTACCGGACCATCCGCCCCTACACCTCGCAGGGCAACAACTACAAGATCGTCACTCCGGGCGTGAACGTGCAGTTCGGCGTTCCCTTCACCGAAATCGACCGTGTGTTCTTCGGCGTGGGCTTCGAGGAGTACTCGCTGAACCTGGCGCCGGGGGCCCCGGCCTCCTACATTTCCTACGTCAACGAGTTCGGCGAGACCGCGCATGGCTTCCCGCTGAGCGTGGGCTGGCAGCGCGACAGCCGCAACAGCGCGCTGGTGCCCACCGACGGGCGCTACCAGCGCGCCAACATGGACTACAGCCCCTTCGGCACCCTGCGCTACGTCCGGGCCACCTACCAGTACCAGCAGTTCTTCCCCATCAGCCGCCTGACCGACCTGGCCATCAACGGCGAGATCGGCTGGGCCCACGGGCTCAACGGGCGCCCCCTGCCGGTATTCAAGTACCTGTACGCCGGGGGCATCGGCACGGTGCGCGGGTTCCAGCAAAGTTCCCTGGGCCCGCGTGACGCCCAGGGCAATGCGCTGGGTGGCGCCAAGATGCTGGTCGGCGACGTCGAGTACCAGTTCCCCTTCCCGGGCACCGGGGTGGACAAGAGCATCCGCATGTCCACCTTCCTGGACAGCGGCTACGTGTGGGGCGAGAACCAGCCCGTGCACCTGGCCGACCTGCGCGCCGCGGTGGGTATCGGCGTGGCCTGGATCTCGCCGATCGGCCCGCTGAAATTCAGCATCGCCCATCCCATCCGCACCCGGCCGGGCGACCAGACCCAGACCTTCCAGTTCACCGTCGGCACCGCATTCTGAGACTCCTGCCCATGAAGTTCCTGACATCGTTCCTTCGTCCTGCCGTACTTGCCGGCATGTTCGCGGCCTCGCTGCTCGCCGGCACCGCGCAGGCCCAGGGAGCGGCCACCGGCAACGGCATGCCCTCGGGCAAGATCGGTTTCATCAACACCGAGCGCATCCTGAAGGAATCGGCGCCGGCGAAGGCCGCGCAGCAAAAGCTCGAGGCCGAGTTCTCCAAGCGCGACAAGAACCTGCAGGACATGGCCGCGCGCATCAAGGCCCTGAGCCAGAAGCTGGACAAGGACGGTCCGGTGATGAGCGACACCGAGCGCAGCAACGCCCAGCAGCAGCTGGCCGACATGAACCGCGACTTCCAGCGCAAGCAGCGCGAGTTCAGCGAAGACCTGAACGCGCGTCGCAACGCGGCGCTGGCCGCCGTGCTGGACAAGGCCAACAAGGTGGTCAAGCAGGTCGCGGAGCAGGGCAATTACGACATCATCTTTCAGGAAGCCGTGTACGTGAACCCGCGCATCGACATCACCGACAAGGTCCTGAAGGTCCTCGACGCCCCAGCCGGCAGTCAATGAGCCATCGGCCCACGGGCGCAGGCGAGGGCCTGCCGGTCGCTGACATCGTCGCGCGCCTGGGCGGGACGCTGCGGGGCGACGCGTCGGTACGCGTGCACCGTTTCGCGCCGCTGGAGCGTGCGGGCGAGGGCGACGTGGCCTTCCTGGCCCGCGCCGGGCAGGGCCGGATGCTGGAGTCCTGCCGCGCTTCCTGCGTGATCGTTCCGGAGGAGGTGGATCCGGGCGAACACTTCGCCGCGGCCATCCGCACCCGTGACCCCTATCTGTACTACGCCCGCCTGTCCCAGTGGCTGCAGCTGCTGCAGGCGCCGCCGGCGCCTGCCGGTCGCCACCCCGGCGCCGTGGTGCACGAGAGCGCGCGCGTGGCCCCCGACGCCTGCGTCGACGCCTGCGCGGTGATCGAGCGCGATGCGGTGATCGGCCCGCGCGCGAGCATCGGCGCGGGGTGTTTCGTCGGGGCCGGCGCGGTGATCGGGGCCGACACCCGCATGTTGCCGCGCAGCGTGGTGATGCATGGCTGCCAGGTCGGCGAACGCTGCACCCTCCACCCGGGGGCGGTGATCGGCGCCGACGGATTCGGCTACGCCCGCGACGAGCAGGGCGCCGGGGTGCGCATCGCCCAGACCGGGCGCGTGGTGCTGGGCGACGACGTGGACATCGGCGCCAACACCACGGTCGACCGCGGAGCCCTGGACGACACCCGGATCGGCAACGGCGTGAAAATCGACAACCTCGTGCAAGTGGCGCACAACGTGCAGATCGGCGAACATACGGCACTTGCCGGTTGCGTCGGCATCGCCGGCAGCGCACGCATCGGCGCCTACTGCTTCATCGGAGGAGGCGCCGGCATCGCCGGGCATCTGGAGATCGCCGACCGCACGGTGATCGGCGGCATGTCCCTGGTGTCTCGCTCGGTTCGCCAGCCGGGCCACTACACCGGAGCCTTTCCGCTGGACCGCCACGAGAATTGGTCTGCCAACGCCGCGGCGCTCCGCCACCTGGCGGAGCTGCGCGAGCGTATCCGGCAGCTGGAGCGCAGGCTCGAACCTCAGAAAAACCCCGCACAAGACTCGTCATGACCGTGTTCGACATCAACCAGATCCAGAAACTGCTGCCGCATCGCTACCCCTTCCTGCTGGTCGATCGCGTGGTCGAGTTCGTCAAGGGCGAGCGCATCCTGGCCTACAAGAACGTGTCGTTCAACGAACCGTATTTCACCGGGCATTTCCCGCAGAAGCCCATCATGCCCGGAGTGCTGATCCTGGAGGCGCTGGCGCAGGCCGCCGGCATCCTGGCCTTCGGAACCCTGGACGTGCAGGCCGAGGACGATTCGGTCTACTACCTCGTGGGCGTGGACGGCGCGCGGTTCAAGCGCCCGGTGGAGCCCGGCGACCAGCTGATGCTCGACGTGCGCCTGAGCCGCCACATGCGCAACATCTACAAGTTCCAGGCCGTGGCGCGGGTGGGCGAGGAAATGGCCGCCGAGGCCGAGCTCATGTGCACCGAGCGGGTGATCGACTGAAGCGCGCGCCGGGAGCCCAGCGTTGAGCCTGATTCACCCCACCGCGCTGGTCGAGCGCGGCGCCGAGCTGGCCGACGGCGTGGAAATCGGTCCGTACTGCACCGTCGGTGCGCAAGTGTGCATCGACGCGGGCACGCGCCTGCTGTCGCACGTGAGCGTGCAGGGGCGCACCCGCATCGGACGGGACAACGTCATCCACCCCTACTGTTCGGTAGGCGCCGTCCCGCAGGACAAGAAATACGGAGGCGAACCGACCGAGCTGCACATCGGTTCGCGCAACACCATCCGCGAATGCTGCACCCTCAACCTGGGCACCGCCCAGGATGTGGGGGTCACGCGAATCGGCGACGACAACTGGATCATGGCCTACGTGCACGTGGCCCACGACTGCCAGGTGGGCAGCCATGTCACCTTCGCCAATTGCACCCAGCTGGCCGGCCATGTCCACGTGGGGGACTGGGTGACGCTGGGCGGTTTCGCCGGCGTGCATCAATTCGTGCATGTGGGTGCGCATGTGATGGCCGGCATCCATTCGGTGCTCACCCAGGACGTGCCGCCCTACATGCTGCTGGGCGGTACGCCCGCGGTGCCCCACGGCATCAATGCCGAAGGGTTGCGCCGCCGCGGCTTCGGTCCGGATCGTATCGCCGCGCTGCGCCGGGCCTACCGTGTCCTGTACCGGCAGGGCCTGGCCCTGGAGCAGGCGGTGGAGCAGCTCGGGGCCGAGGCCCGGGCGCAGCCCGGGGAATCCGCCGCCGATCTCGGGCTGCTGCTCGAGTTCCTGGCCGCCAGTCGCCGCGGCATCGTGCGCCCCTGAAGCGCGTGGCCGCATGAACCCGGAGCTGGTCGCGATGGTCGCCGGCGAACCGTCGGGAGACCTGCTCGCCTCGCACGTGGTGGCCGAGCTGCATCGCAGCCATCCGCGACTGCGCTGTGCCGGAATCGGCGGCGAGCGCATGCGCGCGGCCGGCTTCGAGGCCTGGTGGAACAGCGAGCGCCTGGCCGTCAACGGTTTCGCGGCGGTGCTGCCGCGCCTGCCGGAACTGCTGCGCATGCGCGCGCGCCTTCGCCGGCGCCTGCTGGAGCAGCCGCCGGGGGTATTCGTGGGCGTGGACGCGCCGGATTTCAACCTCGCGCTGGAAGCCCGCCTGCGGGAGCGGGGCATCCCGACCGTGCATTTCGTCAGCCCCTCGATCTGGGCCTGGCGGCGCGAGCGCATCCATCGCATCGAGGCCGCCGTGGACCACCTGCTGTGCGTGTTTCCCTTCGAGCCCGCGCTCTACGAGGGCACGCGCGTGCGCGCCACCTACATCGGACACCCCCTGGCCGAGGTCATTCCCCGGCGCCCCGACGCGCACGCGGCGCGGCGCCGACTGGGCCTGGGCGAAGGCGATGGCGCGGCGGGGGTGCTGGCGCTGCTGCCCGGAAGCCGCGCGGGCGAAGTGCGGCATATCGCCCCCTCCTTTCTGGATGCCGCCGCGCGCATGCAGCGCGAGCGCGGCCTGAGGGTGCTGGTGGCCGTGGCCCATGCCGGGCTGCTGCCCCGGCTGCGCCGGCAGGCGCAGGCCTGGCCGGAGCTGGAACCGCGGTGGGTGGTGGGGGACTCGCACACGGTGCTCGAGGCCTGTGATCTCGCGCTGGTGGCCAGCGGCACCGCGACCCTGGAATGCGCCCTGTTCGGTCGACCCATGGTCATCGGCTATCGCCTGCCCTGGCTGTCCTGGCGCCTGATGAAGGACCGCGGCTACCTTCCCTGGGTGGGATTGCCCAACATCCTGGCCGGCGAGGGCCTGGTGGACGAGTTGCTGCAGAACGACTGCGAGGGCCAGGCGCTGGCGCGCCGGGCGCTTGCGCTGCTCGACGACGCTCCGCGGCGCGAGGCGCTGCGCGAGCGATTCGCGGCCTTGCACGAGGCGCTGTTGCGTCCCACGGCCTCGCTGGCCGCGCAGGCCATCGCCGAGGCGGCGGCCGGCTCGGGCAGGGGTGCTCGATGAGCCCGCATGACGGCAGGGCCGGCCTGGTCGCCGGCTGCGACGAGGTAGGGCGTGGTACCTGGGCCGGCCCGGTGGTCAGTTGCGCCCTGATCCTGGACCCTGCCCGCGTGCCGCCAGGCCTGGCCGATTCCAAGACCCTGTCGCCCAGGCGTCGCGAGGCCCTGGACATGGCGATCCGCGGCTCCTGCCTGGCCCTGGCCCTCGGCATCGCCTCGGCCGAGGAAATCGACCGGCTCAACATCCTCCAGGCGACCCTGCTGTCCATGCAGCGCGCGGTGGCCGGGCTGCGTCTGCGACCCGCGCTGGTGCTGGTGGATGGCAACCGCGCGCCCAGCCTGGAGATGCCCGCGCGCGCGGTAGTGGGGGGCGACGCCACGCAGCCGGCGATCAGCGCCGCCTCCATCGTCGCCAAGGTATGGCGCGATGCGCATATGGCCGAGCTGGAGCGCCGGTACCCGGGCTACGGCTTCGCGCGGCACTTCGGCTATGGCACCGCGCAGCACCTGCAGGCGTTGCGGGAGCTCGGCCCCTGCGCCGAGCATCGCCAGAGTTTCGCGCCGCTGCGGCGCCTGCGCGAGGCGGCCGGCGGCGCCGCGCGGGCTGCGGAGCCCGCATGAAACACCTGAGTTCACCCGACAACCCGCTGTTCAGGACCTTGCGCGCGCTGGCGCACGAGGCCGCCGCGGTGCGCAGGCTCGGGCAGGTCTGGCTGGAGGGCATCCACCTGGCCGCGGCCGCGCTGGATGCCGGGCTGGACCCCACCGCGCTGGTCTGTACGCAGACAGGACTCGCCCACCCGGAGATCGCCGCCCTGGCGGAGCGCGTGGGCGATGCCCGCGTGGTGCTGCTCGATCCCGCGCTGTGGCGTGGCCTGTCCGCCGTGGCGCACGGTCCCGAGGTCGGCTTGCTGATGCCTCGCCCGCCGCAGGCCGCGCCGCGCCGCGGGGTGACCGTGGTGCTGGACCGCGTGCAGGATGCCGGCAATGTCGGCACCCTGCTGCGCACCGCCGCGGCCGCAGGCGCGGCCACCGTGGTCTGCCTGCGCGGCTGCGCGGGAGTGTGGACGCCCAAGGTGCTGCGCGCCGGCATGGGCGCGCATTTCGCGCTGGCGCTGGTCGAGGATGTGCGCTGGGAGGACGTCGAGCCTGGCCTGCCACGGCCGCTGTACGCGACCTCCGGGCAGGGCAGCCGCGACCTGTACCAGCTCGACCTGCGCGGAGATCTGAGCTGGGTGTTCGGCAACGAGGGCACCGGGGTGGACCCTGCCGTGCTGGCGCGCTGCGACGCGGGGGTGCGCATACCCCAGCGCGGCGACGTGGAGTCGCTCAACGTCGCCGCCGCCGCGGCCGTGTGCCTGTACGAGGGCCTGCGCCAGCGCATCGCGGCCGGCGGGGCCTGAGCCAGGGCAGCAGCGCGCCCGGCCCCCGGTCGGCTCAGGCGCCCGGAGGCTGGTACAGGGCCATGCTGAGCGAGCCGGCCGAGGCCCAGATGCGCCCGGCCGGGCTCATGTGGGTCAGGTGCAGCGCGGTGCGGGTGGCCAGGGCCTGCGCGCGCAGGGCCTCGAACTCGGGCCAGGCCTGCATGTCGCGCAATCCGCCGTCCAGGCTGATCTGCAGCCAGGCCCCGGGCCCCGACTGCGCGCGCATGAGCTCGCCGGCCTGCGCGAACACATGCCCGACGGCGGCACGCCAGGTCTTCAGCCGGTGGGCGCAGGACAGGCCGCTGGCGTCGGCCTCCAGCACCGGGATGCGTCGCCACAACTGGCCCAGCGGGCTCGAACAGGCCTGCTCCCAGGGCACCAGGGTCGGCTGCTGCAGGCGCCGCAGGGATTCCAGGGTGTCGCCGGGATGCTGGGGCACCAGCCAGGTGCGCGTGGTCTCGCGCAAGGCCTGCGCGCGCCGTGCGGCCTCCGCCGGCGCGATGCCGGCCTCCAGCATGCGCAGCAGCATGCGCGCATGCAGGGCCGTGCCCGCCAGCAGGGTGCCGGTGTCCACCAGTTGCAGCGGGAGCTGGTCGTCCAGCCCGCGCTGGCGCCGCAGTTCACGGATGTCCTCGGAGTGGCGGGCCAGCAACTGCTGCAGCGGCGGCGCCATGTCGACGAAATCGCGCCGCGTGCCCAGGTGGATCAGGTAGTCGGCGTTGATGGCCAGCGGCGGATACAGACGGTATTCCAGGGAGTCCACTTCCGGGGCCGCGACCACCGCCCCGCGCAGGCGCTCGCGGCTCAGGCGCCGCAGGCGCGAGCTGGTGCCCTTTTCGACCATGGTGCGCCCCGGCCAGCGAACGGCCAACGGCAGCAGGCGCAGGCGCGGGCTGGCCTGCATCGACGAGGATGCGTCGGCCGAGGCGTCCACCAGCACGATGGCATAGGGCTGGGAGTAGCGCGTCGGGTCCACCGGCAGCATGGACTCGCGCTGGTCGCGCTGCTGCTGCGTGGAGGCGTAGCCCAGCAGGTATTCGTTTTTCTCGGGGGACTGGCGGGTTTCGACACTCATCGGGGGCACCTGCCGCGGGCAAGAGACGGTTTGTAGCGAAGTATCTCAGTATTCCAGGCGGTCAGGCCGAATCTGTTGCAGGATGGTCGTGGCGATTTCCTCGATCGACTTGTTGGTGGACGACAACCAGCGGATGCCCTCGCGGCGCATCAGGCGCTCGGCCTCGGCCACTTCCTCGGTGCAGTTCTCCAGCGCGGCATAGCGGCTGCCCGGCTTGCGCTCGTTGCGGATCTCGCTCAGGCGCTCGGGCGCGATGCTCAGGCCGAAAAGCTTGGCGCGATGGGGCACGAGGTCCTGCGGCAGGGTCATGCGCTCGAAGTCTTCCGGGATCAGCGGGTAGTTGGCCGCGCGCACCCCATGCTGCATGGCCAGGTACAGCGAGGTGGGGGTCTTGCCGCTGCGCGACACGCCCACCAGGATCACGTCGGCCAGCGCCAGGTTGCGCGAGGACTGGCCGTCGTCGTGCATCAGCGCGAAATTGATCGCGTCGATGCGGTTGTGGTAGCGCTCGCTTTTCGCGATGTCCGAGAACTGTCCGATGCGGTGGTTGGACTTGACTCCGAAGGCCACCTCCAGAGGCTCGATGAAGGTGGTGACCATGTCCAGGACCAGGCCGCGGCAGCGCCGGATCACTTCCAGCACTTCCGGTTCCACCAGGGTCGTGAACACCACCGGGGGGTGACCCTCCACGCTGGCGACCTGGTCGATGCGGGCCACCGCCAGATGGGCCTTGTCCACGCTGTCCACGAAGGGCAGGCGGATGCGGTGGGGCTGCAGGTCGAACTGCGCCAGGATGGAATTGCCGAAGGTTTCGGCGGTGATGCCGGTGCCATCGGAGACGAAGAAGACGGATCGGTTGGGCATGCGGGACTGCGGAGTCGGGCCAGTAGAATCCCCACCATCATGCCTGCCGCGGAAACTGCGCGCGCCGGGCCCATGCCGGAGAACTCGAACAACATGACCGGCGGTCCCTCGCAATTCCTCGCTGCAGGCGCACGGATTCTTGTTCATTCTATTGAGGGTATTCCATGTCTCAACCTAGCCAGGAACACGCGCAGGCGTGGGTGATTCCGTTCGAGAACCTGCGCATGCAGGATGTCGAGATCGTGGGGGGCAAGAACGCCTCCCTGGGCGAGATGATCAGCCAGCTGCACTCCAGCGGGGTGCGGGTTCCCGGGGGCTTCGCCACCACCGCGCATGCCTTCCGGGAATTCCTGCGCCAGGGCGGGTTGGACGCGCGCATCGCGCAGGCCCTGGGCTCGCTGGATACCGAGGACGTGCGCGCCCTGGCCACCACGGGTGCGCAGATCCGGCAATGGATCGTCGAGACCGCGCTGCCGGCCGAGCTGGAGCAGGCCATTCGCCAGCATTTCGCCGCGTTGAGCGAGGGCCAGGAAGAGGCCAGTTTCGCGGTGCGCTCCTCGGCCACCGCCGAGGACCTGCCCGATGCCTCCTTCGCCGGCCAGCAGGAGACCTACCTGAACGTGCGGGGCATCGAGGCCGTGCTGGACAAGGTGCGCCACGTGTTCGCCTCGATGTTCAACGACCGCGCCATTTCCTACCGCGTGCACCAGGGCTTCGAGCACTCCCAGGTGGCGCTGTCGGCGGGCATCCAGCGCATGGTGCGCAGCGACCTCGGTGCCGCCGGGGTGATGTTCACCATGGACACCGAGAGCGGTTTCAACGACGTGGTGTTCATCACCTCCTCCTACGGCCTGGGCGAGACCGTGGTGCAGGGGGCCGTCAACCCGGATGAGTTCTACGTGTTCAAGCCCACGCTGCGCGCCGGCAAGCAGGCGGTGATCCGCCGCAACCTGGGCTCGAAACTGCTGCGCATGGAGTTCGCGCCGGCCGGCTCGAAGGAACTGGTGCGCACGGTCGACACGCCCGCCGAGCTGCGCAACCGCTACAGCCTGAACGACGCCGAGATCAGCGAGCTGGCGCGTTTCGCGCTGACCATCGAGCAGCACTACGGGCGCCCGATGGACATCGAATGGGGCAAGGACGGGGCCGACGGCAGGCTCTACATCCTGCAGGCCCGTCCCGAGACCGTGAAATCGCGCGCCCACGGGCGCGTCGAACAGCGCTACGCGCTGGCGCAGCGCAGCACCGCGCTGGTCAGCGGGCGCGCCATCGGCCAGAAGATCGGCGCCGGCCCCGTGCGCGTGGTCGCGTCGGTGTCGGAAATGGACAGCGTGCGCCCGGGGGACATCCTGGTCACCGACATGACCGACCCCAACTGGGAGCCGGTGATGAAGCGCGCGGCGGCCATCGTCACCAACCGTGGCGGGCGCACCTGTCACGCGGCGATCATCGCGCGCGAACTGGGCATTCCGGCCGTGGTGGGCTGTGGCGATGCCACCGAGGTGCTCAAGGACGGCATGCTGGTGACCGTCTCCTGCGCCGAGGGCGACACCGGCGTGGTGTACGACGGGCTGCTCGAGACCACCGTCACCGAGGTCAAGCGCGGGGAGATGCCGCCCATCGGCGTGAAGATCACGATGAACATCGGCAATCCGCAACTGGCTTTCGACTTCTCGCAGATTCCCAACGCCGGCGTGGGCCTGGCGCGCCTGGAATTCATCATCAACAACAACATCGCCATCCATCCGCGCGCGGTGCTGGAGTACCCCAACGTCGACCCGGATCTGAAAAAGGCCGTGGAAAGCGTGGCCCGCGGCCACGCCAGCCCGCGCGCCTTCTACGTGGACAAGCTGGCCGAGGGCATCGCCACCATCGCCGCGGCCTTCTACCCCAAGCCGGTGATCGTGCGCCTTTCGGACTTCAAGTCCAACGAGTACAAGAAGCTCATCGGCGGCTCGCGCTACGAACCCGACGAGGAAAACCCCATGCTGGGCTTCCGGGGCGCGTCGCGCTACGTGGCGCCCGAGTTCGCGCAGAGCTTCGAGATGGAGTGCGTGGCCCTCAAGCGCGTGCGCGAGGACATGGGGCTGGGCAACGTGGAGATCATGGTGCCCTTCGTGCGCACCCTGCGCGAGGCGGAGGGCGTGATCGGCCTGCTGGCCAGCCACGGGCTGCGGCGCGGCGAGAACGGGCTGCGCCTGATCATGATGTGCGAGGTGCCGTCCAACGCGGTGCTGGCCGAGCGGTTCCTGGAGCATTTCGACGGGTTTTCCATCGGTTCCAACGACCTGACCCAGCTCACCCTGGGCCTGGACCGGGATTCCGGCCTGGTGGCGGGCGCCTTCGACGAGCGCGATCCGGCGGTGCTGGAATTGCTGGGCCGGGCCATCAAGGCCTGCCGTGCGGCCGGCAAGTACGTGGGCATCTGCGGCCAGGGCCCCTCGGACCACCCGGACCTGGCGCGCTGGCTGATGGAGCAGGGCATCGAATCCCTGTCCCTGAATCCCGACACGGTGATCGCCACCTGGCAGTCGCTGGCCCGGCCCGCCCAGTCCTGAAACCCCGGCCAACCCGACGGAGCTGCCCGGGCGGGCGGCTCCAGGGGCCGGCTTCGCGCGATTTTTGCGAATATCGCGCCGGCTTGCCGTATACTTGAGAGTTTCTTTGCCACACCAGGGCCGAGGCGGTTGCGTCAGCAGCGCATGAGACCGCCGCGCAGCGCCTGGGTGGCTTTATCCGCAGAGAAACCCCGTGAAACCCGCGGGGGCAAGGAGAAGTCATGCGTCATTACGAAATCGTGCTCATCATCCACCCGGACCAGAGTGAACAGGTCGGGGCGATGGTCGAGCGCTACAAGAACGTGGTCACCAGCAAGGGCGGTGTGGTGCACCGCTTCGAGGACTGGGGCCGCCGCCAGATGGCCTACCAGATCCAGAAGCTGGCCAAGGCCCATTACGTGTGCCTGAACATCGAGGCCGACCAGGAAGTGCTGGCCGAGCTCGAGCACGGCTTCAAGTTCAGCGACGCCGTGCTGCGCCACCTGGTGGTGCGCATGGACAAGGCCGAGACCCAGCCGTCGGTGATGATGCGCTCGGTCGAGCGCGAGGAAGCCCGCAAGGCACATCCGGAGCAGGCAGCCTGAGCATCAACCGCGTCGAGATTCGCGCCGAGCTGCGCGAGCGTGGAGCCCTTCGCTACACGCCCGCGGGTGTCGAGGCCCTGGACCTGCGGGTCGGGCATGCTTCGACCCAGGCCAGCCCGGGCGGTTCGCAACGCATCGAACTCGAGCTGCAGTGCGTGGCCTTCGCCGAGATGGCCAGGCGACTGCAGCAGGCGCAGGCCGGAGAGGTCCTGCACCTGGTCGGGTTCCTGATGCCCAGCCGCCGCGGAGCGCGAAGCCTCAAGCTCAACATCATCGAATGGATCCAGGAGGGCGATCATGGCCTTTTTCAAGAAAACCGACCGTAAGAACAAACCCAAGCGCAACCAGCAGTCTTCGCTGTTCAAGCGCAAGCGCTTCTGCCGCTTCACCGTCGCCGGTGTCGAGCACATCGACTACAAGGACATCGACGTGCTGCGCGATTTCCTGGCCGAGAACGCCAAGATCATCCCGGCGCGCCTGACCGGCACCCGCGCGATCTACCAGCGCCAGCTCAACACGGCGATCAAGCGGGCGCGCTTCCTGGCGCTGCTGCCGTTCTCCGACCAGCACAAGAGCTGATCCCCGGCCGAACCCGCAAAGGACATTTCCATGCAAGTCATCCTGCTCGAAAAAGTCGCCAACCTGGGCAACCTGGGCGACGTGGTCAAGGTGCGCGACGGCTACGGGCGCAACTTCCTGATTCCCCAGCGCAAGGCGCGCACCGCGACGCCGCAGGCGATGGCCGAGTTCGAGGCGCGCCGCGCCGAGCTCGAGAAGGCCGCCGCCGACAAGCTGGCCGCCGCCCAGGCGATGGCCGCCAAGCTCGACGGCCTGACCGTGCAGCTGGTGCAGAAGGCCGGCGTGGACGGGCGCCTGTTCGGCTCCGTCACCACCGCCGACATCGCCGGCGCGCTGGCCAAGGCCGGCTTCGATCTGCCCAAGTCCGTGGTGCGTCTGCCCGAAGGTCCGCTCAAGACCGTCGGCGACCATGCGGTCAAGCTCAATCTGGCCACCGACGTGGATGTGTCCGTCACCGTCGCCGTGCTGGGCGAGCACATCTGATCGCGCTTCGGCCCGAAGCCAGAGGCCGCGCCGAGAGCGCGGCTTTTTTTCGCCTCCACGCATCGCGTGCCGCTGGCTGCGCCCCTTCCCGCCCCGTTTGCTAAGCTTGGATCCATGTCCGCTGCCCTCGACCCCGCCCTGGAAAACCTGCGCACGCCGCCGCATTCGGCGCAGGCCGAGCAATCGGTGCTCGGCGGCTTGCTGCTGGACAACGAGGCCTTCGACCGCGTCGCCGACCTGCTGCATGTCAACTTTTTCTACCGCCACGAACACCGTCTGATCTACCAGGCCACGGCCGACCTGATCCAGGCCGGCAAGCCGGCCGACGTGATCACCGTGCTCGAGGGCCTGCGCCTGCACGGGCAGGACGAGGCCTGCGGCGGGCTGCAGTACCTCAACGCCCTGGCGCAAAGCGTGCCCAGCGCGGCCAACATCCGGCGCTACGCGGAAATCGTGCGCGAGCGCGCGGTGCTGCGCAACCTGGTGACCATCAGCGACGAGATCGCCCAGAGCGCGCTCAACCCCCAGGGCCGCGCGGTGCAGCAGATCCTGGACGAGGCCGAATCGCGCATTTTCGCCATTTCCGAGGATGGCGCGCGGGGCAAGGCGGGCTTCCAGCCCATGAAGCAGCTGCTGGGCGAGCTGCTCGACCGCGTGCAGGAACTGTCGGAGATGGGCGGCTCCGAGATCACCGGGGTAGCCACCGGCTTTCTCGACCTGGACCGCATGACCGCCGGCATGCAGGCCGGCGACCTGATCATCGTGGCCGGACGCCCGTCCATGGGCAAGACCTCCTTCGCGCTGAACATCGCCGAGCACGTCGCCGTCAACGAACAGCTGCCTGTGGCGGTGTTCAGCATGGAAATGGGCGCCTCGCAGCTGGTGCTGCGCATCGTCGGCTCGCTGGGGCGCATCGACCAGTCCCATCTGCGCACCGGCCAGCTCAGCGAGGAGGAATGGACCCGCCTGCCCGAGACCATCGAGCGCCTGGACGAGGTACAGATCCACATCGACGAGACCCCGGCGCTCAACCCGCTGGAAGTGCGCGCGCGCGCACGCCGCCTGGCCCGCCAGTGCGGCAAGCTCGGGCTGATCGTCATCGACTACCTGCAGCTGATGACCTCGGCGCGCGACGGGGAGAACCGCGCCACCGAGATCTCGGAGATCTCCCGCTCCCTCAAGGCCCTGGCCAAGGAGCTGCAATGCCCGCTGATCGCGCTGTCCCAGCTCAACCGCGACCTGGAAAAGCGCGCCGACCGCCGCCCGGTGATGAGCGACCTGCGGGAATCCGGCGCCATCGAGCAGGATGCCGACGTGATCCTGTTCATCTACCGCGACGAGGTCTACAACAAGGAAACCAAGGACCAGGGCATCGCCGAGATCATCATCGGCAAGCAGCGTAACGGCCCCATCGGCACCGTCAACGTCGCCTTCCTGCGCCAGCTCACCCGTTTCGAGAACCTGGCTCGAGAATTTTGAGCCCCCTCCGTCGCCGGGCGCGAGCCCGGCTCCGTCCCCCCGAGGGGGACACCCCCTTCCTTGGGGCGGCCCTGCGGAAGGTGGGTTCTCGGCATTGGGAGGGCTCGCGTGCAACAGAGACCTCCAGGCGGGCTGCAGAGCCGCCTGTGGCGGCCTGAAGCCAACCACTCTTGGATTTTGGACCGCCGAAGGCGGCTATGCACCGCCACCTGAAGGCGGCGGCCATCGTGACAGCGCTCCGCTGTCAAGAGCACACCCGCCGCAGGGCCGCCCCAAGGCGGGGTGCGTCCCCCTTGGGGGGACGGAGCGGGGGGCGCCCCCCGCGACGGAGGGGGCTCACAAGATCTCTGTCGCGTAATCGGCCAGGCGGCTGCGCTCGCCGCGGGCGAGGGTGATGTGCCCGGAGTGCTTCCAGCCCTTGAAGCGGTCCACGGCGTAGGCCAGGCCGGAGCTGCCTTCGGTGAGGTAGGGCGTGTCGATCTGCGCCAGGTTGCCCATGCAGATGATCTTGGTGCCGGGGCCGGCACGGGTGATCAGGGTCTTCATCTGCTTGGGGGTGAGGTTCTGCGCCTCGTCGATGATCACGTACTTGTTGAGGAAGGTGCGCCCGCGCATGAAGTTCATGCTCTTGATCTTGACCTTCGAGCGGATCAGCTCCTGGGTGGCCGCGCGGCCCCATTCGCCGCCGTGGTTGCCGCTGCCGGACTGGTTGAGCACCTCGAGGTTGTCGTCGAGCGCCCCCATCCAGGGCGACATCTTCTCTTCCTCGGTGCCGGGCAGGTAGCCGATGTCCTCGCCCACGGGGACCGTGACCCGGGTGATGATGATCTCGTTGTAGCGCCGCTCCTCCAGCACCTGCTGCAGGCCCGCGGCGAGCGCCAGCAGGGTCTTGCCGGTGCCGGCCTGGCCGCTCAGGGTGACGAAGTCCACCTCCGGGTCGAGCAGCAGGTTGAGCGCGAAATTCTGTTCGCGGTTGCGCGCGCACACGCCCCAGATGCTGTTTTTCGGATGGGTGTAGTCGCGCACCACCTGCAGCACGGCGGTGGAGGCGCGGATCTCCTTGACCCGCGCGTACAGCGGCGTGGCGTTGGGCGCCTCCCAGTACACGGCCTGGTTGACCAGCATGGCGGCCACCAGCGGGCCCTGCAGGCGGTAGAAGGGCTGGCCGCCCTGCTGCCAGCTCTCCAGCGACTTGGCCTGCTTGTCCCAGAAATCCTCGGGCAGGGCCATCAGGCCGGTGTACAGCAGGTCGGCGTCGTCGAGGGTCTTGTCGTTGGTGTAGTCCTCGGCGTTCAGGCCCAGCGCGCGGGCCTTGACCCGCATGTTGATGTCCTTGGACACCAGCACCACCGAGCGCTCCGGGAAGGCCTGGGTGAGCGCCTGCAGCACGCCCAGGATCTGGTTGTCGGCCTTGCCCTGGGGCAGGGCCTCGGGCAGGCGCGCCTCGTGCGCGCGGGTCTGGAAGAACAGGCGCCCACGGGCCTCGCGATGGCCGCTGTGGTCCAGGCGGATGCCCTGCTCGATGCCGGCCTCGACGCCGGCGACCAGGGCATCGAGCTCCCGGCTCGCCTGGCGCGCGTTGCGCGCCACCTCGGACATGCCCTTCTTGTGGCCGTCGAGTTCCTCGAGCGTGACCATGGGCAGGTACACGTCGTGTTCCTCGAAGCGGAACAGCGAGGTGGGGTCGTGCATCAGCACGTTGGTGTCCAGCACGAACAGCTTGCCGGGCTCGACCGGAGCCTGGGCGCCGGCGCGGGCGGCGCGCCGGGTGGTGGGCGCCGGCGCGCGCGAGGGGGCGGCTGCGCGGGAACTGAGCGGGGGCGTGGCCGCGGATTGCGCCACCGATGCGGCCGGGGAGGCGGTCGGGGAGGCGGTCGCGGGGAGCGACGCAGCCGCGGCGACGGGCAGGGCCTGCGGCCGCGAGTCGGCGGGCCGCGCCTTGGCGGAACGCGAGGGCGCGAGCAGGGTGGCCTGCCGGGCGCCCGGGCTGGGGCTCGCGGAGTCGGGCGCCTGCGAGCGAGCGCGCGTCGAGCTCGTGGCGCGAGGGGCCGGGCGCGCCGGCGCGGCCGCCCCCTGGGCGGTGCGACCGCGGGCGCCGGCCGCGCCGGCCTTGGCCCCGCGGGCGGCTTGCTCGGCGACGCCGGCGGTTTCGAGTTCAGCTTCGGCCGCCTGCGCGTCCGGGGCGCCTGCCGCTGGCGCCTGGAGCAGGGAACCGAGTTTGGTGGGGGGCTTGGGCAGGGGCATGGCGGCGGCTGGGTGCGTGGCTAGATGGGATGCTCGCGCTCGACGCGGGGCGGTGCCGGCGCGGCGTGCCCGGCACAAGCGCGAAAGCCCGCGCAGGCCGGGGCCTGGCGGGTGGGGCGGAGAACGTTGCGGGGCAAGGGCGGCTCAGAGCTTGCGCACGGCCTCGAGCACTTCCTGCACGTGACCGGCGACCTTCACGCCGCGCCATTCCTGGCGCAGCACGCCTTCGGCATCGACCAGGAAGGTGCTGCGCTCGATGCCCTTGACCTTCTTGCCGTACATGATCTTGTTCTTGACCACGCCGAACATGTGGCAGAGCTTTTCCTCGGTGTCGGCGATCAGGTCGAAAGGCAGTTCGAGCTGGGTGCGGAACTTGTCGTGCGACGCCAGGTTGTCCCGCGAGACACCGAAGATCATCGCCCCGGCGCCTTCGAATTCCGCGTACAGATCCCGGAACTGCTGGGCCTCGGTGGTGCAGCCGGGGGTCATGTCCTTGGGGTAGAAGTACAGGATCAGCTTCTTGCCCAGGTAGTTCTTCGGGTTGAATTTGATTTCGCTGGTTGCGATCGCCTCGAAATCGGGTACCACTTTGTTCAGAACCAAAGCCATGAAGTCTCCTGTTAGCGTCGGCCGGGCCGCGAGGCCTCGCGTCGAGTCACAATCGCCATTTTACCGAATCGCGTTACAAATCATCCGGATCTCGCTGCCGGCTCATGCCTGCCCGGGGGCTTCGACCACCAGCGCGGCCAGCGCGCGCCGGCCTTCGCCGACCAGGATGTTGTAGGTGCGGCAGGCCGCCGCGGTGTTCATGACCTCGAAGCCGATGCCGCGCTGGATCAGCGCGCGCATCAGGGCCGGTGCGGCGAAGCGCTGCGTGACGCCGGTGCCCACGATCACCAGCTCGGGCGCGCGCTCGGCCAGTCGGGCGAAGTCCTGTTCGGTGAGCGCGGCGAAACCCTGTTCGCCCCAGGGCTCCGGCGCGGCATCGCTGGCCACGCACACGCCGGTCTCGAAACGTACCCGGTTGATTTCCACGAAACCGGGACCGTGGGCGCTCACCGTGTAGGCGGCCTGGTTGTCTTCTGCCTGGAATTTCATCGCGCGGTGGGACGGGAGTTCGCCGGGGCCGGGAACCGGCCGCGCCGGCGCGGCGCACGGGGTACGCCTGCAGGTACATTATAGGGTTCACCCCCCATCGAAAGACGCGGCTGCGGCCGCGGCAAGGCAGGAAGAGTTCATGGCGACCCGGGAATTTCGCAAGTCGGACAAGCTGGCGGACGTGTGCTACGACATCCGCGGACCGGTGCTCGACAAGGCGCGGCAGATGGAAGAGGACGGCCAGCGCATCATCAAGCTCAACATCGGCAACCTGGCGGTGTTCGGCTTCGACCCGCCCGACGAGATCGTGCAGGACATGATCCGCAACCTGGCGGGTGCCGCCGGCTACACCGATTCCAAGGGCCTGTTCGCGCCGCGCAAGGCGGTGCAGCACTACACCCAGGAAAAAGGCATCTCCGGGGTGGAGATCGATGACGTGTACATCGGCAACGGCGCCTCCGAACTGATCGCCATGAGCATGAACGCCCTGCTCAACAATGGCGACGAGGTGTTGCTGCCGGCGCCCGACTACCCGCTGTACACCGCCGCGGTGTCGCTGTCGGGCGGGCGCCCCGTGCACTACATCTGCGACGAGCAGAGCGACTGGCTGCCCGACCTGGACGACATCCGGCGCAAGATCACCCCGAACACCAAGGCGCTGGTGGTGATCAACCCGAACAACCCCACGGGGGCCCTGTATCCCCGCGAATTCCTGCTGGAACTGGTGGAGATCGCGCGGCGTCACCAGCTGATCGTGTTCGCCGACGAGATCTACGACAAGACCCTGTACGACGGCAACGTGCACACCAGCATCGCCTCGCTGGCCGACGACGTGCTGTTCATCACCTTCAACGGCCTGTCCAAGAACTACCGGTCCTGCGGTTACCGCGCCGGCTGGATGGTGGTGTCCGGGGACAAGCGCCACGCGCGGGACTACATCGAGGGCTTGGGCATGCTGGCCTCCATGCGCCTGTGCGCCAACACGCCGGGCCAGCTGGCCATCCAGACCGCGCTGGGCGGCTACCAGAGCATCAAGGACCTGGTGGCCCCGGGTGGGCGGCTGACCCGTCAGCGCGACCTGGCCTACGAACTGCTGAGCCAGATCCCCGGGGTGAGCGTGGTCAAGCCCAAGGCGGCGCTGTACATGTTCCCCCGCCTGGACCCCAAGATCTACCCCATCGTCGACGACCAGCAGTTCGCCTTCGACCTGCTGGCCCAGGAACGCGTGCTGATCGTGCAGGGCAGCGGCTTCAACTGGCCGCGGCCGGATCATTTCCGGCTGGTGTTCCTGCCCAACGCGGACGACCTGGGCGACGCCATCGGGCGCATCGCCCGCTTTCTCGACCGCATGCGCCGCCAGCAGGTGAGCGCGGCCTGAATCCCCGAACCCCATCGGCCGGCGCCTTCGCCTGCCCGCTGCGCGGCTGCGCACGGGCGAAGGCCGCGGTCGCCACTTGAAGCCCTGCCCATGAAAGCCATGCGAATCGCACTGCTCGGCGCCGGCACCGTCGCCTCGGGCGTGGTGCGCGTGCTGCAACGCAACCAGGACGAACTCTGCCGCCGCGCCGGGCGCGGCATCGAGGTGGTGGCCGTGGCCGCGCGCAATGCCGAGAAGGCGCGCCGCGCCGTCGGCGACCAGCTGCCCCTGACCGAGGATTTCATGGGCCTGGCCACGCGCGAGGACGTGGACATCGTCGCCGAGCTGATGGGCGGCATCGAGCCGGCGCGCGAGCTGGTGCTGGCGGCCATTCGCGCCGGCAAGCACGTGGTCACCGCGAACAAGGCTCTGCTGGCCCTGCATGGCAACGAGATCTTCGCGGCGGCGCAACAGCATGGCGTGATGGTCGCCTTCGAGGCGGCGGTGGCCGGGGGCATTCCCATCATCAAGGCGGTGCGCGAGGGGCTGGCGGCCAACCGCATCGAGTGGGTGGCCGGCATCATCAACGGCACGACCAATTTCATCCTGTCCTCGATGCGCGACAAGGGCGTGGATTTCGCCACCGCGCTGGCCGAGGCGCAACGCCTGGGCTACGCCGAGGCCGACCCCAGCTTCGACATCGACGGCGTCGACGCCGCGCACAAGATCACCATCCTGTGCGCCATCGCCTTCGGCGTGCCGGTGCAGTTCGACCGCGTGCACGTGCAGGGCATCCGCGACCTGGAAACCGCCGACATCCGCTACGCCGAGCAGCTGGGCTATCGCATCAAGCTGCTGGGCATCACGCGGCGCGCCGAGGACGGCATCGAGCTGCGCGTGCACCCCACGCTGATTCCCGCCACGCGCCTGGTGGCCAACGTGGAAGGCGCGATGAACGCCGTGGTGGTGCAGGGCGACGCGGTGGGCTCGACGCTGTTCTACGGCAAGGGCGCGGGCTCCGAGCCCACGGCTTCCAGCGTGATCGCCGACCTGGTCGACATCACGCGCCTGCACACGGCCGACCCCGAGCACCGCGTGCCGCACCTGGCCTTCCAGCCGGGCGCGCTGTCCGACACGCCCATCCTGGCCATGCCCCAGGTGCGTACGTCGTATTACCTGCGCATCCACGTGCGCGACGAGGCCGGGGTGCTGGCCGAGATCACCCACATCCTGGCCGAGCATGGCATGTCCATCGACGCGCTGCTGCAGCGCCCCTCCGGCGAGGACGACCAGCACACCGACGTGATCCTGCTCACCCACGAGACCCTGGAGCAGCGCATGGACCAGGCGCTGGCGCGCATCCAGGCGCTGGATACCGTGCTGGCGCCGGTGGTGCGCCTGCGCAAGGAGGAGTTGCGCTGATGAACTACCTGAGCACCCGCGGCCTGGCGCCGCAAGCCGGATTCGACGACATCCTGCTCGAGGGCCTGGCCCCCGACGGAGGCCTGTACCTGCCGGTGCACTACCCGCGCATCGACTCCGCCGCGCTGCGACGCATGCAGCCCATGGCCTACGCGGACATCGCCTTCGAAGTGCTGCATCCGCTGCTGGCTCCCATGCCGGCCGAGGAACTGCGCGCCCTGCTGCGCGGCACCTATACCGCCCAGGTCTTCGGCAGCCCCGAGATCATTCGGCTGCAGCGCCTGGACGCGAACATCGGCCTGCTCGGCGTGTCCCAGGGGCCGACCCTGGCCTTCAAGGACATGGCCATGCAGTTGCTGGGCGGGCTGTTCGAGCGCGCGCTGGCGGCCGCCGGCGCCGAGCTCAACATCCTGGGCGCCACCTCGGGCGACACCGGCAGCGCGGCCGAGTACGCGATGCGCGGGCGGCGCGGCATCCGCGTGTTCATGCTCTCGCCCTTCGGGCGCATGAGCCCGTTCCAGACGGCGCAGATGTACAGCCTGGACGAGCCGAACATCCACAACATCGCCGTGCAGGACGTGTTCGACACCTGCCAGGACATGGTCAAGGCCGTGTCCTCCGACCTGGAGTTCAAGCGCCGCTGGAAAATCGGCACCATCAATTCCATCAACTGGGCGCGCGTGGCCGCGCAGGTGGTGTACTACTTCGCCGGCTACCTGCGCAGCGTGCGCGAGGTGGGCGAGCCGCTGGACGTGACGGTGCCCTCGGGGAATTTCGGGAACATCCTGGCCGCCCACGTGGCGCGCGAGATGGGCCTGCCGTTGCGCCGCCTGGTGCTGGCCACGAACGAGAACAACGTGCTGGACGAGTTCCTGCGCACGGGGGTGTACCGGCCGCGCGGGCCCGAGCAGACCCACCAGACCTCCAGCCCGTCGATGGACATCTCCAAGGCCTCGAATTTCGAGCGCTTCGTGTTCGATCTGCTCGGACGCGACGGCGCGCGCACGCGCGATCTGTTCGAGCGCCAGCTGGCGCAGCAAGGGCGCTTCGACCTGTCGGCCGACCCCGCCTTCGCGCGCATGCGCGAGGGCATGGCCTCGGGCAGCAGCGACCACGCCACGCGCGTGCGCACCATCCGCGAGACCTTCGAGGCCAGCGGGGTGGTGATCGACCCGCATACCGCCGACGGCGTCGCCGTGGCACGGCGACACCTGGAGTCCGGCGTGCCCATGCTGGTGGTGGAGACCGCGCTGCCGGCCAAGTTCGAGGCCACCATCCGCGAGGCCATCGGGCGCGACCCGCAGCGCCCCGAATCGGCGCGGGACCTGGAATCCCTGCCCCAGCGCTTCGTGGTCATGAAACCCGACGTGGATGCCTTGAAAACCTATATCGCCGAGCACTGCTGATTCCGGGAAAAGGGCAGGCCATGTTCGTCGCGGGATTCGTGGGATTTTCGGGCAGCGGGAAAACCACGCTGATCGAATATCTGCTGCGGGAATTCGCGGCGCGCGGACTGCGCTGCTCGGTCATCAAGCATGCCCACCACGGCTTCGAGCTGGACCGGCAGGGAAAGGATTCGTGGCGCCACCGCAAGGCCGGCGCCCATGAAGTGCTGGTCGCCTCTCCGCATCTGCTGGCCCTGCAGCGGGAAACCCAGGAACCCAGGGAATATGAGCTGGGGGATCTGCTGCGACGACTCGATGCGGTGGATTGGGTGTTTGTCGAGGGTTTTCGGAATGCGCCGATTCCCAAGATCGAGGTCTGGCGAGCCGATGCCGGCAAGCCCCTGGCCCTGCCCGAGGACCCCAGGGTGCTGGCACTGGCCACGGATGCGCCGCCGCCGTCGTGGCGTCCTGGTGCTCGCCAGGCAGGCGCAGCGGACGAGACCGGCGCCGCGCCAGACTCCAGGCCCCGGGTGTTGCTGGATTTGCAGCGCCCGGGTTCCATCGCCGACTGGTTGATGGAAAATCGTCAGTTGTTCGTTTCCGGCCAATAATCGTTCGTTTCGCGATTCGGCGAATGCTCCGGTGGCGATTCTGGAACGATTTCTGAATGGTCCTTTGTTCGTTCGTTCATAACAGAATGTGGAGGTCTGACTAATAATTCGATGACTCGCCGTGCACAGCGATGTTTTCGTGCCGGCTGTTTGTCGAGTCATTGCAAAAAAAACAGGGGCCATCACATGAACGGTACGCAGAGCTCGACTCTGGCGCCGCCCCAAGGCGTCTTCGGCGCCGGGACCCTCGGCGGTCGTTCGCCGTGCCCCGCGAAAGCCCGACGGCATGCCGTCGCCGACCTGAACAGGACCGCGCGTGCGCTGGCGGCCGCCTCCCTGCTGGCGTGCGCGGCCCCTTGGGCGCAGGCCGCGAGCAGCAGCCCCCTGGTCGTGGCTCCCGGGGTCGCGCTGGATATCACTTCCCTCTACACGGTTCCGGCGGGCACCCTGGTGGAGCTCGAGGGCACGGGCACGCTGTCGGATTCCGCGCTGCGATTCCTGGTCAACTCGAACTTCCAGGCCGGGCTCACCGCGCTGGGCACGGGAACCAGCGTCCTCGACACCCAGACCAATGCGGTCACACTCGCCGCCGGGGTGAGCTGGAGCGCGGGCCAGAGTGCCAGCACCCTGGAGGTCCAGGGCGGCGGGGCATTGACGGTGGACAACGGCATGAGCCTGGGCGCCGGGCTGCTGGTGGATACGAGCACCAGCCTGGCCCTCAGCGGGAGTGCACTGTCGGCCCTGGGCACGGCGGAGATCGACGGCACGCTGGACCTGAGCGCCACGAGCGCGGCGTCGACCGTGGCTTCGCTGAGCGGATCTGCCGCCGGGGTGCTCAATCTGGGCAGTTCGGGCCTGCTGGACATCAGCAACGCCAGCACCAGCTACGCCGGCAGCATCGAAGGCAGCGGCGGCGGCCTGACCGTGCAGGGCGGCACGCAGACCCTCGCCGGGAGCAACACCTCTACGGGAACGACCACCATCGACAGCGGCGCCACCCTGGCCTTGACGGGCAGCGCCACCCTGGCGAGTTCGCCCATCGCCGACAACGGTACCCTGGACATCTCGGGTGCCACGGCCCCGGTCAGCGTGGTCGACGTGAGCGGTTCGGGCAATCTTGCGCTGGGCACCGGAACGCTGGTCATCAACAACGCCAGCGGAGCCCTGGGTGGCACGATCAGCGGAAGCGGCAACGTGTATATCGAGGGTGGGAGCTCCCTGTCGCTGAGCGGGCAGAGTGGGTTCACCGGGGTCATCGACCCCTTCGTCGGGGTCACGCTGTCCATGGTCGGCTCGGCCTCGCTGAGCAAGGCCACGCTGGAGATCGGCGGCACGCTGGACATTTCCCAGACCAGCGCCGGTGCGTCGGTGGGCAGCGTCGATGGCCCTGGAAACGTCACGCTGGGCTCGCAGACCTTGACCATCACCGAGGGCACTGGGAGCTACCTGGAGGGAGCGATCTCGGGCAACGGCGGAGTGCACGTCACCGGAGGCGCCCAGGGCTTTTACGGTCCCCAGACCTACCTCGGGACCACCACCATCGACAGCGGTGCCGAGATCTTGCTGGCCGGTACCGCCACGCTTGCGTCCCCGCTGGTGGACAACGGCACCCTGGCCTTTGTCGGCGACACCTCCACCTATGCGCTGCCCATCGAGGGCAGCGGCAACGTCGATGTGCGAGTCGGCACCGCCACGTTGAGCGCGCCCAGCACCTACAGTGGCAGCACCCTCATCGAGTCGGGCGCGACCCTGGCCCTGACCGGGGCCGGCTCGCTGAGCGATTCCGCGGTGAGCGACCTCGGCACGCTGAACATTTCCGGCGCCAGCTACGCAGTCAGCGTGGCCAGCCTGGGCGGCAGCGGCGCGGTGAGCCTCGGCAACAACACGCTGAACCTGGCCAACGCCGCCGGCACCATGAGCGGCACCATTTCGGGCGCCGGCGGGCTGAGCCTGCTGGCCGGCCAGGAGATCCTCGCCGGCGTGCAAAGCTACCTGGGTGCGACGACCATCCAGGGCGGCACCCTGGGCCTGCAGGCGGGCGCGAACCTGGCTTCCGAGGTGCTGGTGCAGGGGGCGGGCACCCTGCAGAGCGCTTCGGCCTCCATCGCCGGCGCGCTCAACAACCAGGGCACCGTGGCCGTCGGCTCCAGCGCCAGTCCGGGCGCGGTCCTGAACGTGGGGGGAAGCTACGCGCAAGGCGCCTCCGGCGTGCTCCGTCTGAGCATGGCTCCGGGCAGCAACGGGCAACTGGTGGTGCAGGGCAGCACCCTGAGCCTGAACGGGACCCTGCAACTGGTCGCGGTGCCCGGCAACTACCAGAAAAACCAGTACATCCTGGTGCAGGCCCCTTCCACGACCACCCTGTCGGGCACCTTCAGCAAGGTGCAACTCGTGGGCCTGGGCAGCCTGTACGGCTACCGCTTGACCTATCTGAGCGATCCGCAGGTGTTGCTGAGCCTGTACCCCCAGGGCAACTTCACGGCCAACGCCCGGACGCCGAACACCGCGGGTCCGGCGAGCGCGCTGACCGGGGCCATCGGCGGCGCCACCGGCGCCCTGTACACCGGACTCGCCAACCTGAACAACCTGGCCCCCACGCAACTGGCGCGGGCCCTGGACCAGATGGACGGGCAGATGTACGCGCAAAGCCCGGGCTGGCTGCTCCATGACGTGAACTGGTCGTGGCAGCAGGTGTTTTCCCGCATGAATCTTTCGCAACAGCTGGACCCCCGCGGGGTGCACAGCCTGTTCCTGATCAGCGGCGCGCGCGCGAGTCATCTGCTGGGAGACGGCAATGCCGACTCGACCCGCGAGGGGGTGCAGAGCTTCATGCTGGGGGACCAGGGACGGCGCGGCCCCTGGCACATGGGGGCGCTGGCCGGGGTCACGCACCTGGGCGCCATCCGCAGCGGTGCCGGCGACAGCCTGAGTGCCACTCTGTGGCATGGCGGCGCCTTCGCCTTTCGCGACCTGGGGCCCGTGCGCCTGGGTACCGTGCTGGGCTACACCCAGGGCCCGGTGCAGACCATCGGCGCATCGCGCGAGGCCTATGTGCTGAGCTCGCAGACTCGCGTGGGCCGCAGCTTTCGCCTGCCCGGACGCAAGCTCTCGCTCACCCCGCTGCTGGGCCTGAACCTGCAGTACCTGGCGCTGCAATCGGTGAGCGAGACCAACGCCCAGCTGGGCCTGAACGTGCCTTCGCAATGCCAATACGCCAGCAGCGCGCTCGCCGCGCTGCGCCTGGACAGGAAATGGGAGCGCTGGGGAGTGCACTGGACCTTCAGCGCCGGACTCGGCGTGCGGCATGCCCTCAAGGAGCCCGTGGATCACGTGAGCCTGCAATTCAACGGCATCCCGGGCTCCTCCTTCACCACCTACGGCGTCGCCCCGGATCGCAATGTGTACCAGGGCACCCTGGGATTGAATGCCCGCGTGGGCAGGCATGTACGCGTGGGCCTGGCCTACGAAGGCAGCACGGGGCAGAGCTATCGCGCCAATGCCTTCACCCTGCGAGCCGTATGGCACTTCTGAAGCCTCCCGCGCGCCGCCGGTGCGCGCGCGCCGGCGCATCGAGGCGCTCGCTCCCTCGTATCATCGACCCGGAGGGCGGCGTGGGGCTGCTCGTTGGCAGGAAGGGCTGGCTTCACAGATGTCTGATGCAGTTTCCGAGGTTCTGGATGTCGATTCCGCGCTGAGCCTGTTGCTGGCGCAGGCCCGACCCGTGGGGCCGGCGCAGGTGGTGCCCCTGGAGCAGGCGCTGGGGCGCGTGCTGGCGCAGGACGTGTGCAGCGCCATCGACGTGCCGGGCCTGGACAACAGCCAGATGGACGGCTACGCCTTGCGCAGCGCCGACCTGGGCGCGCCTGGCGGACGCCTGCGCGTGGCCCAGCGCATCGCGGCGGGGCAGCTCGGCAGGCCCTTGCAGCCGGGCGAGGCCGCACGCATTTTCACCGGCGCGCCGATTCCCCCGGGGGCCGACGCGGTGGTCATGCAGGAGCAATGCCGCGTCGAAGGCACCGAGGTCCTGGTGGATCACCTGCCGCGGGCCGGGGAGTGGATACGGCCCCGCGGCTTCGACGTACGCGCCGGCAGCGTGGTGTTGCGCCACGGACAGCGCCTGCGCCCACAGGACCTGGGGCAGGCCGCCTCGGTGGGAGTGGCCAGCCTGTCGGTGGCGGCGCGCCCGCGCGTGGCCTTGCTGTGCACCGGCGACGAACTTGCGCAGCCCGGGCAGGCGCTGCGCCCTGGCGGCGTGTACAACAGCAACCGCAGCATGTTGCGGGCCATGCTCGAGGCGCTGGGGTGCGAGGTCAGCGACCTCGGCCAGGTGGCCGATACCCTGCAGGCCACGCGCGAGGCCCTGCGCGGCGCCGCTTGCGGGCACGACCTGGTGCTCAGTTCCGGCGGCATGTCGGTGGGTGGCGAGGATCACGTGCGCCCGGCGGTGGAGTCGCAGGGGCGTCTTGCGCACTGGCGCATCGCGATGAAACCCGGCAAGCCCCTGGCCTTCGGCGCCCTGCATCGCGAGGCAGGCGGCACGGCGCACTTCATCGGCCTGCCGGGAAATCCGGTGTCGAGTTTCGTCACCTTCGTGCTGTTCGTGCGGCCTTTCGTGCTGGCTCTGCAGGGCGCCTCGCGCTTGCAGCCGGTGGCGCTGGTGCTGCCCAGCGCCAGCGACTGGCCGCGCGCCGACCGGCGACGCGAATTCCTGCGCGCGCGCCTGGACGAGCAGGGCAGGGTGGAGCTGTATCCGGAACAGAACTCGGCCGTGCTCAGCTCCACGGTATGGGGCGACGGCCTGGTGGACAACCCCGCCGGGCAGAGCTTCGTCGCCGGCGACAAGGTACGATTCCTGCCGTTTTCCAGCTTGTTGTCCTGAATCCGGACCCGCGCGGCAATGCAGACCACCATTCGTTATTTCGCCAGCGTGCGCGAAGCCCTGGGCACCTCCAGCGAAACCCTGGACCTGCCCGACACCCTGCGCACGCTGGGAGAGGCTCGCGCCTGGCTGGCACAGCGCAGCGAGCGACATGCCGAAGCCCTGGGCCCGCAGCGCAGCCTGCGCATGGCCTGCGACCATGTGATGGCCCCCGCCGAGGCCAGCCTGGTGCCCGGGCGCGAGCTGGCCTTCTTTCCGCCGGTGACGGGCGGCTGAGCCGCCCCCCTGCTTTCGGCGCCGGCTTCAGGCCCCACTCCTTTCAGGCCCGTGCACCATGTTCGAAGTCCGCATCCAGACCGAGGCCTTTGACGGGGCCGAGGAATCGCGCCGCCTGCGTGCCGGGCGGCGCGATATCGGGGCGCTGGTCCTGTTCGAGGGAATCTGCCGCGACCACGTCGCGCAGCCCGGGGAATGTCCCGTGCAATCCCTGGAGCTGGAGCATTACCCGGAGATGACCCGCGCAAGCATCGAGCGCATGGTCGAGCAGGCGCGCGCGCGCTGGCCCCTGCAGGGCGCCGTGGTGGTGCACCGAGTGGGTCTGCTCCAGCCTGGGGACCCGATCGTGCTGGTGGCGGTGGCCAGCAGCCACCGCCACGACGCATTCGAGGCCTGCGCCTTTCTCATGGATTATCTGAAAACCCAGGCTCCCCTCTGGAAAAAGGAATCGACCTCGCAAGGCGCGCAGTGGGTGGATGCGCGCGAATCGGATGATGCCGCGCTGGCTCGATGGGGTATCGAGTCGGGCAACAGCAAGCTTTCCTGAGCCACGGCAGACCTCGGCGAGGCCCGCCGCCCGATCAGATTCCCGCGAGTCGGCCCAGCAGGCGCGCCCAGGTCTGCAGGCGCCCGCGCCCGCGGCGCAGGCCCAGCCACAGCATCCAGCCCCTGCGCAGCCAGCGCAGCGCGCCGCGCGGGCGCCACAGCAGGAACAGCGCTCCCAGCGCGGCCCCCAGCGCCGACGAATGCCCGCGCAGCAGCTCGGCGAGCCGCGCGCCCAGGCCGCGCAGGCGCTGCCCCGTGGACAGCAGGCCCTCCACTTCCTCGATCAGGCCGATGCAGGCCGCGCGCTGCTGCGCGATGCGCAGCTGCAGGCGCTGCTTGCGCAGCAGGAGCTGTACCTGCTCAGGGGGCACGGCGCTGCTCCAGCGCGGCGCGGTCGCGTTCGAGCTCGGCCAGGCTGGCGGCGAACAGGTTGCTGCCGGCCGCCCAGGCCCTTGCGGCCACGCCGGCCGCGCCCAGGCCCAGCGCGAGGGTGATGAGGGTGGCCAGGCCCAGCCCGAGCTGCCGGTGGGTGTCCCACAGCGCCACGGTGAGCCAGATCAGCGCGAACACCACGGCGAAGCCCAGCAGCACGGCAGCCAGCACGGTGCCGAGCAGCAGGCGGGCCAGGCGCAGCTTTTCCTCCTGCAGCTCCAGGCCCAGCAGCTCCAGGCGGGTCTGCGCGGTCTGCAGCAGAAGGTCCAGGCGCCCGCGCAGCCCGGCGCTGCCGCCAAACAGGGTTTTCACCTGCGCCTGCCGCTCAACGCCGGCCGATGAGCAGGCCGAGCAGGAAGGCCACGCCGGCGGTGGCACCGATGGACTTCCAGGGGTTGTCGTGCACGTAGTCGTCGGTGGCGCGGGCCACCTGCTTGCCGCGCTCGACCATCTCGGCCTCGAGGTCGAACAGCTGGTCCTTCAGGGTCGACAGGCGTTCACCCAGGCGCGCGCGCACGTCGGCCAGGCGTTCGCCCGCCTGGCCGGCGGTCAGGCTGAGCAGTTCCTCGGCGTCGGAGGCGACCTCGCGCAGGTCGGCCACCAGCCTGTCGGTCGCCTGGATACCTTCGGCTGCGGCGGCTGCCTTGCTTGCGATCTTGGCCATGGTGCATTCTCCCGGTGGTGGTTGCTGGGTGCTGGACAGCTTAGTCCCACGCTCAAACACTGCGCAGGAACAGGTCCTTTCGCACGATTGGAATGGCTCCATGATGCCACTTCCGGCGCCGCGCGTCGTGCATCCAGATCAACAGCCCGCACGGCGCCGGGACTTGAAAATCCGTCGGGGCTCCGCATCTGTGCGGGGTACCCACGGAGAAATCCATGCGCTTCGACAAGTTGACCACCCAGTTCCAGGAAGCCCTCGGCGATGCCCAGTCTCTCGCCGCCGGGGCGGACAACCCCTACATCGAGCCCGTGCACCTGCTGGCCGCCATGCTGCAGCAGGACGGGCCGAAGGCCCTGCTGGCGCGCGCGGGGGTGAATGTCTCCGGGTTGCAGGCGGCCGTGCAGCAGGCCCTGGGCCGGTTGCCCCAGGTGCAGGGCCATGGCGGAAACATCCAGACCAGTCGCGAGCTGGGCAACCTGCTGAACGTCGCCGACAAGGAGTCGAGCAAGCGCGGCGACCAGTTCATCCCCAGCGAGACCTTCCTGCTCGCGCTGGCCGACGACAAGGGCGACGCCGGACGCCTGGCGCGCGAGGCGGGCCTGCAGCGCAAGAGCCTGGAGACCGCCATCGACGCCGTGCGTGGCGGCCAGAACGTGAGCAGCCAGGACGCCGAGCAGCAGCGCGAGGCCCTCAAGAAATACACCCTGGACCTGACCGAGCGCGCCCGCCAGGGCAAGCTCGACCCCGTCATCGGGCGCGACGACGAGATCCGCCGCACCATCCAGGTGCTGCAGCGGCGCACCAAGAACAACCCGGTGCTCATCGGCGAGCCGGGCGTGGGCAAGACCGCCATCGTCGAGGGCCTGGCGCAGCGCATCGTCGCCGGCGAGGTGCCCGACAGCCTCAGGAACAAGCGCGTGCTGGTGCTGGACATGGCCGGCTTGCTGGCCGGGGCCAAGTACCGCGGCGAGTTCGAGGAGCGGCTCAAGGCGGTGCTCAAGGAAGTCGGCCAGGAAGAGGGCCGGGTGATCCTGTTCATCGACGAGATCCACACCATGGTGGGCGCCGGCAAGGCCGAGGGCGCCATCGACGCCGGCAACATGCTCAAGCCCGCGCTGGCGCGCGGCGAGCTGCACTGCATCGGCGCGACCACGCTGGACGAATACCGCAAGTACATCGAGAAGGATGCCGCGCTGGAGCGGCGCTTCCAGAAGGTGCTGGTGGACGAACCCTCGGTGGAGGCGACCATCGCCATCCTGCGCGGTCTGCAGGAAAAGTACGAGGTGCACCACGGCGTGGAGATCACCGACCCGGCGATCGTCGCCGCGGCGGAGCTTTCGCATCGTTACATCACCGACCGTTTCCTGCCCGACAAGGCCATCGACCTGATCGACGAGGCCGCCTCGCGCATCAAGATGGAAATCGACTCCAAGCCCGAGGTCATGGACCGGCTCGACCGCCGCCTGGTGCAGCTCAAGATCGAGCGCGAGGCGGTGGTCAAGGAGAAGGACGAGGCCTCGCAGAAGCGCCTGGGCCTGATCGAGCAGGAGATCGGCCGCCTGCAGAAGGAATACGCCGACCTGGAGGAGATCTGGAAGGCCGAGAAGGCCGCGGTGCAGGGATCCGCCCAGGTCAAGGAGCAGATCGACCAGTTGCGCTTCCAGATCGAGGAGCTCACGCGCAAGGGGGACTTCAACAAGGTCGCCGAGCTGCAGTACGGGCGCCTGCCCGAGCTGGAGCGCCAGCTGCGCGAGGCCCAGGCCCAGGAGGCCGCCCCGGCCGGCGAGGGCGGCAAGGCCGCGCCGCGCCTGCTGCGCACCCAGGTGGGCGCGGAGGAGATCGCCGAGGTGGTCAGCCGCATGACCGGCATTCCCCTGTCCAAGCTGCTGCAGGGCGAACGCGACAAGCTGCTGCAGATGGAGCAACGCCTGCACCAGCGCGTGGTGGGGCAGGACCAGGCCATCCGCGCCGTCTCCGACGCCATCCGGCGCTCGCGAGCCGGGCTGTCCGACCCCAACCGCCCCTATGGCTCCTTCCTGTTCCTGGGGCCCACCGGCGTGGGCAAGACCGAGTTGTGCAAGGCGCTGGCCGAATTCCTGTTCGACAGCCAGGACCACCTGATTCGCATCGACATGAGCGAGTTCATGGAAAAGCACTCGGTCGCCCGCCTCATCGGCGCGCCTCCGGGCTACGTGGGCTACGAGGAGGGCGGCTACCTGACCGAGGCGGTGCGGCGCAAGCCCTACAGCGTGATCCTGCTCGACGAGGTGGAGAAGGCCCATCCGGATGTGTTCAACGTGTTGCTCCAGGTGCTCGACGACGGGCGCCTGACCGACGGCCAGGGCCGCACCGTGGACTTCAAGAACACGGTGATCGTGATGACCTCCAACCTGGGCTCGCAGCACATCATGAGCATGGCCGGCGAGCCCCAGGAGGCCATTCGCGACGCGGTGTGGGCGGAGGTCAAGCAGCATTTCCGGCCGGAATTCCTCAATCGCATCGACGAGGTGGTGGTGTTCCACGCCCTCGACTCCTCGCAGATCGAGGGCATCGCCCGCATCCAGCTGAGCTCGCTGGAGCGTCGGCTGGCGCAGATGGACATCCGCCTGGAGGTCTCGCCGGCGGCCCTGGCCTTGCTGGCCAAGGCCGGCTTCGATCCGGTGTTCGGCGCGCGTCCGCTCAAGCGCGCGATCCAGAGCGAACTGGAGAACCCGCTGTCACGCCTGCTGCTGGAGGGGCGCTTCGGACCCAAGTCGGTGGTGCCGGTGGATGTGGTCGACGGCAAGCTGGCCTTCGAGCGCACCGTGCATTGACGCCGTTCCATGCGCCGGTGGCGCGGGACCCCATGCTGGCGACGCTGGCTCGCTGCCAGGCGCTAGCATGGGGTTTTCGCCAGCCCGATGCGCGGGCGGCGCGACTCGAACCCCGACCCGACGATGACATCCTGGAAAGGCCGCCTGCTGCGCGCCGCGCTGGCAGGCCTCGCGACGCTGCTGTTGCTCGGCGCCTGCGGCAAGAAACTGCATTGGGACCTGGACGACGTCGGCAGCGTGCTGCCCGACCTGAAGTTCCAGCTGGTGAACGACGAAGGCAAGCCGGTGACGGCGGCCGATTACGCCGGCAAGGTGGTGATCCTGTACTTCGGCTACACCCATTGCCCCGACGTGTGCCCGCTGACCATGTCCCACCTGGCCGACGCGGTGCAGGCCCTGGGCCCCAGGGCCGCAGACGTGCGCATCCTGTTCGTCTCGGTCGATCCGGCGCGCGACACCCTGCCCATCCTCAAGGCCTACACCCGGGCCTTCAGCCCCGAGGCGGTGGGCCTGAGCGGCAGCATGGCGCAGATCCAGGCCACCGCCAAGCGTTTCCACGTGGCCTTCAACTACGGCCAGAAGGACGCATCGGGCAACTACGTGGTCAACCACAGCGCGGCGATCTACGTGTTCGACAAGCACGGCCGCGGGCGCCTGATCGGTTCGGAGAACTCGCCGCCGGCGCAGATCACCCATGACCTGCGTCAACTGATCGACAACTGATCGACAACGCAGCGACAGCCGCGCGTCGATGCTCAGGCGTGGCGCGGTGCCCCGGCGGCGTGCCCGGGCGCGGCCGAGGGCGCAGGCCGCGGCACGGCGGGCCTGCGCTCGGACAGGCGCATCCAGCGCCGCAGGGCCGCCATCGCGGCCAGCACGTTGATGGCCGAGGCGGGAATCCACAGGATCAGGCCGCCCAGGTGCTGGTCGCTCATGGCGCTCAGCCCCTGCACGGCGCGCCCGCACAGCGAGTAGATGGGATACCAGTCGGTGCTGTTGAGCGCCAGGACCGCGCCCAGCAGCATCTGCGGCAGCATGCCGATGACCGGCAGGAAAATGCGCCAGCCCGGGCGCAGGTGCGCCGGCGGAGCAGGGCGCGGATCGAGCACCAGCCACCAGAACAGCAGGCCGTCGAACACCATGGTCCAGTTCATCAACTGGTACAGATGGGTGTTGAGCATGACCCCGACATGCACCGCGGGCACCAGCCAGAACACCACCAGCCCGGAAAACAGCGCCACCGCGACCGCCGCGTTGAGCAGCAGGGCGGTGGCCCAGCGCACCGGCGCCAGGCGCAGCAAGGGCAGCAGCCAGCGCTGGCGCCAGCGTGCCGGCAGCCCGGAGCGCCACGTGGGCCCCGGCCAGGCGGCGATGACCAGCAAGGGCCCGAGGTCGTGCAAGGCCGTCTGCTGCAGCATGTGCACGAAGAATTCGTGCTCGGCCAGGTAGTCCCACTGGGTCTGCAGCCCCTGCCAGATCAGGATCCAGCCGGCCCAGAACAGCGCCTGGCGCCAGGCCGGGGTGCGCCGCCGCAGGCTGCCGCGCAGGTAGAGCAGGGCCCCCAGCGCCAGGAAGACGGCCATGGGCCAGGAGGGATACCAGGGGACGAACCAGTTCAACGACATGCGGCGAGCTTCGGCGGGCGCCGCGATGCGGCGCAGCAGCGAGCATAGCGCGATGCGTGCCCTGCCGGCCCTCGCCGCCGCCCCGCGGGCCGTTCCTGCGACGGGATTTGACTTGGAGCATTACGCTGTGGGTCGCGAGGCCGTGCAATCAGGGGCATGCCGCACACCAGGGCTCTCAAGCAATCGCGGGCCGTCCCAGGATTCCTCGACCCCCTCGGGGGGGCGGGCCGGGCAAGGCCCGGCCCTGGCAGCGCTCAGAACTTTCCGGAGACTCTTTCCATGCCGTTGTCGAATTCCGCCGCCACCTGTGCGATCAACACCTGCGACTTCTGCGACCTGCATGGCGAGGCGATCGAGCGGGGGGAACTGCGCGTGCTGCCCCCGGTGTTCCGCCACTACGGCCGCCAGGGCGTGTTCTTCGGCGAGGTCGTCACCTTGCGCTGCCTGGAGGACAACGCATTGTTGCGCGCCACCCTGGAGCAGGCCGGCATGCAGCGCGTGCTGGTGGTGGACGGCGGTGCGTCGATGGCCCGCGCGCTGTTCGGCGGCAAGCTCTCGGAACTGGCGGTGCGCAACGGCTGGGCCGGCGTGGTGATCGACGGCTGCGTGCGCGACGTGCAGGAATTGCAGGCCTGCGCCATCGGCGTGCGAGCACTGGCCTGCGTTCCGGTGCCGCCGCGCAAGCTGGGCACCGGAGAGCGCGACCAGCCGGTGCGCATCCAGGGCGTGCCGGTACGCCCCGGCGAGTGGTTGTACGCCGACGCCGACGGCATCCTGGTGAGCGCGCAGGCCTTGCACCGGCCCGGGGCGGCCGCCGCGGCAGGCTGAGGGGCCCGCCGCGCAGCCGCGAGCGCGCCGTGCGCCCTGGCAGGCCGGGGGGCGCTGCGGGCCAGCCCCGCGTGGCGCTCAGACCCCGTTTCGAAGCAGTCCCACGGCCAGGCCCTCGATGTCGAAGGGCTGGCCGGGCTCGACCACGATGGGCGAGAAGTCCGGGTTCTCGGGCAGCAGCTCGATGCGCGCGGGGCCGCGGCGCAGGCGCTTGACCGTGACCTCGTCGCCCAGGCGGGCCACGACGATCTGGCCGTTGCGCACATCCTGGGTCTGGCGCACGGCGAGCAGGTCGCCGTCCAGGATGCCCACGCCCTGCATGCTGGCGCCGCGCACCTTCAGCAGGTAGTCGGGCCGGGCGCTGAACAGGCTGGGGTCGACCCCTACCGTGCTTTCCACATGTTCCTGCGCGAGGATGGGGCTGCCCGCCGCCACGCGGCCGATCAGAGGCAGCATCAGCTGCTCCATGCCGGGCAGCGCGCGCACCAGCGCACCCGCGCCGGGGCGCAGCGCGCTGGCCGCCTGGGGCGTGAGCCGGATGCCCCGCGAGGTGCCCGAGGCCAGCTCCAGCATGCCCTTGCGGGCCAGTGCGTGCAAATGATCCTCGGCGGCATTGGCGGAGCGGAAGCCCAGCTCGGCGGCAATTTCCGCGCGTGTCGGGGGATAGCCACTGCGCTCGATGCTGCGGGCGATGAGCCTGAGGATCTCCTCCTGGCGGGCGGTAAGCTTCGCGGCGTTGGGCATGCAGGCTGCTCCTCGGGCGGTACTGTATAAAAGTTCCTGTATTTTTATCCAGACCCAGACACAATGCAAGACTCCCGATCCGAATCCCCCGAGGCCGGCGCAGGCCCGCGGCCCCATGTGCTGGTGCTGGGCACCGGCGGCACCATCGCCGGCGTGGCTCCCGTCGCGAACACGGCCACCGGCGCCGGCTACACCGCCGGCGTGCTGGGCGTGGACCGGCTGCTGGCCTCGGCTCCCGGGGTGGAGCAGCATGCCCGGCTGGAATTCGCGCAACTGTGCAACATCGACAGCAAGGATGCCGGCCCCGGGCTGTGGCTGGAGCTGGCGCGGGCGGTGCGCGCCTGGCGCGAGCGCGCGGGCAGCGCCGGCTGCGTGATCACCCACGGCAGCGACACCCTGGAGGAAAGCGCCTACGCCCTGGACTGCCTGCTCGAGCCCGGCAGCCCGGTGGTGCTGACCGCCGCCATGCTGCCGTCGGCCGCCTTGTCGGCCGACGGCCCGCGCAATCTGTTCGACGCCGTGCGCGTGGCCGCGGACCCGGCCGCGGCCGGGCGCGGGGTGCTGTGCGTGGCGCACGGGCGCGTGCACGCAGCGCTCGATGTGAGCAAGCAGCACCCGGCACGCATCGACGCCTTCGGTTCGGGCGAGCGCGGCCCGCTGGGATTCATCGGAGCCGGCGGCCTGCGCTTCACCCGCGAGCAGCCCCGGCACGCGCCCTGTGCGTTCGCCTCGAGCCCCCTGTCCGCGCAGGATGCGCGCTGGCCGCGGGTGGAACTGGTGTGCAGCCATGCCGGAGCCGATGGCGAGATGGTGCGCGCGCTGCTGGCGGCCTCGGCCGCCGGCACGCTGCGCCCTCGGCTGCGGGCACTGGTGGTGCTGGGCACCGGCAGCGGCACCGTGCACGAGCAGCTCCAGGCCGCGCTGGACCAGGCCGCGCAGGCAGGGGTGCGGGTGCAGGTGGTGCCGCGCACCGGCCCCTGCGAGGGGGGCGAGTTCGACGGGCTGAACGCGGTGAAGGTGCGGGTGCGCCTGCTGCTCGAAGCCCTGCAGGACCCGCGGCAGGACGGGCAGCAGCCGCAGCAGTAGGCGCCGGGCCACGCAGCCTGGCCGCCACAAACCGGGCCAGCAGCGGCCGGCGTGGCGGCAGCCGGGTCAGTAGCAGCTGGCCTGCATGGCCGCCAGAGCCTGCTGGCGCTGGGCCTGGATCTGCGCCGAATCCAGGTAGTCCAGCTGTCCGTTGGCGCCGGCCTGGCGAATGCGGCGCCCGCTGTCGAGGTTCTGCAATTGCTGGCGCGCCTGCTGGCACATCTGCGCGCGCTGCTGCGCCTGTACCTGGGCCTGCAACTGGTGCGCCTGTTCCTGGGCCTTGCGCTGCTGCTCCTGCTGCGCCTTGGCCTTGGCCATCCCCGCGCGCACCGCGGCGGCCGCGCCGGCGCTGGCGCCGCTGGCGGGGGGCAGGGGCTGCTGCACGCTGTTCGGCGTGGGGCGCGCCAGGATGTCGCGGCTTGGCGTGTCGGGCGGCGGCGGCTGATCGCTGTACTGCACCACGCCCGAGTGCGACAGCCACTTCCATTGCGCCTGCGCGGCCGGCGTCAGACCGAGCAGGGCAGCGGCGCCCAGCAGGGTGGACAGGGCTGGCGCGAGGGGGATCGAAGGGCGGCGAAAGGCGATGCGCATGGGCTGCGACTCCGGTGGACGAGGCGACGTGCCGGCGGAAAATGCCCTCCACTTTACGGCATGGCGCCAAGCCCGCGCCGGCGGCCCGGACGCGTTGTCTTTTATCATCGCCTTTTGCGCCTGGAGGATTTATGCGCCTTCTCGGAAAAGCGTTGACGTTCGACGACGTTCTTTTGGTTCCGGCTTACTCCCAAGTCCTGCCCAAAGACACCAGCCTTGCCACCCAACTGAGCCGACGGATCCGGCTCAACATCCCGCTGGTGTCCGCGGCGATGGACACCGTGACCGAGTCCAGGCTGGCCATCGCCATGGCCCAGGAAGGCGGCATCGGCATCATCCACAAGAACCTGTCGCCCAAGGCCCAGGCCACCGAGGTGGCGCGGGTCAAGCGCTTCGAATCCGGGGTGCTCAAGGACCCCATCACCATCGCCCCCGGGGTGAAGGTCAGCGACGTGGTGGCCCTGTCGCGCCAGCATGGCATCTCCGGCTTTCCGGTGATCGAGAACGGCAAGGTGGTGGGCATCGTCACCAACCGCGACCTGCGCTTCGAGAGCCGCCTGGACGTGCCGGTGCGCGACATCATGACCCCGCGCGAACGCCTGATCACGGTGCGCGAGGGGGCCACGCCCGACGAGGCCAAGGCGCTGATGCACAAGCACCGCCTGGAGCGCGTGCTGGTGATCAACGACCAGTTCGAGCTGCGCGGCCTGATGACCGTGAAGGACATTCTCAAGGCCACCGAGCGCCCCAACGCCGCGCGCGACCCGCAGGGCAAGCTGCGCGTGGGCGCGGCCGTCGGCGTGGGCGAGGGCACCGACGAGCGCGTGGAGGCGCTGGTGCGGGCGGGCGTGGACGTCATCGTGGTGGACACCGCGCACGGCCACAGCCAGGGCGTGATCGACCGCGTTCGCTGGGTCAAGACCCATTACCCCGACGTGGACGTGATCGGCGGCAACATCGCCACCGCGGAGGCCGCGCGCGCGCTGGCCGACGCCGGGGCCGACGGGGTCAAGGTGGGCATCGGCCCCGGCTCCATCTGCACCACGCGCATCGTCGCGGGCGTGGGGGTGCCGCAGATCACCGCCATCGCCAACGTGGCGCAGGCGCTGGAGGGCACCGGCGTGCCCCTGATCGGCGACGGGGGCATCCGCTACTCGGGCGACGTCTCCAAGGCGGTGGCCGCGGGGGCTCACAGCGTGATGATGGGCAGCATGTTCGCCGGCACCGAGGAGGCGCCCGGCGAGGTCATCCTGTACCAGGGCCGCTCCTACAAGACCTACCGCGGCATGGGCTCGATCGGGGCCATGAACGCCGGCTCGGCCGACCGCTACTTCCAGGACGGCGTGGAGGCCCCGGCCTCGGCCGGCGCCGAGAAGTTCGTGCCCGAAGGCATCGAGGGCCGCGTGCCCTACAAGGGGGCGCTGGGCGCCATCCTGTACCAGCTGGTGGGGGGCCTGCGCTCCTCGCTGGGTTACTGCGGCTGCGCCAGCATCGAGCAGATGCGGGCGCGCGCCCAGTTCGTGGAGATCACCGCGGCCGGCATGCGCGAAAGCCATGTGCACGACGTGCAGATCACCAAGGAAGCACCGAACTACCACGTGGACTGAACGCGACCATGCACGAGAAGATCCTGATCCTGGACTTCGGATCCCAGGTCACGCAGCTCATCGCGCGGCGCGTGCGCGAGGCGCAGGTGTACTGCGAGATCCACCCCAACGACGTCGGCGACCAGTTCATCCGCGACATGGTGGCCCAGGGGCTCAAGGGCATCATCCTGTCGGGCAGCCACGCCAGCACCTACGAGGAGCATGACCTGCGCGCGCCACAGGCCGTGTGGGACTGCGGTCTGCCGGTGCTGGGCATCTGCTACGGCATGCAGACCATGGCCGCGCAGCTGGGCGGCAAGGTGGAATGGAGCGAGCACCGCGAGTTCGGCTACGCCGAGGTGCGCGCGCGCGGCCACACCCGCCTGCTCGAGGGCATCGAGGACTTCCGCACCCCGGAGGGCCACGGCATGCTCAAGGTCTGGATGAGCCACGGCGACAAGGTCACCGAGCTGCCTCCGGGCTTCAAGCTGCTGGCCAGCACGCCCAGCTGCCCCATCGCCGGCATGGCCGACGAGACGCGGGGCTACTACGCGGTGCAGTTCCACCCCGAGGTCACCCACACCCTGCAGGGCACGCCCCTGCTGCGGCGCTTCGTGCGCGACATCTGCGGCTGCTCGGGCGACTGGATCATGGGCGACTACATCGCCGAGGCCACGCAGCGCATCCGCGAGCAGGTGGGCGACGAGCAGGTGATCCTGGGCCTGTCCGGCGGCGTGGATTCGAGCGTGGCCGCGGCGCTGATCCACCGCGCCATCGGCGACCAGCTCACCTGCGTGTTCGTCGACCACGGGCTGCTGCGCCAGGACGAGGGCCGCATGGTCATGGACATGTTCGCCGGGCGCCTGCACGCCAGGGTGGTGCATGTGGACGCCAGCGAGCAGTTCCTGCGGGCGCTGGCGGGGGTGTCGGATCCGGAGCACAAGCGCCGCATCATCGGGCGCGAATTCGTCGAGGTGTTCCAGCGCGAGGCGCGCAAGCTCGAGCGCGCGCGCTGGCTCGCGCAGGGCACCATCTACCCCGACGTGATCGAGTCCGGCGGCGCCAAGACCAAGAAGGCCAGCACCATCAAGAGCCATCACAACGTGGGCGGGCTCCCCGAGACCCTGGGCCTGAAGCTGCTGGAGCCCCTGCGCGAACTGTTCAAGGACGAGGTGCGCGAGCTGGGCAAGGCCCTGGGCCTGCCGGCCGAGATGGTCGACCGCCACCCCTTCCCGGGGCCGGGCCTGGGGGTGCGCATCCTGGGCGAGGTCAAGCGCGAGTATGCCGAGCTGCTGCGAAGGGCGGACGCGATTTTCATCGAGGAACTGCGCGGCACGCGCGACGCCGCCAGCGGCAGGACCTGGTACGAGCTGACCTCGCAGGCCTTCGCGGTGTTCCTGCCGGTCAAGAGCGTGGGGGTGATGGGCGACGGGCGCACCTACGACTACGTGGTGGCGCTGCGCGCGGTCAACACCAGCGACTTCATGACGGCCGACTGGGCCGAGCTTCCCTACGCGCTGCTCAAGCGCGCCTCCAGCCGCATCATCAACGAGGTGCGGGGCATCAACCGCGTGACCTACGACATCTCCTCCAAGCCCCCGGCGACCATCGAGTGGGAGTGAATTTACGTCCTTCGAGGACGATCGCCAGCTATCGAAAAATCGCTGTAACGTGTTGATCGAGAAAGAAATACGTCGCGGAAGCTATCGGTGGCTAGCGCCGGCCCGCAGAAAAAGTTGGCGGTAGAGCTGACGGTAAAAATCGAGGCCGGATTAAGACGCTCTCGTTCACTATTCAGGCTTTTACCGTCTTTGACGGTAAAAGCCTTCTCGGGAATGCTTGTTTTATGCGGCTTTCCGGGCATCAGCGGGTCTCCAGGTCCTTGACGGTAAAGCCTGACGGCAAAGCCGTCACAAGCCGGAGGAAACCTCGATGCTTATTGACGCCGCACTACGAAATCTGAAGCCTAAGTCCAAGATTTATAAGGCTTCTGACCGGGACGGGATGTACGTGACGGTATCGCCCAGCGGTACTGTCACCTTCCGCTACGACTACCGCCTCAACGGACGCCGTGAGACGCTGACCCTCGGGCGCTACGGCCCTGGGGGCATCTCAATGGCGATGATGGCAAGAGCGAACTGATCCAGGCCACCTGGGATGAGGTTGATTTCGAGAGCAAGACCTGGACGATCCCGAAGCAGCGGATGAAGGGGCGCAACCCGCACGTGGTCTATCTGTCGCGCCAGGCGCTCGACATCTTCGTGACGCTGCACGCCACCAGGCATTGAGCGCGGTGTCCTAAAACAGCGGCAAGGTTGTCACTTGACAACCTTGCAGATCATCCTCATACTGGAGACCGCTGATGGCTCGTTCCCCTCATCCGAAGAAAGAGGTCGAGGAAGCTCTCAGGTATGCCGAAGGGCAAGGCTGGCGCATCGAACTCGGCGGCAGCCACGCCTGGGGGCGGATTTATTGCCCGTACAACGACGAGGAATGCCGCTGCGGGGAGTTCTGCATCACTAGCGTATGGAGCACACCGAAGAACCCCGGCAACCACGCACGCGCCCTGCGGCGCGTCGTGGACAACTGCACCACGCACCGCAAGCAGCGCGAGGCCGACGGCGATGCCAAGGAGTAGCGCGATGGAATACACGTTCACCCTGAAGTACCAGCTCGCCGACGACGACCGCGATGCGGATGCGTTGGTCGAGCGCCTGGGCGAAGCCGGCTGCGACGATGCCTTGGTCGGCATCGGGCAGCCGGGGCGCCTGGCGCTGGAGTTCACCCGCGAAGCGGCCGACGCCGGTGCCGCCGTGCGCAGCGCATTGGCGGACGTTCGCCGCGCGGCGCCGTCGGCCAAGCTGATCGAGGTGGCACCGGATTTGGTCGGCCTGACCGACGTGGCCGAGATCGTGGGCGTGTCGCGGCAGAACATGCGCAAGCTGATGCTGGCCCATCCGGGCAGCTTTCCGGCGCCGGTGCATGAGGGCAGTGCGTCGATCTGGCACTTGGCGGACGTGCTGGCCTGGTTGCAGGCCAAGGGCAGCTATGCGCTGGCCAAGGATGTGCTGGACGTGGCGCGGGTGGCCTTGCAGGTCAACGTAGCGAAGGAAAGCCAGCGCTTGCCGCGCTCGGCGTCCAAGGAACTGCAAGCCTTGGTTGGATGAGCGCCGTTGCCCGGCGTCATTCCGCACTTGAACCCGCCCGAACAGGGCGGGTTTTCCGTTGGTGCACACGTCCTTTTCGAGCAGGTGGGCGGGGCGGCCGGTTTCCGCCCGCCCGTATTCCAGCGCCTCGCGTTGGTCTTCTTGGCTCAGGTCGAAGAAATACTCAGCCACGCGCGGCTTCCTCGCCGATGGCTCGTGCCATCCAGCCGGGCAGCGTCGCGCGTACTGAGGCCAGCGCCTGCCACTCGGAGCGGGGAAGGGTGCGGCGCAGCGATGCGAGCGAGGGGCCGGCGTGCGTCGGGCCGATCCAAGCCAGCGCGCGCACGGCCTCGCCGGCGGGTCGCGCGCCCAGCGCCAGCATCCAGCGCGGCGCGTGCTTTACCAGCACTTCCGAACGGCCGAGCTTGAGCTTGCGGGTGCGGCCGGATGTCAGATAGACCTCGCGGATGGGTACTTGCTGCGTCAGGCCCAAGGCATTGGCCGCGCTGGCACCGTGCGGCACGACGATTTCGCCGCTTTGCTCGGCCAGTGCCTGGACGACCTTCTCGGGTGCGGGAGCGCGCGAGCCGAAGCGGCTGGAAACCGGGGCAGAGTAGACGCCCCGCGCCACGCGGAGCAGCTTGCCGGCCTGTGCCAGTCGGGAGAACGCCTGATCCACCGCCGACCGGCTTCCCAGGTGCAGAAACTCCTTGGGCGACAGCACGCCCCCCTCAGGAAGCGAATGGGCTTGTTGCAGGATGGTTTCGGGCAGCGTATTCACGGGGCACCTCTCGGACAGAGAAATGATACACCAGTTTCTGACATCCTGGCCCGCCTTGTGGCAGACCGACCTCAGCAACGGCCATGATTCGCTGGCCGCGCAAACCCTCGAGTGAACGTCAGAGACCCAGCTCCAGCAATGCCTGGCGCATCACCGTCGGATCGGCGTCCAGCCCGGTCCAGTGGCGGATGCCGATCACGCCCTGGTTGACCAGCATGCCCAGGCCGTCGGCGGTCCTGCAGCCGCGCGCCGTGGCGGCGCGCAGCAGGCGGGTCAGCGGCGGGTTGTGGATGCCGTCGGCCACCACCATGTGTGGCTGCAGGGAATCGGGGTCGATGTCGGGCATGGCCTCGACGTCCGGGTAGAGCCCCACCGAGCTCGCGTGCACCACCAGCCCGGTCTCCGGGTGGATGCGGAAGTTTGCGCTCCAGGGCAGGAAACGGGCCCGGGCCGGTGTGCGGGCATTCAACAGCGCCACCAGCGCCTCGCCGCGTTCGCGGCCGCGGTTGACGACATCGATGCGGGGCACGCCGGCCAGGGCCAGTTCGACCGCGACCGCCCGGGCCGCGCCCCCGGCGCCGAACACGACCGCGTCCTGGCCGGCCGGCTCGCACACCGCGCGCAGCGCCTGCACGAAACCCTGTCCGTCGGTGTTTTCGCCGATCAGCCGGTCGCCACGCCGCACGATGGTGTTGACCGCGCCGATGATCCGGGCCGACTCGCCTAGCTCGTCGAGGTGTTCGATCACCGCGACCTTGTGCGGAATCGAGCAATTGAAGCCGCGCCAGCCCATGGCCCGCGCGCCGCGCACGGCCTCGCCCAGGTGCTCGGGGCGGACCTCGCAGTTGAGGTAACGCCAGTTCAGCCCGAGCTGCCGGTAGGCCGCCTCGACCATCACCACCGTGGGGTTCTCGGCCGCGGGCATGGCGAAGGAGCCGGTCAGGGGCTGCAGGAAATCGTGGGGCATGGGGCTTCGTGGGTCGGGGTTGGGGCGATTCGGCTCAGGCCCAGGCGCGTGCCAGGCGGTCGCCGACACGAAGCGCCTGCGCCGCCACGGTCAACGCGGGGTTCAGCGCGGCCGAGGAGGGGAAGAAACTGGCGTCCACCACGTGCAGGTTCGGGTGGTCGTGGGCGCGGCACCAGGGATCGAGCGCGGAACTCGCGGGGTCCAGGCCCATGCGCACCGTGCCGCACTGGTGCGAAGGGCTCTCGACGCCGAAGGAGTGGACCAGCACCGCCTTGGCGCCGAGGCTGCGCCAGAGGTCGCGGGTACGCGCCACGAAACGCCGGTGGGCGGCCAGGTTGGTGGGTCGCCAGGCCAGCTCGACGCGGTCATCGGGCAGAGGGCGTACCGTGCTGTCGGAATGCGGCAGGTCCTCGGACATCACCAGCATGTCCACGCTGTGGGCACCCAGCCAGCGTCCGACGGGGCGCGGCATCCAGGGCTTGGCGGAGCGCACCATGGGCTCCCGGATGTTGCCCAGCATCTGCAGGTTGCCCAGTGGCGTGGGGTCGTCGGCGGTACCGAAATAGTGGTCGTTGAGGCTCAGCGTCTTGGTGAATCGGGTGTCGTTGACCTGGCCTGGAAACAGGGCCATCAAGCCCGTCATGTGGTGGTTCATGTAATGCCTGCCGACACAGCCCGAGCGGTTGGCCAGCCCGCGTGGGTGGTGGCTGTTGGCCGAGCGCTGCAGCAGCAGGGCCGAGTGGATCGCCCCGGCGCTCAGCACGAACTGCGGCGCCCGGATGGTGAAGGTCTCGCCCTGGCGCCGCACCTCGACGCCCACGATGTCGCGCCCGCGCTCATCGGTCAGCAGGCGCAGTGCCCGGGTCTCGGGCCAGATCACCACCCCGGGGTGGCGCAGTGCCGGCCCCAGCAGGCGGGTCTCGGCATCGCCCTTGGCGCCGTGGCGGCAGGCGAAGGCGTCGCAGCTGCCGCAGCGCACGCAGCTGCCGCCCGCATGCAGGTCCACGGCCGAAGGCAGGTGGAAGGGGTGCAGCCCCAGGCCGGCCATGCGCTCGGCCAGGCTTGCGATGACCGGTTCGTGGGGAATCGGCGGGTGCGGGTAGGGGCCGGATCGCCAGGGTTCGGTCGGGTCGTCTCCGGCGCGACCGTGCACCCCGAACAGCTGTTCGGCCAGGCCGTACCAGGGCTCCAGCTCGGCATAGCCGAAAGGCCAGGCCGGGGACAGGCCGTCGGCGTGCTCGGTGGCGGCGAAGTCGCGCTCGCGCAGACGGAACATCGCCGTGCCGTAGAACTTGGTATGCCCGCCGACAAAATAGAACTGACCGGGCTGGAAGCGCTGCCCCTCGGCCGTCTGCCAGTCTTCCCGGGAGTGGTAGCGGCGCTGCACGAACACCGCCTCGGCGTCCGAGTTCTGGGGCTCCACCGGCAGGCGCGGGCCGCGTTCGAGCATGAGCACCCGACGTCCGCCGCGGGCCAGTTGCAGCGCCACCGCGCTGCCGCCGACCCCGGAACCGATGATGACGACGTCTGGCGAGATCCTGTCCGAGGGCATGGTGCGGTGCTGGCGGAGGTGCGGGTCCTGAGGGGCATGATCATGGCCTGCGGGAGCCGTTCCGGCTGTCATTCGCGCGGCATGTTCTTGTACGATCACCGCATCTTGCTTGTCCGGCGATGCGCGTGGAGGGTGCCTGGATGCGTCCCTGGCTGGAAACCGTCGTGATGCCCGCGGACCGCTCCTGGCTGCTGTTCGACCGCCAGCTGCCGGATTTTCCCTTCAACTGGCACCACCACCCCGAGTTCGAGCTGACCCTGACCCTGGGCAGCGCCGGCATGCGTTTCGTCGGCGACCACGTCGAGTGCTACGAGGACGGGGATCTCGTGCTGGTCGGCCCCAACCTGCCACATGCCTGGCAGTCCAGCCACACGGTCGGCGCTTCGCTGCATCGGGCGCTGGTGTGCTGGTTCACCGCGGCCTGGATCGATGCGCTGGTGGCCGGGTCCCCCGAGCTGCGGCCTCTGCGCCGCCTGCTCGGCGCCTCGCGCCGCGGCCTGGTGTTCGGCCCCGTGGCGCGCGAGCAGGCGGCCCGGCAGTTGCGCGCGCTGGTCGGGGCGAGCCCGGCGCGCCAGTGGCTGGGCCTGATCGAGGTCCTGCTGACCCTGAGCGCCGATCCCGACATGGCCCCGCTGGCCAGTGGGGGCATCGCCCCCGAGGGCCATGCGCGGGAGCGCGACCGGCTGGCGGCGGTGATGGACTGGCTCAACACCCGCTACGTGGAGCCCGTGGACATGGCCCGCCTGGCCGCGCTGGCCCATGTGAGCACCAGTCAGCTGCAGCGATTGTTCAAGCGCGGCACGCGCATGTCGGTCAGCGCCTATGTCGCCCAGCGCCGCATCGGCCATGCCTGCTCGCTGCTGGCGCAGGGCGCGCTGCCCGTGGCGCAGGTCGGCGAGCGGGTCGGCTACCGCGAGCCGGCCCATTTCACCCGCCAGTTCCGGGCCGCCAAGGGCTGCACGCCCAGCGCCTATCGGCGCCTGTTCGGATCGACGCAGCGCTGACGCCGCGTCAGGGGCTCAGGACTTGTCGACCAGCTCGCGCAGCACCGGGTCGCGGATCGACAGCACCTGGAACAGGCCCAGCGCGCGCAGCGCGGGCAGGGCCTCGACGATGTCGCGCCGCGCGGCCTCGCGCTGGCGCGCGCTGCTGTTCGCATCGCACCAGGTGCGTGCGTTGACCAGAAAGGCGCCGACCGTGCCCTTGCGCACGGTCACGCCCTCGAGTTCGCGCTGATGGGCGTCGTCGGGAAGGATGTCCTGGGCTTTCATGGAAATCGTGGGAAACCGGATGGCTGGATGCGACCGATGCTAGATCCGCACGCGTTTGTCGCCTGCGATCCAGGCGTTGCCCCTCGCGTCCCGCGGGCGCTTCCAGCCGGGCCCGGCGGCTTCGCGCGGCCAACGGTTCGCTAAGCCCGGGCTCGCGATGCTTGCGCCGGGCCACCCTTAGCATCGACGGCATCCCCACTCGCGGGTGGCCGCTCGCCGCGGCGCTCGTCGCACCATGGCTGCCGAGCCCATTTTCCCGCCTGTTCCGGTTCGCCCATCTCCCTCCGCCACGCTGGGCGCGGTCGCGCGAAGGCTGGCCGGGCTGTTCCTGACCCTCACGCTGGTCTGCGTGCTGGCGCCGTCATCCGAACGCCCGCCGGGATCGCATGGCGCATGGAACACACAGGCAAGCCAGGCCCGGGCCAGCCACGCCGCGGGGCTGGCGCAGGGCAGGGGCCTCGCCGGCGGGATCGACCCCGGGCCCTACGCGCGGATGCTCCGGCCAGGGGTCGCGCCCGGCCCGCACTGGCGCGAGGGTCTCGCCGGGGTGTTCCTGGGTCTGTGCCTGGGCCTGTCGGCATGGCACCTCCTGGGCGACAACGCCTGGGTGCTGCTCGCCATGGCCCTCGCATGGGGGCTGCGCCTGCTGCCCGCAAGCGCCTTGCCGGCGTTCCTGATCCTGCTGGACGGCCTGTATGCAGGCGAGCTGGCGCGGCGGGCTCCATGGAACGACGAGCGCAGTGCGGCGCTCATGCGTCAGGCCCTGGGGCTGTCCATGGGCCTGGGCCTGGCCGGCCTGATGCAAGGCCGGCTGCTGGGATTGGAGGTCGTCGTCCTGGCGCTGGGCTGTCTGCGCCTGGCGCTGGCGCGCAGGCTGCTGCAAGCCGGGCTGCTGACGGCCGGGGCGCTGCTGGGCACCTGGCTGTTCTGGGCCCTGGCGGGCCAGCCGGCGGCGGGACTGGCGCAGTACCTGGGGAGCGGCATGGCGCTGCTGCTCGCGGCGCCGGCGCTGGCCTTGAAGGCTCTCGGGGCGCCGCGCTGGCAGGTCGTCGCCTACCTGGCGGTGGCGGCCCTGCTGCTGGCGGCCACGTGGCTGCGTCGTCGAGGCGACGGGGCCGGGCGTGTGCTCACCGTGGCCATGCTGGCGGCGTTCCTGGGCACGGGTTTCCTGCAGGGCTTCGCGGGCCCCGCGCCGCATGGGGCGGCCGCGGCGGATGCGATGGCCGTGGCCTTGTTCACCGCCTGGGGCCTGCGCGTGGTGTCGGGCGGCCTGGCCCTTGGCGGCGTGCTGGCCATCGTGGTGGTTGCCGGGCCCTATCCCTCCTTCCTGCCGGCGGCCATGCAGGCCCGGGCCCGCGACACCTACGTGGCGCCGGCCCAGAGCCTGGCTGCCTGGCTGCGAGGCGCGGGGCTCGATGCCGCCGACACCGCGGCGCGGGGCCTCCGGGGCCTGGCACGCCATCTGGGCTTCCAGGCTTGAACCTCGGGCCCTGGCCTCGGCCCCCGCCGCCTGTACGGGCGAGCCCCTGCCTGGCGGCCCGAATCGTCCAGGGCTGCCTGATCGCCCTCCTGGGCGCCGCGCAGTTGCGCGCGCCCGTGGGCGCGAGCTCCGCGCAGCCTCCCGCGGCCTCGAGCAGCCGATCCAGGGCCGACGCGGGCTCGCCGGCGCGTCGCGGCCGCGCGGGAGGTGCCGGGGGCGTGGGCGAGCGCGCGGCGGCGCTCGGGCTGGCGGGG
>JAKBBK010000130.1 GCA_021808525.1 Pseudomonadota bacterium
GTGCGCGTGCGCTTCGACCCGCAGCGCCTGAGCCTGCGGCGCCTGCTCGACGTGTTCTTCACCATCCACGACCCGACCACGCCGAATCGCCAGGGCGCCGATGTCGGGCCGCAATACCGCTCGGGCATCTACGTGGAGCAGACGGGCCATGAGCAGGCGGTGCGCGACTATGTGCGCGAGCTGCAGCAAGGCGGGCGCCATGGCCAGCCCATCGTCACCGAGATCGAGGCCCTGCGCGTATTCTGGCCGGCAGAGGACTACCACCAGCGCTATTTCGAGCATCACCCCGAGCAGGGCTACTGCCAGGTCGTGATCGCGCCGAAGCTGGCCAAGGTGCAGCGGGACTTCGCGCAGCAGCTGGCGCGGGCGCCGCGCTGAGCGCGACCTGGGAGTGTGGGTCAGGCGATGTCGCCGAGCAGGCGCGTGAGCTGCTGCTGCGACGGCACGCCGACGTACATGTCCGCGGCGCCGCCGCGGCGCTTCCAGACCAGCACCGGAACGCCGAACAGCTTCTGGCTGCGGTAGATCTGCAGATTGCGCTGCAGCAGGCGCCGCGTTTCGGGCTGGATGGTCGCGGCCGGCTCGATTCCACCGCCGGGCTGGCCGTTGGCGGCGAAGTCGTAGTCGTTCTCGTTGGTCTCGAAGGCCCGCAGGCGGTCGGGCGCCTGCAGCATCGCGGCGGCCTTGGGCTCGCTGCTCGAGGTGAGCATTCCCAGCACCACCCAGTGCACCTGCAGGTCGGCGCCGGCGAGGCGCCCGCGCAGCGCCAGGTAGAGATGGTGGCAATACGGGCAGTTCGGGTCGAAGAACACATACAGCCGGCGCCTGCCGCTGCCCTGGACGATGCTCGTGGCACCGGGCATCTGCGCGAGCAGCGCAGCGGCCTTGTCAGCCCCCTGCGCGCGTGCCGCGACCACGCCCAGGCCCGGCGTCGCCGCCGTCGCCACGAGCGCGGCCAGCACGGCTCGGCGCGAAAGCGCGAGTTGCCGATGATTCGGACTCATCGTGGAAGTCTCCGGGAAGAAGGAAATGCGAGGAAATCGCCGAGCAGGCTGTTGAGATACCGGAGGGGGCTCACGGCGCCAGACGCTGCCGCGTCCACGCGCCGCTGCCGTCGCGTCGGTAGGCGAGACGGTCGTGCAGGCGCGACGGGCGCCCCTGCCAGAACTCCCAGGCATCGGGCACCAGCCGGTAGCCGCCCCAATGCGGCGGACGCGGCGGGTGCATGCCGAATTTCAGGCCGAAGGACGCAGCGCGCCTGACCAGCACCGAGCGGTCGGCGATCGGAGCGCTCTGCTCCGACGCCCATGCGCCCAGGCGCGACGACAGCGGACGGCTGGCGAAATAGGCGTCCGACTCCTCGTCGCTGGTCTTTTCGACACGCCCCTCGATTCGCACCACCCGTTCGAGTTCGATCCAGTGGAACTGCAGCGCGGCGAATCCATGCGTTTCGAGCTCACGACCCTTGCGGCTGTGGTAGTTGGTGTACCAGACGATTCCGCGCGAATCGACCCCCTTGATCAGCACCACGCGGGTCGAGGGACGGCCGTCGGCGCCGACGGTGGCCAGGGTCATCGCGTTGGGCTCGGGGACCTGGGCCTGCACGGCCTCGCCCAGCCAGCGCTCGAACTGTTTCAACGGGTCGGCATCGGCGTGCGACTCGTCGAGTTCGGCGCGTGCGTAGTCCTTGCGCAGATCGGCCAGTGGGTTCATGCGTCCAGTATAAAAAGTCGCCGCCCGCTGCGCTTTGCGGGAACTCGCACCGCGCAGACGAGTCTCATTGAAGCGCGTTGCGGCGCCTGCGGCCGCGCGTCCCTGGTCCCTGGTCCCTGGTCCGTACCGTCCCCCTCCGCCCATGCCCTCTCCTGCCTCGCCGCCTCCGAGCCGAGTCACCCGCCGTCTGGCCGCCCTCGCGCTCGCTGCATGGTGCGGCGCCTTGCTCGCAGCCCAGGCGCATGCCGCGGCGCTGCCCCGGACCTGCCCCGCGCGCACCGCTTCGGCGCACTCGTCCACGCTGTGGGAGGCCGTGCACTGGTTCCCTGGCGTGGACACGGCGCTGATGGAGGTGCGCTGGATCCCCGATGCCGCGGCCGGCGCCGGGCACATCGAGTGCAGCTATGCGACGGACCGCCAGCACTTCGCGCATTTCCCGACCCTGCGCAGCCGCTTCGCGGTGCTGCCGCCCGACGGCCCGGGCTGGGTGCGCGCGAGCCAGCGGGAAGACTGGTGGCTGTGCAGCCCGGCCCCCGGGGAGCCGTTTCGCGCCGACCGCTGCAGCTTCGACGCAGCTGCGGAGATCACCGACACCGGGAACCTTCCGCCGGGATAGGGCTCTATTCATTTGCACGGGCCAACGTCGCAGGGCTCCGGCTTCACTCGAGTCTGCGCCAGCGATGCGCCGCCCTCCGCCAGCGTGCTGCCAGCGTGCTGCCAGCCCCCTTTCGTTCACCCACCCACCGGAGTACCCCCGATGCACCCTGCACGTCTTCTCGCCGCCCGGGCGTCGATCTGCGCCCTGCTGTCGGCCCCGCTGGCTGCGGCATGCGCCGCCGCTCCCGCGGCTCCCGCCCCCTCCGCCGCCGTCGGCGCGCAGGCAACTTCGATATGCCCCGCCAGGCTGCCGGCCCACATCGACCCGGCCCAGTGGGAAGGCTTCAACCTCGAGCGGGGTTCCAACACCCCGGTCACCGAAGTGAAGTGGGCGGCCGACGCGCCCCACGGACCGGCCGGCAGCGTCGAGTGCCACTACAACGCCTCGGACCCCTGGTACGAGCGCAGCCACCCGTACCTGCGCAGCGTGTTCAAGGCCGGGCGCCCGGACCCCACGCTCACCCCGGCCTGGCACCCCATGCTCATCGTCGGCTCCGACCGCTACCTGTGCAGCCCGGCCACCGAGGCCGTGTTCGACGTACGCGACTGCCCGTTCACGCCGCTGGGACGATTGAGTTCCCGCCCCGGAGAAACCGCGCTGCCGTTCTGATCTCCCCGAGGGTCGGTCATGTCCGATCCTCCCCCGCCCCGACAGGGGTTCAGCCATTCCGAATCATGAAACTGCTTCCACGAATCACCGCACGAGCGTCGATGTGCGCACTGTTGTCGGCCGCGCTGGGCCCGGCGCTCGCCGGGCCGCCCGAGGCGGCCGCCGCGGTCGATTCCCCGTCGCTGTGCCCCGCCAGGCTGCCCGCGCAGTTGGACTCCAGCCTGTGGGAGGGCATCGACCTGAACCGCGGCACGAACACCCGAGTGGCCGAGATCCGGTGGGGGCCTGACCAACCACAAGGCCCGGCGGGAAGTGTCGAATGCCATTACTACGCGTCGGACACGCATTACTGGAGCCATCCGGTGCTGCGCAGCGTGTTCAAGGTCTTGCGACCCGACCCGGGGAGCACTCCGGCCTGGCATCCGACCTATCCAGGCTCCGACGTCTACCTGTGCAGCGGTGCCACCGAAGTGGTCTTCGATCCCGCCGACTGTCCGTTTTCGGCCATCGGGCGAACCCGTCCGCGAACTGGAGAAACGGAGCTGCCGTTCTGAGAGCCCCCAGGGCCGGGAAGGTCGCCGCGAAGCCTCAGCGCGGCAGGTCCGTCGAGCCCATGAGAAAGCGGTCGATCTCCCGGGCGGCCTGGCG
>JAKBBK010000059.1 GCA_021808525.1 Pseudomonadota bacterium
CGCGGCGGCCGGCGCGCGCTCGAGCCGCACACGGCGGCCCACGATGAGCTCCACCAGCCGGGCCTCATCCACTTCGGCGACCGGGGTCACCGCGACCAGCTTGCCGTCGCGCATGATCGCGGCGCGGTCGCAGAGGGTGCGCACTTCGTCCAGCCGGTGGGAGACATAGATCATGGCCACACCCTGGCGGCGCAGCCCGTCGAGCACGTCGAACAGGCGGCGCACATCCTGCGAGGGCAGGCTGGCGGTGGGCTCGTCGAGCACCAGCAGGCGGGCTTGCGACCACAGCGCGCGGGCGATCGCCAGCAGGGATTTTTCGGTGCGCGACAGGGTGAACACCCGCCGGCGAGGGTGCAGCTCGCAGCCCACGCGGGCCAGGGCCTCGCGGGCGACGGCATCCATGCGGGCGTGGTCGATGAGCCCCCATTTGCGCGGAAAACCGGTGCCGAAGGCCATGTTCTCGGCCACGGTCATCCATTCGATGAGCCCCAGATCCTGGTGGATGAAGGCCAGCGAGCCGCGGGCTCCCTCCCGGGCCTGGGCGCGCTGGCGCAGCTCGGCACCGTCGACCAGCACGCTGCCCTGGTCGATGGAATAGACCCCGGCGAGCATCTTGATGAGGGTGGATTTTCCGGCGCCGTTCTCCCCGAGCAGGGCGACGATCTCGCCGGCGCCGACCTGGAAGGAAACGTCATCCACCGCGAGGGTGCCGCCGAAGCGCTTGCTCAGGCCGCGGATCTCGAGAATGGGCGAAGTGGCGGTGGCCATGGCGCGGGGCTCAGAGGACCAGCACGCGCGACACGTCCGGCTCACGCTGGGTGCGTACCCAGCGCTCGAAGCCGTAGGTGTTCAGGTCGAGGTAGCCCAGGCGATCGTCGTCCATGGACACGAAGGCCAGCGCCTGGGTGGGGTGCAGGGAAAGCGCGATCGGCCTGGCGTCGAGCCGGATGTTGCGCAGCTCCCGCAGGCTCGAGGGGTCGACCACCGACAGGCTGCGATCCCCATAGTTGGTCACGAGCAGGGATCCATCGTGCGCGCGGTAGATGCGGGTGGCGTCCGGGCGCGAGGCCACGCACAGGCGCACGCGCATGTCCTGCGTGTCGATGGCCGCCAGGGTGTTGTCCAGGCGGTTGCTCACGTAGAGGGTTCGCTGGTCCTCGCTCAGGCAATTGCCCTCCGGCTTGCTGCCCGGGTGGCATGCCAGGGGCGGGCGGCAGGGGTCGTGGGGCCAGACCTTCACCACCGTGTGGGACAGCAGGTTCATCGTGTACGCGCACTCGCCGTCGGCGCTGAGCGCGAACAGATGCGACTTGATGCCCCCCGCGGGGACGGCCCGGTCGGGCGCGGTGGCATGGGCCGGACGGTCGAACACCAGCAGCGTGGCGCTGCTTTCGCTCAGCGCGTACAGACGACCCAGGCGATCCATCTGCAGGCCGTGCACCCGGCGATAGGGGGACAGGTCGAGAGTGTGGACCACCGCGCGCGCGGCGATGTCGAGCTGCAGGATGCTGTGGCCCCCCTCACCGAGATGGCCCGAAGTCTCGACCCCGTAGTGGCCGATGTAGGCATGTCGTCCCTGCGGATCCACGACGAATTCGTGGGGAAAGTCCGGCAGGGCCACGCTGGCCTCGCGATTGCCGCTGGCGATGTCGTAGTAGCTGATGCAGTGACTGCATTTCTCGACCAGGAGGAGGACTTCGCGTGTCATGGGGGTTCTCGTCAGGGGCGCTGCAGGCCTTGGGTCCCGAGGCGGATGCGATACAGGGAACTGGTCGCGGCGATGTACAACTCGTCGCGCCCGGCTCCGCCGAAGCACAGGTTGCCGATCTTCTCGGGAACGGGGATGCGGGCCAGGCGAGTGCCGTCGGGGTGGAAGACCTGCACGCTGTCGGCGCTGCTCGTGTACAGGAGGCCCTGGGCATCGAGGCGGAATCCATCGGCAAGCCCCGGCTCGACCACCGCGAACACCCGCGGGCGGGCCAGGTCGCCGCCGGCGAGCACGTCGAAGGCCACGATGTGATGGTGGCCGCCGCCGTCGCCGCGCATCGCGGCCGAGGTGTCCGACACGTACAGGATCGACTCGTCGGGGGAAAAGGCCAGGCCGTTGGGTTCCTCCACCCAGTCCGACACGGCGCGCAGGCTGCCCGTTCGTGGGTCAAAGCGGAACACATAGTTGCAGGGCAGTTCGCGGGGCGCGACGTGGCCTTCGTCGGCCTTGAGAATCCCGTAGGGCGGATCGGTGAACCAGATGGTTCCGTCCGACTTCACGACCACGTCGTTGGGCGAGTTCAGGCGGCGCCCCTGGTAGCGGTCGACCACGATCTCGTCGCCGGCCTCGACCAGCCCCGCGTGGAAGCGCGTGCGCACGATGGCCCGCTGGCCGTGGGAGCAATGCAGCAGCGAACCGTCGGCTTCGCGCGTGTGGCCGTTGGTGAATTCAGCCCCGGCCCGCCAGACCGACAAGCCTTGCCCGGCGCTCCAGCGCAGGATGCGGTTGCCTGGAATGTCGCTCCACAGCACGCTGTCGTCCTCGTGCATCCACACGGGGCCCTCGCTCCAGGTGGCCCCGCCGCACAGGCGTTCGAGCATGCCGGCGCCGCGGGCGACGGCCTCGAAGCGAGGGTCGAGAACCTCGACAGCGGAGCTCACTTGCGCATCTCCGTGATGGTGGTGACGTACACGTTGTCCAGGTGCCGGCGCACGGCATCGGCGGCATCGTCCGGGCGGCGCATGCGCAGCGCCATGACGATCTGGCGGTGGTCGTCCACGCTGCGGGCGATGGCGCCGCGACGTTTCAGCGCCTTGCGCCGGGTGTCGAGGGCGTAGGAGTAGAGGTCGACCACGAAGTCCGCCAGCAGGCCGTTGCCGCAGGCCTGGTAGAGCTGAGTGTGGAACTCCCGGTCGGAGATCTGGAAGCGCACCGGATCGTCGAGCATGGATGCCTGCTCGACCACCAGCGAATCCAGGCGCTCGAGCCTGCGGTCGTCGATGCGCGCGGCCGCCAGGCGCACGACCTCCACCTCGACCACGGATCGCGCCTCGGTCACCTCGTGCACGCCCCGGCCGCGCAGGCCCTCGAGCGCGCCCACGGATTCCTCCAGGGTCTGCCCCGCCACGCCCAGCACCCGGGTGCGGGCACCCTGCGAGATCTCGATCATGCGTCGGGCCGCCAGGCTGGTCAGGGCACCGCGGATGGATTCGCGCGAGACCCCCAGGGTGGCCGCGAGCTGACGCTCGGAGGGCAATTCGTCGTCCGGCTGCAGCAGCCCGGTCTGGATCATGTAGGCGATCTTGTCGGCGACCTGCTCCTTGAGGGTTCGCTTGGAGATCGCGGCGGCCGGTGCTCCGGGAAGGCGCTGCTCGAGGATGTCCATGGTCTTCGCAAGGGGCTATGTGGTCTACAGGTATGGCCAGCGTACCAGTTTGAACCTGCTCGTCCCTCGGGGATTTCCCGAGGCGGCGAGGCCGCGGCGCGGGCCTTCCCCCCGCGGCCCTTCCATGGCCCGCGATCCCTGGGGCGGTCAGGCAGCCTGCCGGCGCCAGTGGCGGATACCCCGGATGTTGATGCGAAAGTACGCCATGTCCAGCAGGGCGAGGGCCCACAGCCCCGAGCTCAGGTGGACCACGAACAGCGCCACGTTGGCCAGCAGCCAGACGTAGAAGCCCTGCACCCGCATGCGGGCGTTGAGCTCAGCCCCTATGTAGGAGCTCACGAGCCCCAGGATTTGCAGGGCCCAGTTCCACCAGGGAAGCCGGGCCCAGGTTGCGTGCAGGCTGGCAAGCCAATGGGCAGTCATGCTGAGCTCATCTCGGGTCGCGAAGGCGCGGGATGCGCAGCATAGGCCCCGGCCCGCGCCTGGTGCGCATCAGAACCAGGCATGCAGGCCGGCGACCAGCTCCCTGGTGTCGCGCGGCTCTGCGGCTGCCCGCGCGTCATCGCCGGTACGCCCGAAGCGTCCACGCCACTCCACGCCGATGTAGGGGGAGAACTGGCGCGAGATGTCGTAGCGCAGGCGCAGCCCGGCGGTGCCGTCCGACAGGCCGCTGCCGATGCCACGCGCCGGATCGTCCTTGCCGTACAGGTTCAGCACCAGCTGCGGCTGCAGCACCACGCGCTGGGTCAGCAGCAACTCGTAGCTCGCGTTCAGGCGCAAGGCGCTGCGGCCCTGGTCGCCCAGGTAGCCGGTGGCCTCGAGGTTGAACCAGTAAGGCGCCAGGCCCTGCACGCCGAAGGCCAGCCAGTTGCGGTCGGGGCCCCCGCCGCTGTCGTGCCGAAGGCCGAGTTGCGCGTCCCAGTAGGGCGCGATGGCATGGCCCCACAAGACTTCGGTGCGCGCGTCCCGCAGGCGGCCTTGCGAGGCCTGCCCCTCGGCCTTGAGCACCACGCGGTTGAAGTCGCGCCCGTACCAGGCCTGCACGTCGTAGGCGGTCCAGGCGCCGGCCTCGTGGCTGTAGACGCGCTCCAGGTGGTCGACCAGCACCGAGCCGAAGCTCTCCTGGTCGGCCAGGCGCGGCGGGGTCAGGCCAGCCGGAATGTAGGGGCCGGTGCTCAGCGTGTAGGCGCCCGGCTCCGCGGGTGCCTCGATGCCCCGCATGTGCATGCCGGGCATCGAAGCGGTGGGCGCCGGCTTGGCAGGGTCGGCAGCCGACCCTGCCGGCATGTCCATGCCCTGCATGTCCATCGCCTGGGCCCAGGACGGCGCGGCGGCGGCGAGGGCGCCGGCGAGGAGGGTGATCCGGATGTCGTGCATGCTCGCCTCCTCAGGCCACCAGGATCTCGCGGAACATGCCCGCATCCATGTGCATCATCAGATGGCAGTGCCAGGCCCAGCGCCCCACGGCCTCGGCACTGACGCGGTAGCTGATCTGCTGCGCCGGCTGCACCGGCACCGTGTGCTTGCGCACCAGGAAGTTCCCGTCCGGATCCTCCACCTCCGTCCACATGCCGTGCATGTGCATGGGATGGGTCATCATGGTGTCGTTGACCAGCCTCACGCGCAGGCGCTCGCCGTGGTGGAACAGCACCGGGCTGGAGTCGCCGAAGGCCACGCCGTCGATGGACCAGACGTAGCGCTGCATGTTGCCGGTGAGGTGGAACTCCAGCGTGCGCCCGGGTTCACGCGCATCGAGCGCTCCCCCCAGGGTGTGCAGGTCGGCCAGGGTGAGCACGCGCCGGCCGTTGTCGCGCAGGCCCACGCCGGGGTCGTCCAGGTTGCCGCGCGGGTGGTCGACGCGGGCGTCCACGCCGGGGCCGTCCTCGGCCGGCGCGTGGTGCAGGGGCGGCGGCGCGCCCATGTCCATGCCCGGCATCGACCCCATGCCGGCCATGCCGGACATCGAATCCATGCTCCCCATCATGTCCTGCATGCTCAGGTTCTGGCGGGGATCCATCGGGGGCACCGGTGCGCTCAGGCCCGGGCGCGCGGCCAGCGTGCCGCGGGCGTAGCCGGTACGGTCCATGCTCTGCGCGAACACCGTGTAGGCGTCCCCGGTGGGGCGCACCAGCACGTCGTAGGTCTCGCCGGGGCCGAAGCGGAATTCGTCCACCGTCACCGGCTCCACGTCCTGCCCGTCGGAGGACACCACGGTGAGCTTCAGGCCCGGGATGCGCACGTCGTAGAAGGTGTCGCCGGCGCCGTTGATGAAGCGCAGGCGCGCCACCTTGCCGGGCTTTACCTGCGCCGTCCAGTTGCCGGCCGGCGTGGTGCCGTTGGCCAGGTAGGTCAGCGTGGCGCCCGACAGGTCGGAAAGATCCCCCCAGCTCATGCGCATGCGCTGCCACATGGCGCGCTTGTCCAGCGCGGCGCGCAGGCCGTTGCGCCGGACGTCTTCGAAAAAGTCCACCGCGGTGGGCTGGTGGTAGTTGTCGAAGCCGCTGTCGGCCTTGAGCCTGGCCAGCACGCGCATGGGGTCCGCGTCCATCCAGTCCGAAAGCAGCACCACGTGGTCGCTGTCGGCCTGCACCGCGTGTCCGTGGGCAGGATCGATGATGATCGCGCCGTACAGCCCGGTCTGCTCCTGCATGCCGGCGTGCGAGTGGTACCAGAAGGTGCCTGACTGGCGCACGCGGAAGCGGTAGACGAAGCTCTGGCCGGGGGCGATGCCCGCGAAGCTCATGCCGGGAACGCCGTCCATCTGGTAGGGCACGAGCATGCCATGCCAGTGGATGGCCGTCATGCGCGACATGCGGTTGGTGACCCGGATGGTCACCGTGTCGCCCTCGCGCCAGCGCAGCGTGGGCCCGGGCAGCGAGCCGTTGACGGTGGTGGCCATGCGCGCATGGCCGGTGAAGTTCACCGGGGTCTCGGCGACCACCAGCTCGAACTCAGTGCCGCGAAGCTCGGGGGCACTGCCGGTGCGGGTGGCCGCGGGGCGGCCCTGGGCCCGCGCCGCCAGCGGCGGCAGGCCGAGCAGCATGCCGCTGGCGGCCAGGCCCTGGACGAAGCGGCGCCTGGCGACCGCCGCCCCGGGCAGCGTATCGGGCTTGGTGGATAGCATGGGTTTCTCGTGGGTTGCAGGAATGGGGCGCGCCGCGCGGGGCCTGCGCCTGGGCTCTCGGGGCGTGCATGCGCAGCCCCCAAGGCACGCATGCTAGAAACGCCATGCTTTCCGGAGCATGACCGCCCCATGACGCTTGTGTCATCCTCGGCGCGCGCGGCCCCGAAGGGGAATTCGGATGCCTTGGGTCAAAGCCTGTCGCCTTCCCTGGCGCTAGGGTTTGATTCCGCGGGCATGTGGGGTCCCCCGTCCGTTCCAGCATCCGACCCCGAAAGGACATCCGATGAAACGCATCTCCGCCCCGCTGGCCCTGTGGGCCCTGCTGGTGGTCACGGCCCTGGGCGCCGCGGCCGCGCAAGCCGCCGCCCCCTTCGAGAAGGGCAAGGGCTACAACGAACTCAGCGCCCGGCAGCCCGTGGCCCACCCCGGCAAGGTCGTGGTCACGGAGTTCTTCTGGTACAACTGCCCGCACTGCAACGCCCTCGAGCCCGAGCTCGACGCCTGGGCCCGCAAGCTGCCCTCCTACGTCGTCCTGCAGCGCGTGCCCATCGCCTTCACCGAGCGATTCGTGCCGCAGCAAAAGCTCTACTACACGCTGCGTGCCCTGGGCAAGGACCAGGCCCTGCAGGCGCCCATCTTCCAGGCCATTCACCAGCAGCACATCGTGCTCGACACGCCCGAGCAAATGGCCACCTGGCTGGCCGCGCATGGCATCGCGCGCCAGACCTTCCTGGCCACCTACAACTCCTTCGGCGTGGCCATGCGGGCCCGGCAGGCCACGCAGATGATGAAGGCCTATGGAATCGACGGGGTGCCGACCCTGGCCGTGCAGGGGCGCTACGAGGTCTCGGGCGATCTGCCGCAGACCCCGACCGATGACCGCATCCTGCAGGCCGTCGACTATCTGGTCGCCAGGGTCCACGCGGAACAGGCCCAGGCGAAGTAGGCCACCGTCGGGCGACGGGGTCGCGCCTGCGCCATCGCGTCACCGCGCGGAAGGGCCAGGCTCAGCGCGACACCAGCTCGGCGCGCCTGCGCTTGTACTCGTCGGCGTCGATCTCGCCGCGCGCGAAGCGCTCGTCCAGGATGTCGCGTGCCGACGCGCTCGGAAAGCCGGCGGCGCCTCGGTGCGCGCGCGGGCCCGCGAACAAGTCGCGCAGCAGCCCTGCCACGATGGCGACGAAGACGATGAGCAGCAGCAGCATGAACACCCATCCCCAGCCGCCCATCATCCCGTAGCCCCATCCCCATCCGCCGGGTTGTCCGTACCACATCATGGCGATGCTCCTTGTCGTTGACGTCCGCCCAACGCTTGCGTCCGGTCGCGGCCTGCGATCCCGGGCGGCGCGGGCCTCCGGTCGTGGCGGCGGCTCGTGAGCCGCTGCCCCGCGCTCCTGACGACCTTAGGCGCCCAGGGCTTTCCGGTCGATGACCGCTGCATGACATTCCTGTCATCTCGCGGTCATGCCGCGGCAAGCCGCAGGCGCTAGAGTTCGGCTCGGGGGAGCGAAACCATGAAACTGCTCGTGGTCGAGGACGAGGCCAAGACCGCCGACTATCTGCGCCAGGGCCTGAGCGAAGCGGGCTTCGTGGTCGATCTGGCGCGCAACGGGCTCGACGGCCATCACCTGGCGATGACCGGCGACTACGCGCTGATCGTGCTCGACGTGATGCTGCCCGACGTCGACGGCTGGCGCATCCTGCGCGCGCTGCGTGAGGCCGGCCGCGACGTGCCGGTGCTGTTCCTGACCGCGCGCGACAGCGTCGACGACCGCGTCAAGGGCCTGGAACTCGGCGCCGACGACTACCTGGTCAAGCCCTTCGCCTTCACCGAGTTGCTGGCGCGGGTGCGCACCCTGCTGCGCCGGGGGCGCAGCCCGGCGCCGGTCGAGAAGCTGCAGGTGGCCGACCTGGTGCTCGATCTGCCGCGCCGACGCGCCAGCCGGGGCGGCACGCGCATCAACCTGAGCAACAAGGAATTCGCCTTGCTCGAGCTGCTGGTGCGGCGCCAGGGCGAGGTGCTGCCGCGCTCGCTGATCGCCTCGCAGGTTTGGGACATGAATTTCGACAGCGACACCAACGTGATCGACGTGGCCATCCGGCGCCTGCGCGCGAAGGTGGACGATGCCTTCCAGCCCAGGCTGATCCGCACCGTGCGTGGCATGGGCTACACCCTGGACCTGCCCGATGCCGGCGACTGAGCCGGCGGGCACGGGCGGCGCGCAGGCGCTTCAGCGCGGGGGGTGGCGCCGGCGCCGCCCCGCGTCCCTGGCCTTGCGCGTGACGGCCTGGGTGGGCGTGGCCACCACCCTGACCTTCGTGCTCGCCGCCTGGGCGCTCGAGGTGTCCATCGAGGCGCATTTCGCGGGACAGGACCTGGGGCAGTTGCGCCCGGTGGCGCAGACCCTGCGGCTGGCGCTGGACGATGCCGCGGCCGGGGAAAGCCTCGATACCCTGCGCCAGCGCTTCGCCCAGACCATTTCCGACCACCATGAGGTGTACTTCCGCGTGGAAGGCCCGAAGGGGAAGCTGCTGTACGACGCCACCCCTGCGGGGCTCGCCGCGAGGGCCCACGCCGAGGCGGCCTCCACGCGCCTGGACGCCGATGCCCTGCATATCTGGAGCGCGGGCGGCCACAGCTACCGCGGCGCGGTGTTGCGCATCGACCGCAGCACGGTGATCCTCGCGATCGCCATCGACTACCACCTGCGCTACCTGGCCGCGTTGCGCCGGGGGCTGTGGCTGGGCATGCTGGCGGCCAGCGCCTTGAGCGTGCTGGCGGCGTGGCTCGGCGTGCGCCAGGGGCATGCACCCATCCGGCGCATCGGAACCCGCATGCGCGAGGTCAGCTCCGAGCGCCTGGACGTGCGCCTGGATCCGGACAAGGTGCCGGTGGAGCTGGCCGAACTGGTCGCTTCCTTCAATGCGATGCTCGAGCGCATCGGTCAGAGCTTCGAGCGCCTGTCGAATGTCTCGGCCGACATCGCCCACGAGTTGCGCACCCCCGTCACCAATCTGCGCACCCAGACCCAGGTCGCGCTGTCGCAGGCGCGCAGCGCGGAGGATTACCGCGAGATCCTCTATTCCAATCTGGAGGAATACGAGCGCATGAGCTCGATGATCGCGGACATGCTGTTTCTCGCGCAGGCCGATCATGCCCTGATTCGCCCGGAGCTTGCCCAGGTGGACCTGGGCGCCGAGGTGCGTGATCTGTTCGAGTTCTTCGAGGCCTGGGCCGAGGAACGCGGGGTGCGCCTGCGCCTGCAAGGCGAGGAGCTGCGGGTGCCGGGGGATCGCGCCATGCTGCGCCGCGCGCTCAGCAACCTGCTGTCCAACGCCGTGCGCCACACCGCGGCGGGAGGAACGGTGCAGGTCCAGCTGCGCGCGCAGGCCGCGGGTTTCGCGGAGCTGGTGGTCGAGAACCCGGGTGCCGACATTCCCGCCTCGCATCTGCCGGATCTGTTCGAGCGCTTCTACCGCGTCGACCCTTCGCGCCAGCGCAAGGGTGAGGGCGCCGGCCTGGGCCTGGCGATCGTGAAATCCATCGTCGAGGCCCATGGAGGGAGCGTCGGGGTGAGCTCCGCGCAGGGCCGCACCCGGTTCTGGATGCGCCTGCCCTCGACCGAGGCGACCGCAAGGCATTGAGCGAGAAGGCCTCGAGTCCGCTCATCATCGGCTTGAACCGCCGATTGCGTGAATAAATTCACGCAATCACGCGAAATCTCCGCAGTTTCATAGTTGACCTTGACAATGATACCCCCCTAGATTGGGGGGGTGTCGCTTGCCTGGCCTCAACCATCCCAACCATGAAAACCTCCTTCACCTTGAATTCGCGCTGCCTGCTGGTGCTTGCCGTGGCGAGCGCCGCGGGACTGGCGGGCTGTGCCTCGACCAGCGCCGGGCCGCAGATCAGCCTGGGCCTGGGCCCGAATACCCAGCAACTCGACAGTCTGCGCCAGGATCTGGCCAGCGGCGCCAAGTCCACCGCGGCCCAGAACGCGGTCTCCGCGGCCGTTGCGCCGCAAGCCATGCGCTCGGGCTTCCTGGTGATCGGCGACGTCTTCCCCCTGTACCGCTACAGCGGCGATCAGGCCGCCCGGCAATACGCCATGCTGCACGATCCGAAGTCCGCCGTGCACAAGCAGTTCGAAGCGCTGGTCGGCACCCCCGAGCCCTATACCGAAGCTCAGTTCGCGCAGCGCTACGAAGGATGGTCTTCCATCATCTATGACAGCGTGCCGCTGGTGTTCGCGCGCAATATCTCCGGGCTCGTGCCCCGGAGCCTGGACGGCGCGGTGGACTATCCGAACCGTTTCATGTCCTTCGAGTTCGGCACCACGGGCGACCGCGTGCTGGGCTGCTCGACCCCGTGGGGCCTGGTGGAAATCTCGCGCGTGCTGTGCCATGGCAAGGGCGACGACGCCAGCTGCCGTGCGAAATATCCCCGCGGTGTGTACAGCGTCGCCACCGGCGAGCGCGTGAAAAACGACCTGAGCGGACTGGACCCGAAGGGCAAGCCCCTGGCCCTGTCCGCCCTCGGCCCCGCCAAGGGGCTTTGTACCTGGAACGCCGCGAGCTGAGGCTCGCGCGAGCTCCCTCCCCGATGCATCCCCTTGCGCGAAATCACCATGAAGGAACTTGCAGCATGAGAATTCCCTCCACCCTCCTCGGGTTGAGCCTCGCAACCGCGGCCCTGCTCAGCGGCTGCGGAGGCCACCACACCGACCAGAGCAAGCTCTGTGCATTCAGCACCGATGCGCAGGCGAAGAAGTGCAAGGCCGGCGACCTGGCGTATTTCGCGCCGAACTCCTGGGGCAACGAGCAGTTGCCCCTGAACGTCATCGCCACCTACTGCAATACCAACGACCCGATCGAGTTCAACCAGGCCGGCGTGGTCTGCACCTTCACCGACAAGCGCCTATGGCTGCTCGGCGGAAAGGGCGGCTCCTGAGCCGGGCTCCAGGCGCACCAGGTTCACCGAGTCGCCGTACACCTGCCGCACCAGGTCCAGGATATGGTCGTGGTGGGTCAGGAACAGCACCTGGGTGCGCCGGGACAGCGCGGCCAGCGCTTCCAGCCCGGCCCGGCTGCGCCGGTCATCGAAATTGATGAACAGGTCGTCGGCCACGAAGGGCAGGGCGTGGGCACGGGCCAGGTGCATGTCCAGCGCCGCCAGGCGCAGGGCGAGATACAGCTGGTCGCGCGTGCCCTCGCTCATGCCCTCGACCCCCACGGATCCACCCTGCGGGCGCCGCCCGTGCAGGGTCGGGGGCTGGCTGTCGAAGTCCACGACCAGCCGGTCGAAGGAGCCGAGCGTGAGACGCGAGAAGATGGCGCTGGCGGCGGCGAGCATGGGCCCCTGCCGGGCGTCGCGATAGCGCTCGATGGACCAGCCGAGCAGGCGGGCCGCGGTACGGACCTTGATGAAGCGCTCGACGGCCTCGGACATCCTGGCCAGGGATTCCTGGCGCCTGGCCTCGGCGGTCGCCGCATCGGCCTGGCCGGCCATCGCGCGCAATGCCGCCTCGGCGCTGCTGTGCGCCGCCGAGAGCTCCTGCATCCTGCGCACCACGGCATCTTCCCGCGGCTCCAGTTCGGCCAGTTCGTCCAGCACGGTGCCGGGATCGAGGCCCTGGAGCTGTGCGCGCAGGGCTTCGAGCGACAGGCCGTCGCCCTGCTCGAGCAAGGCCCGGTGCGCATCCTCGACCAGGGCCTGAAGGCCGCGCCTGGCGTCGGAGCGCTCGATGGCGCCTCGCAGTTGCACCAGGTCCTGCGCCTCGGCCCGACGCAGGAGCGCCGCCAGCGAGCCGCGGATGCCTTGTTCTTCCAGGCCGGCGCGAGCCAGCGCCTCGTCCGCCGCGGCGAGTTCCGCGCGCGCCTGGTCGATCCGCGCCTGCGTGGCCCTGGCCTCGCCCAGTTCGCGCCTGAGCTCCAGGATCAGCTCGGCCGCGGCCCGGTCCGCGAGACCGGGGCGCAGGGCCAGGGCCAATGCGCGCGCCCTGGCCTGCAGGTCGCGCAGGTCGGCGCGCATGGGGTCGATGCGCTCGATGCGAATACGCCGAAGGCTGGCCAGGGCCTCGTCGATGCGCCCGATGGCCTCGAGCGTGGCCTCGACCGTGCCGGGCTCGTCCTGCGCGTCGAACCCAGCCGCGGCCAGGGCCTGCTGCCATTCGGCGCGCCAGGCGTTGCAGGCCTGGTCCGCGGCGACCGCGGCATCCCCCAGGGCCTCCACCTCCCGGCTCGCGGAATCCCGCTGCTGTTCCAGGGATTTGCGCTCGCCGCGGGCTTCGTCCAGCTGCCGCACCTTTTCCTCGGCCTGGGTCAACAGCACGGCCAGGTCCGCATCCCCGGCTTGCAGCCCGGCGGCGTCGAGCTCGGTCGCCAGCGCCGAGGCGGCGCGGGACAGGTCCTCCCGATAGGCGTCCAGCCTTTGCCTGGCGGTGCGGACATCCTGCCAGGCCTGCAAGACCCGCTCCCGCGCCTGGATCCATTCGGAGGCCGCCGGAATCGACAGGCTCGGCAAGCGGCATTCCTCGCGTAGAGCGGCCCACTCCCCATCGCGTCGTTGCCGCCTGGCCTCCAGGGCCTCGGCCTGGCGCCGCAGGGATTCGAGTTCCAGCCCCAGGCTGGCCTTGCGGTCCTCGAGGCCTTGCAGCTGGGCCGCGTCGTGCGCGCGATCGTGCCGCTGATCGGCCAGCGCGTCGCCCTGGGCCACGAGATGCTCGTAGCGATGCGCCTGCATCGGCAGGGTCGAGGGGTCGCGCTTGAGCAGGCCCCAGAGCTCGTCGCGCTCGCGCCGGGCCCGGTGAAGGTCCTCGAGCAAGACGGGGTGGAGCTGTTCGCGAACACGCCGGGCGTCGGCGTCGAGCTGGAGCATCTGCGCGTCGGCCTTGCGCGATTCCTGCTCCAGTCGTTCGGCTTCGGCCTGGTCTCGCCGATGCGCTTCGAGCAGTCCCTGCACATGCTCCCGGGAGGGCGGCAGCATGGCCGCCAGAGCCTGCAGATCGATGGCCTCGCCGAGCAGGGCCTCTTGCGCCAGGCCCAGGCCGCGCTCCCTGGACTCGAGCTCGGATTGCAGGTCCCGCAGCATGGCTTCGGGGTCGCCGAGTGCGCGCGCGCGCGCCATGGCCGCGCGCAGGCTGGGTGCCACCTGGGCCTGCGCGAGGCCCTGGAGCTCGCCGCGGGCATGGTCGAGCTCGCGCTGCTTGAGGCGCAGCGCGCGCCCCGCGGCCTCGCGCGCTTGCGCCAGGGCCGGCCCCTGCCTGGCCAGCCGGGCCAGGGCCGCTCGGCTGGAAGGCCCCGGAATCCGGGCGGCAAGCGCCTGTTCGCTGCTGGCATCCCAGCCCAGTTGCCCGGCGAGCTCGGCGATCACGGCCCAGCGCGAGCGCGCCTCCTGTTCGCGCTTGTCGATGTCCGCGGCATGGGCGCGATACTGCAGACGAAGCTCGTCCAGGGCGATGATTTGCTCTTCCCGTTCCAGGAGCGCGGGGTCCGCGCGCAGCTCGCGCAGCGTCCGCAGGGCGGCTTCCTTCAGGCGAGCCTGGTGCGAGCGAGTCAGCTCGAGGGCCGCGAGGCGGCGTTCGGCCTCGTCCAGCGCGGCGCATGCGCCTTGCGGCAGATCCGGGGCCCCGAGTTGCTCGGCCAGGCGTGCGGACTGCCGATCCAGTGCGGCCAGCAGGGGCGCCACGCGCCGGGCCCGCTGCAGCAGGGCGCGCCGGGCCTTCAGCTGCGCATGCTCGGCGAGGGCGGCCTGGCGCTGGGCGTCGAGTTCCTCCACCCTGGCGTGGGCCTCGGCCCAGTCCTTCGCGCGCAGCGAGGCGGCTTTGAGCGCCTGGCGAGCCTGCTCATGGTCCTGCTCGGCCTGGTAATAGACCCGCGCCGAGGATTTGCGCTTCGCCCAGAGCCCGTCGGCCTCCTGCTCCAAGGCTGCGCGGATGTCTCCCAACGAGGCGATGCCCGCCGCGGACTCGAACAGGACCTGGCCCACGTCTTCGTCGGCCGCCGAGAGAATGCTCGCCCCGCCCTGCACCAGGCGCTCATGGTCGAGGCTGAACATCTGCTCGAAGAATTTCGGATCCACTCCGCCGAGAAAGGGCGCCAGCGCCTCGTCGGGCAGCGGCGCGTCATCGGGCCCGCGCAGGCTGGCCTTGCTGGCCTTGATGCGCTGGAAGTCGAGCTGTTGCTCGCCGTGGCTGAGCCGCGCGCCCAGGCGCAGATCGGGCAGGGGGTGGAGGAAGGCGTAGCCGGGGTTGCGCAGGGGAAAGCCGTACAGAAGGTGGTGGATGGCCGATCGAAGGGTCGATTTGCCCGCCTCGTTGGGTCCGACGATGACGTGGAAGTCGCGCTGCGCGCGAGGCAGCGCCACGCTTTGGTGGGTGAATTTGCCGTAGCGGATCAGGTCCAGCCGGTCGATGCGCATGCTTCACTCCGCCGCGGCGATGCGCGCCAGAAGCGAGGGCACGGTGGCGCGCACGAGATCCTGCAGGCGTCCGCCGCGCAGGGCCTCCAGGAAGGGCGCGTCCTGCGCCAGCTCGGGCGGCAGCTTGCCCAGCAACTCCGCGAAATCGCCGCCCAGCGCCTCGAGCAGCGCCGGATCGTCCGGGGCCGTCTCGAGAATGGCCTGCAGGTCCGCCACGGCATCCCCGCGCCGGGCCAGCGCCAGCGGCGTGTCGCGCGGCTCGGTGTCGACCACCACCTTCTCGATCCACACGCGCTCGCCGGCGATGGCCGCGGCCTGCGCCAGCACCTCGGCCCGCAGTTGGCTCTCCAGGCCGAAGAGCTCGCCGTGGGCCGCGGAGGGGCCGAACAGGCGCACGCGCACGGCCAGGGGCAGCGCCGAGTCCTGCGTGCCGACCAGGTGTTCGAGGGCCGTGCCCACCAGGCGCGATGCCTGCGCCAGGGATTGCGCCGCGCCGACGTCGACCGGCAGGCGCTGCCAGCGCAGCACGTCGACGAACACCTGCCGCAGCTCCTGCAACTCGCCGCCCTCGGCGCTCACCAGCAGCGCGCCCTTGGGGCCGGTTTCACGGATGTTTCGCCCCTGCAGGTTGCCGGGGAAGGCCACGGTGGTCTCGCCACGCCACAGCTGGTGCTCGTGCACATGGCCCAGGGCCCAGTACTGGTACTGCCTCGCCTGGAGCTCGGCCAGGGTGCAGGGCGCATAGCTGGCGTGCGCGGCGTAGCCCTCCAGGGCCGTGTGCAGCACGCCGATGTTGAACCAGCCCGGGTGGGGCGCGGGATAGCCGAGCACCAGGTTCTCGGTGGTCGCGGCGGTCTTGAAGCTGCGCCCGTGCAGCGCGACCTGGAGCTCGGGCAGCAGGAAGGTGCCGGCACGGGACGAGGGGAAGACATGGACGTTGTCGGGCAGCAGCAGCCTTCGGGTCATCTCGCTCTCGGCATCGTGGTTGCCGTGCAGCAGATAGACCGGGATGCCCGCTGCCTTCAGGCGCCCCATCTGGCGCGCGAAGTAGATGCCGGTGTTGAAGTCCTTCCAGCTGCCGTCATACAGGTCGCCGGCGATGACCAGGAAGTCCACCGCCTCCTCCAGGGCCAGCGTGACCAGGTTGTCGAAGGCGTCGCGGGTCGCCGTGCGCAGCAGCTCGGTGGGCGCGTCGGGGTAGGCGCTCAGCCCGATGAGCGGGCTGTCCAGGTGGATGTCGGCGGCGTGGAGGAATCGCATGGGGCTTGGCGGCGTCGGGTGCTCGGGTGCGATGAGGCTAGCAGACCGGATCGACCCCCGCGGGGCCCTCGCCGGCCACCCGCGGGCGCACGAGCGAGCGAGCCGTGGTCAGGGGGGCGGAACACTAGAATGCCGGGTTCCCGTTGACGCTGCCACGGCGCGACCCAGCGGCTGTAAGGAATGCCTTGGATGATCAGACCCCCGCTTGATCCTGTGGCCGGAGCTCGCGCACGAGGCCCGGGCCGTGATGCCTGGAACTCCGCCCTGGCCTGGCTGGCCTTGCTCTGCATGCTGGCCGTGGCGGTGGGCTACGCGCCGATGATCAACAACGGGGACTGGTGGCGGGTCTGTCCCAGCGGCCATTTCTCCGCCATGGGATGGCAGGCCCTTCATGCGAGCTATCCGCTGATCGCGACCGGCGCCGCTCCCAATTCCACGCTGGCCCTGCTGGTGCAACTGGGGCTGTGGCTGCAGCTGGCGCTGGGTTCCCAGGTCTACTGGACTCCGCTGATCTTCCTGGCCCTGTGCGGGGTCTTCCTGGGCGGCTGCTTCATGGCGCTGGCGAACTGCCGCTGCGCGGCGGACCGCTGGATCATGGCCTCGGTGATCCTGATGGGTGCCCTCTACGGCTTTTATTTCAAGTCCTTCTACCAGGAGGCCGCGACCCTGGCGCTGCTGCCCTGGTTCCTGGGCGGGATGCTCGCCTTGCGTGACGGTCGCCCCGCGATCCTGTTCCTGAGCACCTGCCTGCTGCTGGCGTCCAAGATCGAGAACGTGTTCTTCGTGCCGATCGCGCTGGCCCTGTTCCTGGTCTACGGCTATCCCCGAAAGACCCTGTGGGTCGCCGCCACGCTGCTCGCGCTCGCCGCCATCCTCGGATTCTCCTTCCGGGTCGAGCGGGATTTCAGTGCGCCTAATGCCTACAACCGCTACTACAGCGGCGTGGGTTGGGTCTCCAAAGGGGTCGCAACGGCGCCGCACCGGACCTTCAACGGCCTGAGGACGTATTTCTACGCGACCCTCCCCAAATCCCTGGAAGACCCCAAGTCCATCCCGCCGAAGGGCGCGGACCTGATGGGCAGCAGCTACTGGCCGACCGGCTGGGGCTTCTCCGAAATCGCCGCCGCCGGATCCGCGGCGGACAAGTCCCGATTCCAGGACATCATGCGCCACGGCCAGTTCGGTCCCTTCCTGGGTCATTTCGCCAGGCATCCCGGATCGATCCCGGGCTATCTGTGGGCGCCCCTGGTGGTCGCGGCCCGCCTGAACTACGACCTGAACTACCTCCGGGTGCCCGCCCTCCAGCCGGTCGATCCGCTGCCCTTCGTGGCGCGGGTCGACGACTTCATCCTCGGTCGGCTGGGCTATGTGTACACGGCGCTGTTCGCCTTCGCGCTCATGGTCGCGGCCTGGCGGCGCAGCGTGGCGGGGGCCCTGGTGGCGGGGTATTTTTTCATCGGCGCGCCGATTTTCTGCGTGCTCGGCGACGGGTACTACGAGATCGAGAAGCATCTGTCCTCGCTCTGGTTCTTCGCGCCGGTGATCCTGCACATGGGCATCACCGATCTGGAGCGCTGGCCGGGTGTCCGGCCACGCGCATAGCGGGCATTTCGCCGGGCCGTATCGAGGCCCCGGGGCCGCCCGAACCCTGGCCGCGCCGGCGGGCCTCAGGCGTAGGCGTATTCCCCGCCCTTGTCCAGCGCGCGTCGATAGGCCGGGCGTGCATGGATGCGCTGCAGGAACTCCGGGATCGCCTTGAGCCCCGGCTGCGGCGCGCGCGTGTGGGCGGCCTCCAGCGGAAAGCTCATCTGGATGTCGGCGGCGCTGAAGGCGTCGCCGGCGAACCAGCCGGTCTTGCGCAGCTCGGAGTCGATGTAGCCCAGGTGCAGGGCGAGCTGCGGATCCACCACTTCCGTCTCCAGCGCCTGCGCGATGCGCCGGGCGATCGGCCGGGCGAAAAAGGGCATGGGCGCGCTGGCGATGCGCTGCGCCACCAGCTTGAGCACCAGCGGAGGCATCGCCGAGCCCTCGGCATAGTGCAACCAGTAGCGATAGCGCAGTGCGTCCTCGCTATCCGGCGCAGGTTGCAGCCGGCCATGGCCGTAGTGCTGCACCAGGTACTCGACGATGGCTCCGGACTCGGCCACCACCCGCTCGCCGTCGACCAGCACGGGCGACTTGCCCAGGGGATG
>JAKBBK010000131.1 GCA_021808525.1 Pseudomonadota bacterium
TGATCAGCGGCAGGCGTTCGCCGCTTTGCTCGAACCATTCGTCGATGGCGAACAGCGCGGCCTTGGCGTTGAGGGTGTCGAAAATGGTCTCGACCAGGAACAGGTCGACCCCGGCCTCGCCCAGCGCTCGCGCCTGCTCGAAGTAGGACCGGCGCAGCTGCTCGAAATCCACGTTGCGCGCCCCGGGGTCGTTGACGTCGGGGCTGATGCTGGCGGTCTTGGGGGTCGGGCCGATGGCGCCGGCGACGAAGCGGGGCTTGTCCGGCGTGGCGTGGCGGCGCGCGCTTTCCAGCGCCAGCGCGGCGGAGGCGCGGTTCATTTCGTCGGCCAGGTCGGCCAGGCCGTAGTCGTCCTGCGCGATGCGGGTGGCGCCGAAGGTGTTGGTCTCGACGATGTCGGCCCCGGAGGCGAAGTAGCTGTCGTGGATGTCGCGGATCACCCGGGGCTGGGTGAGGCTGAGCAGCTCGTTGTCGCCCTTCAGATCCCGCGGCCAGTCCCGGAAGCGCTCGCCCCGGTACTGTTCCTCGCCCAGGCGCAGGCGCTGGATCATCGTGCCCATGGCGCCGTCGAGGATCAGGATGCGCTGGCGCAGCAGCTCGGGCAGTTCGCGCGCGCGGGTGTACTCGCGTCGCGGGGCGGCGAAGTTTTTGCTCATATGATCATTCTAAAATGCCGGCCGCCGCGCTGCGCGCGAGTCGCGCGAGCACCCCCGCGCGCAAGCGGGCCGCGAGAATCGGCCCCGCTTCCTACAATGGCGTTTTTGGTGGATGCCATGAACGCCCCTCAAGCCCCGATTGCCCCACTCGACGCCGTCGAGCCCCCGGCCTCGCAGCCGGCACAGGACGACGCCCCGGCGCGCCTGCGCGAGATTCCCTACAACTACACCTCGTTCTCCGACCGCGAGATCGTCATCCGCCTGCTCGGCGCGAGTGCCTGGGAATGGCTCGACCAGCTGCGCCAGCAGCGCCGCACGGGGCGCAGCGCGCGCATGCTGTACGAGGTGCTGGGCGACATCTGGGTGGTCAAGCGCAACCCCTACCTGCAGGACGACCTGCTGGGCTCGTCCAAGCGGCGCCAGGCCCTGATCGAGGCCTTGTGGCACCGCCTGCGCGAAATCGAGAAGCGCCGCGACGGCCAGGGCGATGCCCAGGCCCAGGCGCGCGACGAGCTGGTGGGGCGCCTGCTCGAGCGCGCGCGCGAGGCCGTGCAGGAGTTCTCCGCCTGGTTCGGCGCCGTGGCCGCGCTGCGCCGGCGCGCGCAGCGCGAGCTGGCGCGCCACACCCGGCGCGACAACATCCGCTTCGACGGGCTGTCGCGCGCGGCGCACATGACCGACGCCACCGACTGGCGGGTCGAGGTGCCCTTTGTCGTGCTGTGCCCCGACACCGAGGCCGAGATGGCCGAGCTGGTGCGCGCCTGCGTGGCGCTGGGCCTGACCATCGTGCCCCGCGGCGGCGGCACCGGCTACACCGGCGGCGCCGTGCCCCTGGTGTGGAACAGCGCGGTCATCAACACCGAGAAGCTCGAGGACCTGGGCGAGGTGGAGCTGATGGAGCTGCCCGGGGTGGCGCAGCCCGTGCCCACCATCCGCACCGGGGCCGGCGTGGTCACGCAGCGCGTGGCCGACCGCGCGGAGCAGGCCGGGCTGGTGTTCGCGGTCGACCCCACCTCGGCCGAGGCCTCGTGCATCGGCGGCAACATCGCGATGAACGCGGGCGGCAAGAAGGCCGTGCTGTGGGGCACCGCGATCGACAACCTGGCCTGGTGGCGCATGGTCGACCCGCAGGGCCGCTGGATCGAGGTGACCCGCCTGGACCACAACCTGGGCAAGATCCACGATGCCCCGCTGGTGCGCTTCGAGTGCAAGACCTTCGCCCCCGACGGCACCACGGCGCTGGACACCCGGGTGCTGGAAATCCCCGGCGCGCGCTTTCGCAAGGAAGGCCTGGGCAAGGACGTCACCGACAAGTTCCTGGCCGGCCTGCCGGGGGTGCAGAAGGAAGGTTGCGACGGCCTGATCACCAGCGCGCGCTGGGTGCTGCACCGCATGCCCCCGCGCGTGCGCACCTTCTGCCTGGAATTCTTCGGGCAGGCGCGCGAGGCCATTCCCTCCATCGTGGAGATCAAGGACTACCTGGATCAACGCCCCGGCGGCGCCATCCTGGCGGGGCTGGAGCACCTGGACGAGCGCTACCTGCGCGCCGTGGGCTACGCGCCCAAGAGCAAGCGCGGCGCCTTCCCGAAGATGGCGTTGTTCGGCGACATCGTGGGCGAGGACGACGACGCGGTGGCGCGTGCCACCGCCGAGGTGGTGCGCATGGCCAACGCCCGCGTGGGCGAGGGCTTCGTGGCGGTCAGCCCCGAGGCGCGCAAGAAGTTCTGGCTGGATCGCAAGCGCACGGCGGCGATCGCCCGCCACACCAACGCCTTCAAGATCAACGAGGACGTGGTGATTCCCCTGCCCCGCATGGGCGAGTACGTGGACGGCATCGAGCGCATCAACGTCGAGCTGTCGCTGCGCAACAAGCTGGCGCTGGCCGCCGAGCTGGACCGCGCGCTGCGCGCGCCCTGGAGCCTGGCGCGCAACGAGGAACTGGGCGAGGGCGAGGCCGCCGTGTCCGAGGAGGAGCTGCAGCACCTGCGCGAACAGGCCCTGGCCCTGGTGGACGTGGTGCACGCGCGCTGGACCTTCCTGCTCGAGCAGATCGACACCCCGCTGCCGCAACTGCTGCCCCTGCTGGCCGAGCCCCTGCTGGGCGGCGGCGGAGCGCAGACCGCGGCCATGCAGATGCTGCACCGGGCGCCGCGCGCCACGCTGTTCCACCTGCTGCAGGATCACAGCCTGCGCGCCTCGTGGAAACAGGAGCTGCGCCGGCCCCTGCACACCCTGCTGGCCGGCGCCGCCTTCGCGCCGCTGCGCGGCGAACTCGACCTGCTGCACAAGCGCGTGCTCAAGGGCCGCGTGTGGGTGGCCCTGCACATGCACGCCGGCGACGGCAACGTGCACACCAACATCCCCGTCAATTCCGACGACTATGCCATGCTGCAGGCCGCCCACGAGGCGGTGGCCCGCATCATGACCCTGGCGCGCTCGCTGGACGGCGTGATCTCGGGCGAGCACGGCATCGGCATCACCAAGCTGGAATTCCTCAGCGAGCAGGAGCTGCGCCCCTTCACCGAGTACAAGCAGGAGGTCGACCCGCAGGGACGCTTCAACCGCGGCAAGCTGCTGCGCGACGCCTCGCTGCCGGCGGACCTGACCAACGCCTACACGCCGAGCTTCGGGCTGATGGGCCACGAGTCGCTGATCATGCAGCAAAGCGACATCGGCGCCATCGCCGACTCGGTCAAGGACTGCCTGCGCTGCGGCAAGTGCAAGCCGGTGTGCGCCACCCACGTGCCGCGCGCCAACCTGCTGTACTCGCCGCGCAACAAGATCCTCGCCACCTCGCTGCTGGTGGAGGCCTTCCTGTACGAGGAGCAGACCCGCCGCGGCATCAGCGTGCACCACTGGGAGGAATTCGAGGACGTGGCCGACCACTGCACGGTGTGCCACAAGTGCGAATC
>JAKBBK010000132.1 GCA_021808525.1 Pseudomonadota bacterium
AGCGCGGCCAGTCCGAAGGCCTCGGTCAGCGTCGGGTGGGGATGGATCGCCGATGCGAGCTGGTCGATGCGCAGACCGTGGCGCACCGCCAGCGCGGCCTCGCCCATCAGGTCCGCGGCGCCGTCGACCAGCGCATGGATGCCGACGATGCGCCCGCCCAGGCGCTCGTGCACCACGCGCAGCCGGCCGAAGGCCTCGGCGCCGATCTGCGCGCGCGCGTCGACCTGGTAGTCGTATTCGGCCACCGCCACATCCAGCCCGGCGCCGCGCGCCGCCTCCTCGGTCAGGCCCGCCATGCCGAGTTCCGGGAACGAGAAGATCACCGCCGAGTTGTGCTCGGCCCGCGGGAATGGCGCGGCGTGGCCGAGCATGTGGCGCGCCACCGCCAGCGCCTGCGCGGTGGCCCAGTGCGCGAACATCGGCTGGCCGACGAGGTCGCCGGTGGCGTGGATCCCCGGCTCGGCGGTCTGCAGCACGTCGTCGACCTCCACGCCGTGGCGGCCCACGCGAACCGAGGTGTTTTCCAGTCCGAGCCCTTGCACGTCGGGCTGGCGTCCCGCGACCACGGCCACGGCCTGCGCCCGCACCTGCTCGGCGCGCCCGGCGTGCGCATAGCGCACCTGCAGTTCGCCGTCCTGCGCCTCGATGGACTGCACCTGGGCACCCGTGCGCACCGCGATTCCGTCCCCGGCAAGCCGCTGGGTCAGCAGCTGCGCCAGCACGGAGTCGACCGGCTCGAGAATGCGCTCGCCGCGCTGCAGCAGCGTGACCTGGCTGCCCAGGTGCGCGAAGATCTGCGCCATCTCCACGCCGACCGGGCCGGCCCCGATCAGGATCAGCGAGCGCGGGATCTCGGCGATCTCCAGCAGGCCCTTCGAGTCCAGCACCCCGGCAAGCCCGGCGCCGGGGATCGGCGGGCGCACCGGCCTCGACCCGGTGGCCAGGATGGCGCGCTCGAAGCGCAGCGCGTGCGAGGCACCGTCGGTGTCGACGGTCGCGCTGCGCGGTCCCGTCAGCCGGGCACGCCCGAACACGACCTGCAGCGTGGGCAGTGCCTGCGTCTTCATCAACGCCCCCTGCGCGCGCTGCGCCAGGATGCGGTGGCGTCGCGCCTGCACCGCCGACCAGTCGACGCCCGCGTGCGAGTCGCCCGCGCCGACCCGCAGGCCGAACTGCGAGGCCTCGGCGAGGTCCCTGCGCCGGGCGGCGACTTCCCGGTAGATCTTCGACGGGATGCAGCCCTCGAACAGGCAGGTACCTCCCAGCCCCTGGCCCGCCTCGACCAGCAGCACCCGGCGTCCGGCCTGCGCCAGCGCCAGCGCCGCCGGCGTGCCTCCGGGCCCGCCGCCGATCACCAGGACATCGACCTCCTGCGGCAAGTTCATGATGTGCTCCCTGTAGTGGCTGCGCGGTGTGCCCGGCACGTGCGGGACGCGGCGGATTCCGGCTTGGCGCCGCGCCGGACGCGGCCTGCGCTCGCGGCGGCCGCCCTATCGGGGTTGTAGGCCTGCGAGGACCGCCGCGGCTTGCGCCGACGCAAGTTCAGGCGCCCACCCACTGCTCGACCTGCGCGCGACTCGGCACACCGCCGGCGTGCACCACCTTGCCGTCGATCACCACGCCCGGCGTGCTCATCACGCCGTAGCGCATGATCGAGGCCATGTCCTCGACCTTCTCGACGCGTGCCTGCACGCCCCTGGCGGCCAGCACTTGCTCGACCAGGCGCTGCGTGGCCTTGCAGTTGGCGCAACCGGTACCCAGGATCCTGATCTCGATCATGATGCGACTCCTCGTGGAATGAATGAATGAATGAATGAATGAATGAAGCAAGCCTGCGGCCTTACATCACCGCGTTGAACACGAATCCGACGATCACGATCCCGACGGCCACGACCGCCGCGAACATCGCGATCAACTTCGGCTTCATGACCTTCTTCAGGATCATGAACTCGGGCGCCGACAGCGCGGTCACCGACATCATGAAAGCCAGCGTCGTGCCCAGCGCCGCGCCCTTGCCCAGCAGCGCCTGCACCACCGGGATGATTCCCGCCGCGTTGGAGTACATCGGCACGCCGATCAGCACCGCCAGCGGAACCGACCACCACGCGCTCTTGCCCATCAGGTGTGCCATGAAGTCCTGCGGCACGTAGCCGTGGATCCACGCGCCGACTCCCACGCCGGCGACGATGTACGGCGCCACCTTCAGCACGATGTCGCGCACGTGCCGGAAGCCCTGCGCGAATCGCGCCTGCCAGTCCATGCGCTGCTCGACTCCCTGCGTGGCGGGGATGTCGAACACCCAGGCCTCGACCAGATGCACCGGGTTCATGCGCCCGATCACCAGCCCCGCGGCGATGGCCACCAGCAGCCCCAGCCCCAGGTACAGCAACGCGATGCGCCAGCCGAACATGCCGTACAGCAGCGCCAGCGCCACCTCGTTGACCATCGGCGCCGACACCAGGAAGGAGAAGGTCACCCCCAGCGGCACCCCCGCGGTGAGAAAGCCGATGAACAGCGGCACCGCCGAGCACGAGCAGAACGGCGTGACGATACCCAGCGCCGCGGCCAGCACGTTGCCGGCTCCCTCGCGCCTGCCGGCGAGCAGCGCGCGCGTCTTCTCGGGCGTGAAGAAGCTCTGCAGCACGCCGACCACGAACACGATCAGCGCCAGCAGCATCAGCACCTTGGGCACCTCGAAGCTGAGAAACGACAGCGCCGAGTACAGATGGCTGGCCGGCGCGATGCCCGCGATGCCCGCCACCCAGCGGGTGAACGCGGCGGTCGCCGGCTCGAGCGCCCAGTACAGCGGGAACCACGCACCGACGTACAGCAGCGCGGGCAGCCACGCGCGCCAGGCGGGCGTGGCGGCGACCGCTGCGGCGCGGTCGGGCAAGGAAGTCTTGAAGGCAGGGGTGTTCATCTTGGCCTCGATTCGGGAACTCTCTGTCCTGGTAGACGAACGAAGCCCGCAAAGGATGCAGCCCCGAGGCCTCGCGCCGGGCATCGATGCCGCGGCGGCCATGGGCGCCCCCCGGCGGCACCGCGGCCGCTGCTACGCTGCGCACGGGCCGGAGCTGCCGCCCCCTTTCAGGAGACCCCTGTGATCGCTCTCGATTTGGCGCGTCGCGCCGTCGTTTCAGGCCTGCTGCTGGCCGCGCTGGGCCAGACGGCGCTCGCCGCCGGCATGTCCATGCCGGGGCCCGACACCCCTGCGCACGCGGCGCCTCCCCACGGGGCACGCATCCCGGTGAAGTTCCCGCCGCAGCTCAGGCGCGAGGTGCTGGCGACGATGCGCATGCACCTGCAGGGGCTGGCCGGCATCCAGCAGGCGCTGGCCGACGGGCGCTACGACGAAGCCGCGCAGGTCGCCTCGATGGCGCTGGGAATGTCGTCGATGCACGGCGACCAGGCCAGCGAGGAGGCACGCTACATGCCCCCCGGCATGCTCGCGCTGGGGCGGCAGCTGCACATGCAGGCCGGCGCCTTCGCGCTCGCCGCGCAGGACGCCACGGCCACCGGGGACTCGCGCAAGCCGCAACAGCTGCT
>JAKBBK010000133.1 GCA_021808525.1 Pseudomonadota bacterium
GCCAGCCGGCGGCTGCGGCCGCCGCGCCCGCGCCGCAGGCCGCGCCCGCGCCGCAGGCGCCGGTCGCGGCGGGGGCCTACGGCGGCAGCGTGGACCACGAGTGCGACGTGCTCGTGCTCGGCGCCGGCCCCGGCGGCTATTCGGCGGCCTTCCGCGCCGCCGACCTCGGGCTGAAGGTCGTGCTGGTGGAGCGCTATTCCACGCTGGGCGGGGTCTGCCTGAACGTCGGCTGCATTCCCAGCAAGGCCCTGCTGCACGTGGCCTCGGTGATCGACGAGGCGGCGCACCTGGCGGCCGCCGGAATCGAGTTCGCCGCGCCGAAGGTCGACCGCAAGCGCCTGCGCGAGCACAAGGACCAGGTGGTGGGCAAGCTCACCGGCGGCCTGGCGGGCATGGCCAAGGCGCGCAAGGTCACCGTGGTGCGCGGCAATGCGACCTTCGTCGACGCCCACCATGTCGAGGTGCGCCTGACGCAGGGTGAGGGGCGCGAGCCGGCGGGGTCGTCGCAGCACGTTCGATTCAAGCGTGCAATCATCGCCGCCGGCAGCCAGGCGGTGCATCTGCCCTTCCTGCCCGACGATCCGCGCGTGGTCGATTCCACCGGGGCGCTGGCGCTGGATATCGAACCGCGCAACATGCTGATCGTCGGCGGAGGCATCATCGGTCTGGAAATGGGCACGGTGTACTCGACCCTGGGCGCACGCCTGGACGTGGTCGAGATGCAGGACGGTCTGATGCCCGGCGCCGACCGCGACCTGGTCAAGGTGTGGCAGAAGATGAACGCGCGTCGTTTCGACCGCGTCATGCTCAAGACCCGCACCGTCGACGCGCAGGCGCGTGACGACGGCATCTGGGTGCGCTTCGACGGGGAGGGCGCGCCAGCCGAGCCCCAGCGTTACGACCTGGTGCTGCAGGCCGTGGGCCGCACCCCCAACGGCAAGCGGATCGGCGCCGAGCACGCCGGCGTGGCCGTGGACGAGCGCGGGTTCATCCGCGTCGACGCCGCGATGCGCACCAACGTGCCGCATATCCATGCCATCGGCGATATCGTGGGCCAGCCGATGCTGGCGCACAAGGCGGTGCACGAGGCCCACGTCGCGGCCGAGGTGTGCGCCGGGGAACTGCTCGGCGACTCCTCGCTGTCGCGCAGCGCCTTCGACGCCCGCGTGATTCCGTCGGTGGCCTATACCGATCCGGAAATCGCCTGGGTCGGCCTCGGCGAGGACGAGGCGCGTGCCAGGGGCATCGCGGTCAAGAAGGCGGTGTTCCCGTGGGCGGCGTCGGGCCGGGCCATCGCCAATGGGCGCGACGAGGGCTTCACCAAGCTGCTGTTCGATGCGCAGACCCATCGCGTCGTCGGTGGCGGAATCGTGGGCACCCATGCCGGCGACCTGATCAGCGAGATCGCGCTGGCCGTGGAAATGGGCGCCGATGCGGTGGACATTGCGCGCACCATCCACCCGCACCCCACGCTGGGAGAGTCGATCGGCATGGCCGCCGAGGTTGCCGAGGGGTCCTGCACGGACCTGCCGCCGCCGCGGCGTTGACTGCCAGGGCCTGTTGCCAGGGCCTGCTACTAGGGCCTGCTACTAGGGCCTGCTACTAGGGCCTGCTACTAGGGCCTGCTGCTCTCGGGCGCCACCCGGGGCAGCAGCGCCCCCGCCATCAGTGCAGTGGTCGCCGGCGAGGCGCCCGCCGGAACCGCGTTGGAAATGGGCAGCGCGGCCATCGGTCGCTCGCTGCGCTGCGCGGCGGGCTCGGGCTGGGCCGACGTGGGCTCGCGCATGTCGGGCGACGCGGCCTGCGCCGACGGCAGCAACGGCTCCGCGGCGTGCGTGATCAGGCGCCGCGCGCCGTCGAAGCGGCGTGCCCAGTACGGGCTGTCGAGGCTGTCGATCTGCACGCGCTGGCCGGGGCGCGGCGCATGCACGAACTGCCCGTTGCCGATGTAGATGCCCACATGCGAGAACGCTCGGCGCAGGGTGTTGAAGAACACCAGGTCGCCGGGGCGCAATTCGTTCTCGGCCACCTTCTCGCCCTCACGACTTTGCTGGGCCGCGTTGTGCGGGAGCACCAGGCCGAGGGTTTCCTTGTACACATGGCGCACGAGGCCGGAGCAGTCGAATCCGCTGGATGCGTGGTCGCCACCGTAGCGATAGCGAACTCCCAGGAAGCTCAACGCGTTGACCACCAGCTCCGAGGCCCGCGACGAGACCTCGTGCACGACTCTCGGCGCTCCCCACCACGCTGGCGCCGTGGTGGGCGCGCCGTCGGGAGCCGTGGACACCGCTGTCGCCGGCGCCCGCGGCTCGGCCTGGGCGCGCGCGATGATCTGGCGCAGGCGCTGGTCGGCGCCGTCCCCGAGCGCGGGCTGGCCGGACTGCACGACCGTTCGTGCCTCGGAGCCGTGCCGGGCTGCGTCGTCGGCGCCCGGCGCCGCCCAGGCGGACGACATGCAGGCCGCCGCCAGCAGCGCCACGGCGCCCAGCGCACGCCGCGGCGCGCTGCATGCAGGGGCTGGAGACGGCTGGGCTCGGGACATCGCGCGATTTTGCCGGCGGCCGCAGCGGGCGTCAACCCGAGGCGCCGGCGTGGCAGCGCCCGCGGCGTGCGTGCGGGCCGGCTTGCCGACGGCAGTCTGCGGGTGTTGTAGGCTGGTGTCGAGGCCCGGGCGCCGTCGCGCGCGGGCCGGCTTCCCAGTTGTTCACGGAGACGAATCATGTTCCAAGCTTGGCTGCTGGACAAAGCCTCGGGGACCTTCCAGGCCGAACTTCGCGAGGTCGATGAATCCCGGCTGCCGCCGGGGGATGTGCTGGTGCAGGTCCTGCACTCGACCATCAACTACAAGGACGCGCTGGCGTTGACCAATCGCGCGCCCGTGGTGCGCAACTGGCCGATGGTGCCGGGAATCGACGGTGCCGGCATCGTGCTGGAAAGCCGCCACGCGGCATGGAAGCCGGGCGACCGCTGGATTCTCAACGGCTGGGGGGTCGGCGAGACGCACTGGGGATGCCTGGCCGAGCGCGCGAGCCTGCGCGGCGACTGGCTGGTCCCGGTGCCGGCGCGCTTCGACACCCGCCAGGCCATGATCATCGGCACCGCCGGCTACACGGCGATGCTGTGCGTGCAGGCCATCGCCGCGCACGAACTGCGTCCCGAGCACGGCGAGGTGCTGGTCACCGGGGCCACCGGGGGTGTGGGCAGCATCGCAGTGGCGCTGCTGGCGCGGCGCGGCTGGAGGGTGGTCGCGGTCAGCGGCAAGCCCGAGCGCGAGGACTACCTGCGCGCGCTGGGCGCCGCCGAGGTGCTGCCGCGGCAGTCACTCAGCGAGCCGGGCAAGCCGCTGCAAAAGGAGCGCTGGGCCGCGGTGGTCGATACCGCGGGCAGCCACATCCTGGCCAACGCCTGCGCGCAGACTCGCTGGGGCGGCGTGGTCGCGGCCTGCGGGCTGGCCCAGGGAATGGATTTTCCGGCCTCGGTGGCGCCGTTCATCCTGCGCAATGTCACGCTGGCCGGAATCGACAGCGTCATGCAGCCGCTGGGCG
>JAKBBK010000060.1 GCA_021808525.1 Pseudomonadota bacterium
AGGTGTCGACCTGCACGTCCATGAGCAGCGCCGGGTAGGCCTCGTGCAACTGCTCCATCAGGCGCGGCAGCCAGGTGTGCACGATGGTCTCCGACACCCCCAGGCGCAAGGTGCCGCGGATCACGCTTTCACTGCGCGCGGCCTGCTGCAGCTCCAGGCGGGTGCGCAGCATGCGCTCGGCGTAGGGCAGCAGTTCGTGGCCCTTGGGGGTGAGCGCGGCGCCGCGCGCGTCGCGATCGAACAGGCGCACGTCCAGCGCCTCCTCCAGCGCGTGGATGCGCTGGGAAATCGCCGGCTGGGTGGCGTGCAGCTTCTCCGCGGCGGCACGAAAACCTCCGAGGGTGGCGACCCAGTAGAAGGTTTCGATATTGCGTAGCTCGACCATGATGCGCGATGCGGGGCGCGGCTGGGGGCAAGCCTGCGATGGTAGCCACTGCGCGCGCCGAGCATGCCGCTCAGGGTTTCGGCGGGGCGCGGCGCCGAGCGTCGCTCGTAGGGCGCGTGGGTCGCGGACCGGCGCCCAGCACCTCGAAATCCACCGGACCGAGCTGGCTCGGGGCTCCGGCCCCGCGCAGCCACACGCGTGCCCGCAGGCGGTGCGCGCCGGCGCTGATGCGCCAGTCCAGGAAGTCGACGTCGCCGCCGGCCAGCTCGCGCCCGTCGAGCAGCCAATCGACGCGACGAAGCGCCCGCCCACCGGTGTCGAGGGCGAAGCGGTACACCTGGGCCTGGCGCGGCAGTCGCGGGTCCAGCGCCAGGGTCTCGCCGGGAAGCGGGCGCGCGATGACCAGCGTGGGTGCCGGCGCCGCGGCCGGAGCCGACGGCCCGGGAAGGCGCCAGTCCTCGCGCCGCACGCAGGGCGGCGGCCCGATCCACTCGCAGGTGGGCCGCAGGCGCAGGCGCGCATCCTGCCACAGCCCGGCGTAGGGCGCGTCGCGCCGCAGGCGCGCGAAGATGTCGCGCAGCACCGGCGCCGGGCCGCTGGAGCCGGTCAGGCCATCGGTGGAGCCGCCCCCCAGGCGCCCCATCCACACTCCCACGGTGTAGCGACGGTCGAAGCCCACGCTCCAGAGGTCGCGGTAATCGCTGGAGGTGCCGGTCTTCACCGCCGTCGGGTACGGCAGGTCGAGCACGCTGTCGGCGCCGAACTCGGCGGCCCGCGCATCGGGGTCGGACAGGATGCTGGCCAGTACCGAGCTGACCTCGGGCGACAGCAGGGGCAGCCCCCGCGGGCGCGGCAGGCCGGCCAGCACATGCAGCGGCAGCCAGCGCCCGTGGCGGGCGAGCGTCGCATAACCCTGCACCAGTTCGTACAGGCTGACCGCGCCGTCGCCCAGCACGATGGCCGGGCCGTAGTAGTCGGCGCTTTGCCGCAGGCTGCGAAAACCCAGTTCCTGCAGCAGGCGCACGATGGGGACGATGCCCACCGCCTGTGCCGTGCGCACGGCCGGAATGTTCAGCGAATTCGCCAGCGCATAGCGCAGGCTGACCCGGCCGTAATGGCGCCCGCTGTAGTTGCGGTAGCGGTGCACGCCCGGCCCCACGGTCTCGGCCAGCGGGGTGTCGAGCAGCACCGTGTCGGGCTGCCAGCCCAGGTGTTGCATGGCCAGCCCGTAGACGAAGGGCTTGAGGGTCGAGCCCGGCTGGCGCGGGCTGAGCACCGGGTCGAGGGCGAAGGCTCCCTGCTGGGGTGCCACGGCCCAGGCCAGCACGGCGCCGTTGCGGTTGTCCACCACCAGTGCGGCGGCATTGGCCACGCCGCGCGCCGCCAGCAGGTGCCGGCGCCGGCTCAGCGCGCCCTGCACGAAACGCTGCAGCGGCGCGTCCAGGGTGGTGCGCTGGACGGGGGCGTCACGCCCCCGCGCGGCCGCACGCGCCGCGGCGTGCGCCACGAAGGCGCCCGCGTCCAGCGCCAGGCTCTGCCGCCCCGGAGTGATCGGGGCTCGCCGCAGCGCCTCGGCCTGCACCGCGGAGAGAACGCCCGCGGCACGCATGCGCCCGGCCAGCTGCTCCACTGCGCGTCGCAGCGCCCGCGGATGCCGGCGCGGGTCGTAGCGCATCGGCGAGCGCACCAGCACCGCCAGCGCAAGCTGTTCGGCCGGATCCAGCGCCCCGGGATCGCGCCCGAAGTAGTAGCGCGCCGCCTGCACCACGCCGCGGCGCCGCGCGCCGTAGGGAACCTGGTTCAGGTAGAACTCCAGCACCTGCGCGTGGCCGAAGCGGCGCAGCAGGCGTGCGGCATCGAAGCCCGCCACCCAGTGGCTCCAGTAGCCGCGCGGGCGCGGATGCAGGATGCGCACCACCTGCTCGCCGATGGTGCTGGCTCCGCGCACCACGTGGCCCGCGCGCAGGTTGTCCCACAGCGCGTCGAAGCGAGCGATCCAGTCGGCGCCGCCGTGCTGCCAGTAGCGCTTGTCCTCGGAGTCGACGAAGGCCTCGCGCAGCAGCGGCGGCACCTGCCACAGCGCCAAGGTCGCGTTGGCGTTGAGCGCGCCGCGGTAGCTGTAGCTCAGGGGCGTGCCGTCGGCGGCGAGGAACTGCGGCGCCACCGCCGTGGCTGGTGGCCGCAGCGAGGCCGGCAGGTGCATGCGCGAGCGCCAGGTGGCCACGCCCAGCAGCAGCGCCGCGACCGCCGCCACGGCCGCGGCGGCGCCCAGGCGGCGGCGCAGGCGCGGGCTCATCGCGAGCCGCGCAGGCGCACGTCCACGGTCTGCGCTGCACCGCGCCCGAACACCTCGGGCTGGTAGATCTCGCGCACCGTCGGTGCCGGCGCGAGAAAGCGCCCCGGCGCGATCACCTGCGCCGCGTACACCAGGCGGTAATGCCCGGCCGGCAGGGTGTCGGCGTAGAAGCGCACGGCGTCGAAGGCGGTCTCGCGGTGATAGAAGCCGCCGCTGACCAGGGACATGTCGGGCCAGGCCCCGGCGTCGAACATCAGCACCGAACGCCCCGCCAGCTCCGCCGGGCTGCTGTCCATGGCCGTGGCCAGTTGCCGGTTCACCGCCTCGAAGCCTCCGGGCAGCGGGTCGCTGAGCACCACGTAATGGCGCTCGGTGGGGACGTCGACGTCGAGTTCCACGCGCACCACGTCGCCGCGCAACAGCTGCGTGCCCGGCCCCACCGGCACCCAGTGCAGGCCCCGCTGCACCGCGTAGCCGCGCCGGACGCCGAACCCGGCGTCGGCCGGCGCCAGCGCATCGGCGGGCATCGCGTAGCTCAGGCGCAAGGCGTAGTACAGGCGCCCCTGTCCGCTGTGGGCGATGCCCAGCGTCGCTGCCCGCCCCGCCGGCGGCGCGGGCAGATCCAGGGAAACGGCCGCGGAGCCGCGGGAATCGAAGCGCGCCTGCCGGGCCGGGCCTCCCGCCAGTCTCACCCGGGCGCCCAGGTCGTGCACCGGGGGTTCATAGGCGTCGGCGTAGTGCACGATGGCCGTGGTGCAGAACACGTTCTCCTGGCTGTTGGGCCAGCCGCCGGAATTGCGCCTGCGCGTGGTGATCCAGCGCATGGCCTTTTGCGGGGTCGTGCCCAGCAGACCCTGGTCGCCGAAGCGCCGCTTGTACAGCGACAGTGCGTCGAGCACGGCGCAGTTGTCCCGCAGCGGGGTGGCCAGCAGCGAGGCGTAGGCGTCGCTGCGCTGTTCGTTGAAGGAGATCTCGCCGGCCGATTCCTCGGCGCTGGACAGCAGCGAGCCCACGATGGAGCGGGCGCCGGCGCGGTCGTCGGTGTCCAGCGCGGCCTCGAGCAGCATCGCGCGGCCGAACAATCCGAGCTCCGGCAGTTGCGGCAGCATGCCCGCCACCTCTCCGGGCCGCACCCCGCCCGCGGGAGCCAGCGCGGCCAGCGCCGCGGCGCGCAGCACGGGGTCCGCGCCCGCGGCGTCCAGCACATGCTTGCGCAGGTAGCCCTGCAGCCTGGTCTGCACCTGCTGCGGGATCGCGTGTCCGGCCTGTGCCAGCCAGTCGAAGGCCAGCGCCGTGTAGACGCTGAGGTAGGGGCTGACAAAGCGGTCGCGGGCGATCCAGAAGGCCATGCCTCCGTCGGGTGCCTGGAAGTCCCCGGCGGCGTTCAGCGTGCGCTGCAACTGCGCGGCCGCATCGGGCCACCGCAGGGTGGAGCCCAGCACGGGACCGAGGCGCAGGTAGTCGCTGGCCAGCACGCCGCGGCTGAGCCGGATCTCCCAGGTCCGCAGCGGGTCGTCGCGCAGCAGCTCGAAGGCGCCGTCGAGCCCGCCCACCAGGGTGGGCGCCAGTTGCAGCCGCACGCGGGCACTGCCCGGCAGGGCTCCGGCCGGCGGCCGCACCAGAACCTGCGCGGCCGGCCCGGTCGTGCTGCCGTACTGGGCGGACACCACCCGCGCCCGCGCCGGGCCCACCGGCAGCTCCGCGCGCATCGCGTCGGACAGGCCGCCCGAGCGGGCATCGGCCTGCAGCTCGATGCGCCCGGGGGCGTCGGCGCGCAGTCGCAGCCAGCTCAGCCCATGCGCGAAACTGCCCAGTCGCAGGGTCGAGGCGGCCGCCGCGCTGGCGCCGGCGATCGGCCCCCGGGCCTGCAGCTGCGTGCGAACCCGCAGCGGCCCCTGGGTGCGGTTGGTGACGCTGAAGCCGGCGTCGAAGTCGTCGCCCACCCGCACCTGGTTGGGCAAGGCCTGGCGCAACTCCAGCGGCAGGTCCACGCGCACGCTGGACTTGCCCAGGCCCATCGCGTCGCCGCGGCCCATGGCGACGACCAGGATGCGCCAACGGGTCAGATTGTCGGGCAGGGTGAAGGCGAAATGCGCGCGCCCGCGCGCGTCGGTGCGCAGGTGGTCGTTCCAGTACACCGCGTAGCGGAAGTCGCTGCGCAGGTTCGGCCCGACGCTGGTGCCGCCGTCCCCGCCCGGGCTCTCGCCCTTGCCGGCCTTGGGCTGAAGCCGGGTCACCAGCTGCTCGGCCAGACTGTAGTTGCTGATGTCCGGCCCGGAGGGCGGCGCCTGCAAGGCGGCCGAGGGGTCGTAGTAGCCCAGGCCCTGCTCCAGCAGGTCCACCACCGACTGGTCGACCACCACCGCGACCAGGCGCGTGCCCGGCGCGACCGCACCGTCGGCGCGACGTACCCGTACCGCCACGTCGACCTTCTGGCGCGGCTTGTGCCGCGCCGCGTCGGGACGCACCTTCACCTGCAGCACGCTGCCATGGCCGCGCACCGCGAGCGCCACATAGCCCAGCGCCAGCGTGGGCTTGCCCAGGTCGGGGTCGGCCGGCGCCGCCACGCGCGGCGAGAAGATGGCCACCGACACATAGGCCCCGGGGAAAAAGTCGGCCTGGATCGGAAGGTCCACCACCGGCGCGCCGCCGCGCAGGGTCAGCAGCTTTTTCCACAACACGCCGTAGCGTTCGACCGTGACCAGCGCGCGGGCGCCGGGAAAGGGGTTCTGGATCAGCAGGTGCGCGGTGTCGCCGACGTGGTAGGCCTTGCGGTCGGGCACGATGGTCACGCCCCTGCCCTGGCTCCACACCACCTCGCCGGGGCCGGTGACCCAGGTGTGCAGGCGGGCGCGGTCGACGCGCCCGCGCGTGTCGTCGACCTCGGCCTCGATGCGGTATTCCCCCGCATGTTTCGGGGTGAGCGAGCAGTTCCCCGGGGCCGCGGCCGAAGTCGCCTCGCATCGGTCTTCGGTGATCCAGGAGACATGGTCCTCGGGAGCGAAGTCGCCGGCGCCGTTCTTCAGCTGCACACGGCCGATGAATCGTCGCTGCAGCAGCAGGCGCACGCGGCTGCCGGCCCGCGGCGTGCCCCGCGGGCCGACCACCAGGGATTGCACGTCGAAGGCCTTGCCGGCCGTCTGCAGCCAGTGGTCGGTGCGCAGGCCGACGAAGCGGTCGCGCGCGGCATAGATCGCCCGCGCGCTGCGCGCCACCCAGGTGGCACGCGCCGACTCCACCGCCGCCTCCACCACCACGTGGCCGTACACCACCTTGGAAGCGGCGGGCAGGCGCTGGTGCATGCTGGCGCGTCCGTCGTGATCCAGGCGCTGTTGCCGCATCGACACCGTGCGGGTGGAAAAGGAGTCGATATCGGTGTCGCCGCCGCCGAACTCGAAGCCGGCCGCCTGCGGGTTGTCCGGCGCGAAGGGGCTGGCCTCCACCCGGGTGGTGAACTTGACCGCGGCGTCGGCATAGGGGCCGCCCGCCTGCAGCGTGGCACTGGCCTGGGCCTCGATCACGCTGCCCGGGCCCGCCACCTGCTGGCGCAGCGAGGCATGCACCTGGTAGGAAGCGGGCACGAAGTCGGTGACCAGGAAGCCCCCTGCGTCGCGCGTCACGGTGCCGGTGGCGCTCGGCCAGCTCAGGCTGATCGAGTACTGGCCGCTGGCCGCATTGCGCCCCACGTGCAGTTCGCCCGACACCGCGCCGAAGTCCGACAGCCGCACATGATCGCGCTGCAGCACCACCTTGCCGCTGGCGTCGGTGATGCGCAAGGCGTAGTCCAGACGCGGCGGCGCCACCAGCTCGGTCGGCCCCTCGGCGCGCACGAAGGCGATGTAGCGCACTTCGCTGCCCGGCCTGTAGATGCCCTGCTCGGTCACCGCCCAGGCGCGCATGTGGCCGTAGGCAGCGCGTCTTTGGGCCTCCAGGCTGTAGTGGCTGGCATCCAGCACGGTGCGCGTGAAATCATCGTTCAGCGGCAGCAGCGCCAGCTCCTTGCCGCGGGTGACCCCGACGTAGTATTCCCGCTTGCGCCCCCAGGGGTCGAACCAGTCCTTGGGCAGCACGGCCGAACCCGGCAGCTCGGCCAGTCCCTGCGAGTCGCTGAGCACGGGGGCGGCCCCCAGGCGCGTGAGCTTGCCCGGGTCCGCGCGCGGCGTGGTGTACAGGGCCACGCGGGCGCCGGCCACGGGCCGGCCGTCGGCCAGGCGGCTGAGCCAGATCAGGCTGTCGAAATGCCCGATCTTGGCCAGCACCTGGTAGGGAGTGACCTCGGCCATCAGCCGGGTCGACGTCCCCGCTTGCCGGGGTGCGACCCGCAGCACCCCCCACAGCACCCCCGAGCGCCCGTCGAGCATCCGGCGCACGCCCAGCGAGCCGCGCACCTGCTTGTCCAGGCGCGGGGCCAGGTCCCTGCGCCGCATCAGGTTCCGCGCGCGCCAGGGCCCGGCCGCGCGCGCCTGTTCCAGCTCGGGGGCGAACAGCCGGCGCTCGTGCAACTCCAGGCTGTCCAGGTTCGTGAAACGCAGGGGCACGATGGTGTGCAGGCCGGACTCGAGCACGGCCATCGGCGGCGGCGCATCGAGAAACGGCGCGTAGTGCCCGGTCTGGAAGCGCAGCTCCACCGGGCCGGCCAGGCTGCGCCCGAAGCGGTCCTTCACGCCGGCCGGCACGCGCAGGGTGTAGTCGTGCATCGGCTGGGGCCGGAAGGTCAGCGGGTAGGAATCGGGTTGGGTGGCGTCCGCGTCGTCGTTGCGTGGGCGCAGGAACCATTCGGGGTAGTCGGCCCATTGCCGCGCCAGCACCCCTGGCGCCAGCGGGTCGGGTTGCCAGCCGATGGCCGCCAGCGTGGCGCGCGGAACCGGGGCGCTGAACAGCAGGTTCACGCTGCCCGGGCGGCAGCGCCGCGACGGGGTGCCGCCCGGCCGCAGCTGGAACGCGTTGCCGTGGCCGTCGTCGCAGGACAGCCCCTGGAAACGGAACTCCCCGTAGGTGCTCGCGGTGGTGTTCAGGTCGGCCGCCACGCCGGGCAGCGAGCCCAGCGGAGAGCGCAGGCCGGCGCGCAACCGGAGTTCGTAGTCCCGCGCGCCCTGCAGCGCCTGGGCAGGCCGTGCCAGCCACACGCGCCGGCCGGCCGCGGCGGCGGCATCGCGGTCCAGCGGCTGCTGCGGCTCGGGCGAGACGACTTCCAGCACCGCGCCCGGGGCTCCCGGCACAGGCAGCCACAGCGGGCCTTCGCGCTTGCGCGTGAAGGGCTCGACCTGAACCGCGACCGCGGGACCATGGCTCTGGCTGAAAAACACGCTGCGCTGCGCCGCCCGCGCGGTCACCGGCATGTTGAATTGCAGCAGGTACAGCGGGGTCACCGGGGACAGCCAGCGCTGGAACTCCACCCATTGCACCCGCGGGCGCCAGGTGCTGAAGGACTCGGTCAGGGGCCGCGGGAGATGGTTGCCATCCAGCGCGCGCAGGCCGGTGCCCACCCGCACCGTGTAAGGCGTGGCTGGAGCGAAGCGGTGCTCGCCCGGCAGGCGGCAGGCCAGCTCGCTGCTGTCCAGCCAGCGCCACTGGCAGCCGGGATCGGGGCTCACCGAGACGTCGAGGCGCGAGGGCTCGCGGGCCATCGCGCCCAGCGGCACCATGGCGCGATCGAACTGGATCACCAGTTCCTGGCCCGGCTCGACCTCCCGGCCCGAGGGCGAGATGCGCCGCACCCGCAGCGCGCTGCCACCGGCGGGAACGCCGGCCGAGGGGCCGGCTGCCCGGGGCGCGCCGAGCAGGGCTCGCCGCAGGCCCTGCTCATGCCGCCCGCAGGCCGCCAGGCTCAGCAGCAGCAGGGCCGCCGCCGCCCGAGCTGTCCCCAGGCACCAACGCGGTCGTCTCACGATCGTCCTCGCAACGGGTATCGCCTGCGATGGTAGCCACTGCGCGCGCGCCGAATCGAGAGACAATGGACCGATGGACCAGCCCGACGACTCCCTGCCCCAGATCCTTCCCGCCCACGAGGCCGTGCTGGGCGAAGGCATGCGCATCGCGCGCGCCCTGCCCCACCGCCACCGCCGCATGGTCGGCGCCTGGTGCTTCCTGGATCATTTCGGGCCGGCCGACGTGGCCCGGGGCCAGGGCATGCGCGTGGGCCCGCATCCCCACATCGGGCTGCAGACCGTCAGCTGGCTGGTGCAGGGCGAGGTGCTGCACCGCGACAGCCTGGGCTCGCTGCAGGCCATCCGGCCCGGACAGCTCAACCTCATGACCGCCGGGCGCGGCATCTCCCACTCCGAGGAGTCCCCCGCGCAGCGCTCGCCCTCGCTGCACGGCGCGCAATTGTGGATCGCCCTGCCCGAGGCGCAGCGCTTTCGCGAGCCCGGCTTCCAGCATGTGCGCGAGCTGCCCGTGCTGCACCACCAGGGCCTGCGCGCCAGCGTGATGATCGGCGAGTTCCTGGGCGAAGCCTCGCCGGCGGACGTGCACAGCCCGCTGCTCGGCGTGGAACTGCTGAGCGAGGGCCCCGTCGAGGCCGTGCTGCCCCTGCGCGCCGATTTCGAATACGCCTTGATGATGCTCGAGCACGAAGCCTGTTTCGACGGCCAGGCCCTGGGCATCGGCAGCCTGCTGTACCTGGGCGCCGGCCGCAGCGAACTGCGCGTGGCCGCCGGCTCGGCCGCGCGCTGCCTGCTCATCGGCGGCACGCCCTTCGGCGAGGACATGCGCATGTGGTGGAATTTCGTCGCCCGCACGCCGCAGGAACTGCGCCGCGCCAGCGAGGAATGGAACGCCGGAGCCGACTATTTCGGCCAGGTGCGGGGCTACGACGGCCGGCGCCTGGAGGCCCCGCTGCCACCCTGGTGAGACGCCCGCGCCCCCCTGTTTCCCATGATCGAACTGGAGATCTTCGATGCCTGATTCGCAGCGCTACGAGCGCGGCCTGAGTGTTCGCAAGGAGGTGCTCGGCACCGATTACGTGGAGTCCTCGATCCGCGGCGCCGACGATTTCAACCGCGAGATGCAGCAACTGGTCACCGAATACGCCTGGGGCGAGATCTGGTCGCGCCCCGGCCTGGCCCGGCGCGACCGCAGCCTGCTCAACCTGGCCATGCTGACCGCCCTCAACCGCCCCCACGAGCTGCGCCTGCACCTGCGCGGCGCGCTCACCAACGGCGTGAGCAAGGACGAGATCAAGGAAGTGTTCCTGCAGGCCGCCGTCTACTGCGGCGCGCCGGCGGCGCTGGACAGTTTCCGCGTGGCACGCGAGGTGTTCGCCGAGCTGGGGGGCTAGCGTTCCGCCGCCCCTCGCCCGGCCCTCTCACTCGTAACCCACCACCGCGTGGGGCAGGTAGGGCGCCTGCAGGGCGGCCACTTCCTCGGGGCTCAGGCGCAGCTCCAGCGCGGCCACCGCGTCCTGCAGGTGGCCCGGCCGGGACGCGCCGATGATGGGGGCGGTGACCCCCGGGGTCTGCAACACCCAGGCCAGCGCCAGCTGGGCGTGCGGCAGGCCGCGGCGCCTGGCCAGCTCGTCCAGCGCGGCGGCCACCCGGCTGTCGGCCTGCTCGGTGGCGCCGAACAGGCTGCGGCCGTACTCGTCGGTGCGCAGGCGCTCGGTGCTCTGGCCCCAGGGGCGCGCCAGGCGACCACGCGCCAGCGGGCTCCAGGGAATCACGCCCACGCCCTGGTCGCGGCACAGGGGCAGCATTTCCCGCTCCTCCTCGCGATACAGCAGGCTGAGCTCGGGCTGCATGCTGACGAAGGGCGTCCAGCCCCTGGCGCGCGCCACTTCCTGCGCCTTCGCGAACTGCCAGGCATACATGGAGGAAGCGCCGATGTAGCGCGCCTTGCCCGCCTTGACCACGTCATGCAGGGCCTCCATGGTCTCCTCGATGGGGGTGTGGGGGTCCCAGCGATGGATCTGGTACAGGTCCACGTAGTCCATGCCCAGGCGCCCCAGGCTGGCGTCGATCTCGGCCAGGATGGCCTTGCGCGACAGGCCGCCGATGTTGGGGGCCCGGCGCGACGCGTAATACACCTTGGTGGCCACGACGATCTCGTCGCGCCGCGCGTACTCGCGCAGCGCGCGCCCGAGGATCTCCTCGGAATGCCCGTCCGAATAGGCGTTGGCGGTGTCGAAGAAATTGATGCCTAGCTCGACGGCCTGGCGGATCAGCGGCCGGCTGGCCTGCTCGTCCAGGGTCCAGCTGTGGCTGCCCCGACCGGGATCGCCGAAGGTCATGCATCCCAGGCAGATGCGCGAGACGCTCAGGCCGGTGCGGCCCAGACGTGTGGTTTCCATGGCAGGCTCCGTGCTGTTCCAGCGGATGCGGTACCGGCGATGCCGTGCTTGCGATGCCGTGCTCGCGATGCTGGAGGGAAGTTGTGGGGGTTGATGCAGCCCCCCAGCATAGCGAGCCGGCGCGCGGCTTGCAGGGCGGCCGCGCCACGCCGCCGCGCAGCCCCCGTCGCGTTCAGCCCGCGTGCCGGCCCAGGAATTCCACGCAGGCCTGGATCAGCGCTTGCGGCTGGTCGCGGTGCGGCGAATGCCCGCAGTCGGCCAGTTCCAGCAACTGCGCGTGCGCCACGCGGCGCGCGATTCCGCGGATCTGCTCCAGGCTGCCGTACTCGTCGTCCAGGCCCTGCACGGCCAGCAGCGGGCAGGTGATGGCCTCGATCTCGCGCTCGATGGACCAGTCGCGGAACCGCGGGTCCAGCCAGATGCGGTTCCAGCCCCAGAAGGCCGAGTCCGGGTCGGCGTGGTGCCGCGCCAGGCGCTGGCGAAGGTCCGTGTCCAGGTAGGCCTGGCGGGCTTTCTCGATGCTGGCCACGCTGATGTCCTCGACCAGGATGTGCGGGGCCAGCACCATCGCCCCGGCCACGCGCCGCCCGGCATGCGCGGCGTGCAGCAGCGCGATGGAGCCGCCGTCGCTGTGCCCGAGCAGCCAGGGCGGCCGACGCTCGACGTCCACGCCCAGCCCCTCCAGCAGGGCCGGCAGCACGTCCAGCGCCTGGCGGTGCATGAAGTCCGGATCCCACAGCTCCTCCGGCCGGCGCGGGGTGGAGCGCCCATAGCCGGGGCGCGAATACACCAGGCCGCGACAGCCGGCGGCCCGGCACAGCGCCTGCGGGAAATCGCGCCACATGGACACCGAGCCCAGGCCCTCGTGCAGGAACACCAGCAGGGGCGCCTCGGCCCCGCCCTCGCCCACCCAGCGGTGCTCGATGTCCAGCTCGCGCCCGCCCACGTGCAGGCGCAGCAGTTGCGTGTCCGTCATGCCGCCCCCGCTTCGCGCTGGCGCAGGCGAAAGCGCTGGATCTTGCCGGTGGCGGTCTTCGGCAGCTCGTCGACGAACTCGATCAGGCGCGGATACTTGTAGGGCGCCAGGCGTTCCTTCACGAAGGCCTTGAGCTCCTCGGCCCCCACCGTGCTGCCGTCCTTGCACACCACGAAGGCCTTGGTCTTGCCCAGGCCCTCGGCGTCGGTCACCCCGATCACCGCGGCCTCCAGCACCGCCGGGTGCTGCACCAGCGTGGCCTCCACCTCGAAGGGCGACACGTAGATGCCGCTGACCTTGATCATGTCGTCGCTGCGACCCGAGTAGGTGTAGGTGCCGTCGGGGTTGCGCACGTACTTGTCGCCGCTCTTGGTCCAGCCGCCCTGGAAGGTGTCGCGCGACTTGGCGCGGTTGCCCCAGTACATCAGCGCGCTGGAAGGGCCGTGTATGTACAGGTCCCCGGGTTCGCCGTCCGCCACCGGCCCGCCGTCGTCGCCGCGCAACTCGATGTCGTAGCCCGGCACCGGCCAGCCGGTGGTGCCGTAGCGCACCCGATCGGGGCGGTTGGACAGGAAGATGTGCAGCATTTCGGTGGAGCCGATGCCATCGACGATGTCGGCCCCGAAGTGCGCCTTGAAGCGTTCGCCGATGTCGGCCGGCAGCGCCTCCCCCGCCGACGAGGCCAGGCGCAGCGCCACGTCGGAGCGCGCCGGCAGCTCGGGGTGGGCCAGCATGCCCGAGTAGCCGGTGGGCGCGCCGAAGAACACCGTGGGGCGCAGGCCGCCCACCTCGCCACGCAGCCTGCGGAAGGTGGCCTGCGGAGTCGGGCGCTCGGGCATCAACACCACGCTGGCGCCCACGCCCAGCGGGAAACTCAGCGCGTTGCCCAGGCCGTAGGCGAAGAACAGCTTGGCCGCCGAGAAGCACACGTCCTCCTCGCGCAGCCCCAGCACCGGGCGCCCGTACAGCTCCAGGGTCCAGTAGGGGTTCGCGTGCGAATGCACCGCCGCCTTGGGGCGCCCGGTGGAACCCGAGGAATACAGCCAGAAGCCCGGATCGTCCGGCCCCGTGGCGACCGCGCGCGCCAGCGGCTCCTGCGCGTCGACGAAGGCCTCGAAATCCACCTCACCCGCGTGCAGCGGCGCCACGGGGTGCGACACCACCACCTGGCGCACCTCATGGTCCGCGCGCACCAGCGCCGCGCTCAGGGCCGGCAGCACCGCGCCCGACACCAGCAGGGCCTGCGCACGCGAGTTCTCCAGCATGTAGGCGTAGTCGTCGGCCGTCAGCAGGGTGTTCACCGCCACCGGAACGATGCCGGCGTACAGGGCCCCCAGGAAGGCCACCGGCCAATGCACGCAGTCCTGCATCACCAGCAGCACCCGCTCCTCGCGCCGCAGCCCGGCCGCGCGCAGTGCCGCCGCGGCGCGGCGCACACGCTGCTCCAGTTGCGCGTAGCTCAGGCTGCCGTGGTCGTCCACGTAGGCCGTCTTCGCGCCCCGCCCCGCGTTGCAGTCCATCAGGTACTGGGCGAAATTGAACCGCGGCGTCGCGCCGGGCACGCGCTCCCAGGGCGGCTCGGTCACGGGGGGCTGGGCGTCTTGCACGGTGTTCGTCTCCTGTCGGTGTCATCGGAGCCCGCGGGGCCCCGTGCGCGCGATGGGCTGCGAGCTGCAGCATCGTGCGTGAAAGCACTGTAGATTTTGAATTTCTCGATGTCAAGCACTATAGTGCATCCACGCCCTCGAATCGCGACACTGCCACCCGAAGCAACCGCTTGCGAATTCGCGATACATGCACTATGCTGCGTTCCTCGCATCCCCGCAAAACTGCACTTTGTTTCACCCGAAGGAGCACCCCGTGAACCAGAATCCCCGCGTCGACTACCAGACCGATCCCTCGCGCTACCGGCACTGGAAGCTCTCCTTCGACGGCCCCATCGCCACGCTGGCCGCGGATTTCGACGAAAACGCCGGGCTGCGTCCCGGCTACAAGCTCAAGCTCAACAGCTACGACCTGGGCGTGGACATCGAGCTGCACGACGCGCTCAATCGCATCCGCTTCGAGCACCCCGAGGTGCGCACCGTGGTGCTGACCAGCCTGAAGGAGCGCGTGTTCTGCTCGGGCGCCAACATCTTCATGCTGGGCCTGTCCAGCCATGCCTGGAAGGTGAACTTCTGCAAGTTCACCAACGAGACCCGCAACGGCATGGAGGATTCGTCGCGCGACGGCGGCCTGAAGTTCCTCGCCGCGGTCAACGGCGCCTGCGCCGGCGGCGGCTACGAGCTCGCGCTGGCCTGCGACCAGATCCTGCTGGTCGACGACCGCTCCAGCGCGGTGAGCCTGCCCGAGGTTCCGCTGCTCGGCGTGCTGCCCGGCACCGGCGGCCTGACCCGCGTGACCGACAAGCGCCACGTGCGCCACGACCTGGCCGACATCTTCTGCACCACCGCCGAGGGCGTGCGCGGCCTCAAGGCCAAGGACTGGCGCCTGGTCGACGACATCGCCAAGCCCGCCGTGTTCGCCCAGGCGGTGCGCGAGCGCGCGCTGCAACTGGCCGAGCAGAGCGATCGCCCACAGGGTGCCCGCGGCGTGGCGCTGGGGCCGCTGCAACGCAGCATCGAGCCCGACGCGCTGCGCTATTCGACGGTGGAGGTCGAGATCGACCGCGCGCGCCGCGTCGCCACCTTCACCCTCCACGCCCCGCAAGGCGAGCAGCCCATCGACGCCGCCGGCATCGAGGCCCTGGGCGCCGACTGGTACGCGCTGCGCCTGGCGCGCGAACTCGACGACGCCATCCTGTCCATGCGCACCAACGAGCTGGACATCGGCACCTGGCTGATCAAGACCCGCGGCGACGCCGCCAAGGTGGCCGAGCTCGACGCCCTGCTGATGGCCCAGCGCGGGCACTGGCTGGTGCGCGAGACCATCGGCATGCTGCGCCGCGGCTTCGCCCGCATCGACGTGTCCTCGCGCAGCCTGTTCGCCTTGATCGACCAGGGTTCCTGCTTCGCCGGCACGCTGCTCGAGCCGGCGCTGGCCTGCGACCGCATCTACCACCTGGCCCTGCCCGACGATCCGGAAATCGCCCCGCGCATCACCGTGGGCGAGACCAATTTCGGGCTGTACCCGATGGTCACCGGCCAGAGCCGCCTGGAGCGCCGCTTCTACGCCGAGCAGCCGGCGATGGATGCGCTGCGCGCCCGGGCCGGCCAGGCGCTGGACGCCGACGAAGCCTTCGCGCTGGGCCTGGTGACCAGCCATCCGGACGACATCGACTGGGACGACGAAATCCGCATCGCCATCGAGGAACGCGCGGCGATGTCCCCCGATGCGCTGACCGGCATGGAGGCCAACCTGCGCTTCAACGGCCCCGAGAACATGCTCACCCGCGTGTTCGGGCGCCTCACGGCCTGGCAGAACTGGATTTTCCAGCGCCCCAACGCGGTTGGCGACAAGGGCGCGCTCAAGGTATACGGCAAGGGTGAAAAGGCCGCGTTCGACTTCAATCGCGTATAAGCGCACACGGAGACACAGATGCCCACCATCGACTACAGCACCAAGATCCCCAACAACGTCAACCTGGCCGAGGACCGCACGCTGCAGCGCGCGCTCGAGCAGTGGCAGCCCAACTACCTGAGCTGGTGGAACGACATGGGCCCCGACGGCTCGCAGGGCTTCGACGTCTACCTGCGCACCGCCATCAGCGTCGACCCGCAGGGCTGGGCGCAGTTCGACTACGTCAAGATGCCCGAGTACCGCTGGGGCATTTTCCTGAACCCGGCCGAGAAGGACCGCAAGATCCACTTCGGCGACCACAAGGGCGAGGACGCCTGGCAGGACGTGCCCGGGGAGCACCGCGCCAACCTGCGGCGCATCATCGTCACCCAGGGCGACACCGAGCCGGCCTCGGTGGAGCAGCAGCGCCACCTGGGCCTGACCGCGCCCAGCCTGTACGACCTGCGCAACCTGTTCCAGGTCAACGTCGAGGAAGGCCGCCACCTGTGGGCCATGGTGTACCTGCTGCACAAGTACTTCGGGCGCGACGGGCGCGAGGAAGGCGAGGCGCTGCTCGAGCGCCGCAGCGGCCAGCAGGACAACCCGCGCATCCTGCAGGCCTTCAACGAGCCCACGCCCGACTGGCTGTCGTTTTTCATGTTCACCTACTTCACCGACCGCGACGGCAAGTTCCAGTTGTGCGCGCTGGCCGAATCGGCCTTCGATCCGCTGGCGCGCACCACGCGCTTCATGCTCACCGAGGAAGCGCACCACATGTTCGTCGGCGAATCGGGCGTGTCGCGGGTGATCCAGCGCACCTGCCAGGTGATGAACGAGCTGGGCACCGACGATCCCGCCAAACTGCGCGCCGCCGGGGTCATCGACCTGCCCACGCTGCAGCGCTACCTGAATTTCCACTTCAGCGTCACCATCGACCTGTTCGGCGCCGACCAGTCCAGCAACGCCGCCACCTTCTACTCCAGCGGGCTCAAGGGCCGCTTCGAGGAGGGCAAGCGCGGCGACGACCACCGCCTGCACGACCAGGGCTACCGCATCCTGCAGGTGCAGGGCGATCGCCTGGTGGAGCAGGAAGTGCCCATGCTCAACGCCCTCAACGAAGTCCTGCGCGACGACTACATCACCGACAGCGTCGGCGGCGTCTCGCGCTGGAACAAGGTCATCGAGAAGGCCGGCATCGGCTTTCGCCTGTCCACCCCGCACAAGGCCTTCCACCGCAGCATCGGCAGCCTGGCCGGGGTGAAGGTGTCCCCCGACGGGCGGGTCGTGAGCCAGCAGGAGTGGAACGCCCGTGTCGCCGAGTGGCTGCCCACCGAGTCCGACCGCGCCTTCGTGGCCTCGCTGATGGGCCGTGTGGTCGAGCCGGGCAAGTACGCCAACTGGATCGCGCCGCCGATGGTGGGCATCAACCGCCAGCCCATCGACTTCGAGTACGTACGCTTCAACTGATCGACCAACGCGGGGCGCGACAGCGCCCCGCAGCCTTTCGGAGACCGCCATGGACATGGCCGACACCGCGATCCTGCACCAGCACCTGATCGACCCCGAGATCTGCATTCGCTGCAACACCTGCGAAGCCACCTGCCCGGTGGGCGCCGTGACCCACGACAGCCGCAACTACGTGGTCGACGCCGACAAGTGCAATTTCTGCATGGCCTGCGTGCCGCCCTGCCCCACCGGCGCCATCGACAACTGGCGCGACCTGCCGCGCGCCGCCGCCTACCCGCTGGCCGAGCAACTGCTGTGGGACGAGCTGCCGGCGCAGGGCGATCTGCGCCAGCCGCCTGCCGGCGATGCCGCGCCCGTGCCGCCCCAGCCGCCGCGCGACGACATCGCCACCCCCGGCGTGGATGCCGAGTTCCGCGCCGCGCGCCACGGCTCCGTGGTGCCGCCCTGGTCGGCGGCCCATGCCTACACCAACCTGTACGGGCCGAAGGCCGCGCGCAAGTCGGTGAGCGCCACGGTCACCGGCAACGTGCGGGTCACCGAGGTCGGGCGCGAGTACGACACCCACCACATCGTGCTGGACTTCGGCGCCATGCCCTTCCCGGTGCTCGAGGGCCAGTCCATCGGCATCATCCCGCCGGGGGTGGACGCCGAGGGCCGGCCCCACCATCCGCGCCAGTACTCGGTGGCCAGCCCGCGCAACGGCGAGCGCCCCGGCTACAACAACCTGTCTCTGACCATCAAGCGCGTGCTGGAGGACCACCAGGGGCGCCCGGTGCGCGGCGTGGCCTCGAACTACATGTGCGACCTCAAGGTCGGCGACAAGGTCGAGGTCACCGGGCCCTTCGGCGCCAGTTTCCTGATGCCCAACCACCCGCGCTCGAACATCGTGATGATCTGCACCGGCACCGGCAGCGCGCCCATGCGCGCGATGACCGAATGGCGCCGGCGCCTGCGCCGCTCCGGCAAGTTCGACGGCGGGCGCCTGATGCTGTTCTTCGGCGCGCGCACCCAGGCCGAGCTGCCCTACTTCGGACCGCTGCAGAACCTGCCCAGGGATTTCATCGACATCCACCTGGCCTTCTCGCGCACCCCGGGCAGCCCCAGGCGCTACGTGCAGGACCTGATGCGCGAGCGCGCCGCCGACCTGGGCGAACTGCTGCGCGACGACAATACGCATATCTACGTCTGCGGCCTCAAGGCGATGGAAGAAGGCGTCGTGCTGGCCTTGCGCGACGTCGCCACGCAGGCCGGCTTGTCCTGGGAAAGCACCGCGGCGGCCTGGAAGGAGCAGGGCCGGCTGCATCTGGAGACCTATTGATGTCGAGT
>JAKBBK010000061.1 GCA_021808525.1 Pseudomonadota bacterium
CTGGTGGTGGAAGGCCGCTCGATGCGTGGGGTCGCGCCCGTCGCGCTGGCCCTGCTGGCCTGCGTCGCGGTGGTGGGATTCTGGGGGCTGCGGCAGCAGCGGGAGGTGGGGCGCTTTTCCATCATGATGTGGCTGGTCTTCGGACGCGCGATGGAACTGCTGCTGGCCTACCGCCTGTGGCACGAACTGCGTGCCCGCGACCCCATCCGGGCATGGCGGGCCGGCTCGATGCTCGCGGCGCTCGCGGCCTATTCAGGCCCCTATGTCGTGGGCTTCAACTACGAGCGCCACATCACCCCGTTCCTGCTGCTGGTCCTGATGTGCGTGGCGATGCTTCAGCTCCGGCCGTCGCCGCCGGAGCCGGGCTGATCGCTGAATTCCGCGGGGTCCCAGTCCTTCGCGAAAAAACCCAGCAACTCGGTCATCAGGGTCACGCGGTCGCCCGAGATCGCCGATTCCAGCGTGTTGGCCAGGCTCTTGCGGCGCCCCGTGGCGACCTGCCATTTCACGATGCCCCTGCGGCTCAGGTGCCCGCTGAACCAGACGTCGTCGTCGAACCAGGCCCGCGCGGGCGCGCCGCGCAGGTCGAGCAGATCCGCGGGGTCCAGCAGGTCGGCACGCAGGCAGTAGCCGCCGGCGCCCTGCATGATGGCCACGCGCCGGCGCCCGGACCTGAGCGCCCGGTCGCCGCGGCAGTCCTGCGCGCGCAGGCTGCGCGGCAGCAGCAGGCCGTTGGCGCAGCAGCACTCGCGCCCGGAGCCGGCGGCCTCGGCCTCGACCAGCTGGCGCAGCAGCGCGGGGTGGTAGAACATGTCGTCATCCACCACCACGATGCGCTCGCGCGTGCCCTGCAGGCGCTGCAGCGTGGGAATCAGCTTGGTGGCAGGGCCCAGGTCGCGCGCCACGCGGTGCACCTGGACCACCTCGAGGCCTTGCAGGAAATCCGGGATCGGCCGATCGCCGAACAGGTCCATGCCGAGGTTGAGGTGGATTTCCCGCGGGGCCAGCTCCTGGCCCAGGAGGCTGGCCAGCGTGGGCCGCAGGCCGCCGATGCGCCCCGGCGTGGTCGACAGCGTGACCAGGGGGCTGTGCTCGGCGCGGCGTGCCGCGGCGCGCGCGTCCAGGCGCCGCAGGTCGCGCAGCTCGTGCAGGCGCGAGCGCAGCATCTTGGTGAATTTCATGCGGCTTCGTCCCGGGTCTCGGGCATCATCAGCATGGCCCCGATCGCCACCACGCTGGCCGCCGTGGCGTACCAGGCCGGCGCGATCGGGTTGGCGGTGACGTGGATCAGCCAGGTGACGAGGAACTGGGTCGTCCCGCCGAAGATGGACACGCCGATGGCGTAGGCCACGCCCAGGCCGACGGCCCGGTGCCGGCGCTCGAACACCTCGGGCACGGCCACCAGCGTGGCCGCGCCGGTGAGGGCATTGATCGCCGCCAGCCCCGAGCTGACCAGCACCAGGGTCAGCACCCCCGGCGAGGCGTCGAGCAGCATGAAGGCCGGCACCGTCACCAGGGCCGAGACCACGCGCGGCCACAGCAGGGTGGGCTTGCGTCCGTAGCGATCGCACATCAGGCCGCCGACCACCGAGAACACCAGGGTGAACAGGCCCAGGGCCACCGTGGCGGCCATGGCGGCGGTGGGGGGCATCTTGAGGGTGGCGATGGCGTAGGTGGTCATGTAGCTGCCGACGTAGGCCGACACGGTGCCGCCCAGGATCACGCCGATGGCGATCACCACGTAGCGCGCCGGAGCGCGATGGGGCCGCGGCCCCGCGCTGCGCGCATGCAATGTCTCGGGCATGGAGCGGCGCAGGTACAGCGCCAGCGGCACCACCAGCAGGCCCAGCAGGAAGGCCGCGCGCCAACCCCAGGCCAGCATGGCCTCCTGCCCGAGCAGGTGCCCGAACAACAGGCCCATGATGCCCGCGAGCAGGATGCCCGCTCCCTGGCTGGCGAACTGCCAGCTGGCGTACAGGCCGCGCCGGTCCTTGGGCGCGGCTTCGATCAGGAAGGCGCTGGAGGGGCCGATCTCGCCGCCCAGCGCGAAGCCCTGCACCAGGCGCGCGAGCACCACGATCAGCGGAGCCGCCAGGCCGATGCTGGCGTAGGAGGGCGTCAGCGCGACCCCCAGCGTGCCCAGGGTCATCAGCACCAGGGTCAGGATCAGGCTGGCGCGGCGCCCGACGCGATCGCCCATCAGGCCGAACACCACGCCGCCCACCGGGCGCGCGAAAAACCCGAAGCCGAACACCGCCAGCGACAGCAGCAGGCTCATGTAGCTGCTGTGCACCGGGAAAAAGGTCTTCCCGATGTACACGGCGAAAAAGGCGTAGCTGAGAAAGTCGTAGAACTCCAGCGCATTGCCGGCCACCGCCGCGGCCACCGCCCTGCGCGGCGCGACCGGCGGGGCGCGGTGCGGATCCTCGCCTCCATCGATGCTCGGGATGCTCGAATGCATGGTGTCGTCTCCTCCTGGGTGGCCTGCCGGGGTGGCGCGGCCAGGGCGCGCGCCTGGGTCCTGCTCGGGTGCTGCTCGGGTCCTGCTCAGGCCGCGCGCAGGCCCTGCACGGCCTGCAGCAGCGCCACGCGGGTCTGGCCCAGCACCATGCCGCGCCATTCGTCGCTGTCGCAGCAGAAGGCCTCGCGCATGCGCTCGGCCACCTGCTCGCGCAGCGCCTGGGGCGCCTCGGGATGGCGCCGCAGCCAGGCATGCGCGCGCAGGCAGCCCAGCACCTCCTCCTGCTCGACGGTGCCGAACTCCAGGCCCATCAACGCCAGCCGGGCGCCCGGGCATTCGTCGCAGGCGACGCTCACCACCGGGCCGGATACGTCGGCCGAGACCGAATCGCCGGCGAAGGGCGCGAACAGGTCGGCGCCCCACCAGGCCCGGGCCATCGCATGGTCCTGCTCCAGCGCCCGGCCGGCGTAGATCTTCTCGCCATGGCCGTAGGGCCCGAGGCCCGTGTGGATGTCCACCCAGCCCAGGTGGGTGGCCGCCGAGGCATGCCGGCGCAGCAGCTCGCGCAGCCTGCGGTTGCTCCACGTGGGTGCCGTGCCACCGTAGAACACGCCGTCCGGCGACGTGTACTGGCCGGCGGTGACGGCCTTGCGATAGGCCGGCTGGCCGTGGCGCTCGATCCAGTCCCGCAGGGCCTCGCGCTCCCGCGGGCCGGGCGGCCACTGCTGCGGCATCAGCAGGGGCTCGAGCTCGGCGTACACGGGATTGGCCGGCAGGGGGCGGCTGAAATCGATGTGGTTGCGGTTGAGGTCGACGTTGTCCTCGTTGGTGCGCTGCAGATGCGAGAAGCCGTAGGGATTGACCGCGTGCACCAGCAGCAGCGCGACCCCGGCGCTCCCGGCCCGCTGCAGCAGGTCCTGGTCCTGCAGCAGTGCCAGTTGCGCGGCCGAGCCGGCGAAGCCCTCCGGGCCGTGGGTACCGGAACTCACCACCAGCAGCTTGGGCGCGCCAGGAGCGCCGAGCAGCGCCGTGTCCATCGCCAGTGGCTCGCCGCGCGCACCGCGCAGGCCTTCGAGCAGGGCCGATTCGACGGCGGCGCCGCGCGACGCCGCGGCCTCCAGGAAGCGCGCTCGGGCCTGCTCGTAGTGCCTGGAGAACAGGGCGGATGCCGGGATGCGGTTCGATGTCATCCCCTTAGCTTAAGGCAGTCGCGCCTGCCAAGCGGAGCGTTGGCAACCCCGAAGACCATTCAGCAATAATGGGATCCAAGACCCGGACGGCCAGCCGACCGGAGTACGGGCACGCCGGCGCAGGCCGGACAAGTCGATGGGGAACGATGGTGCTGCTGCGATGGTTCGACGCCGGCCAGGCGAGTGCGTTCGGCGAGGAGCTCGCCAGGTATTGCGATTCCGAGCTGCGATCCATCGCGACGGCCAGCCCCGGCAAGCGCGAGGACAGGCGGCGCAAGCTGCTCGCCAGGGTGCTGCAGCGGGCGCGGGATTTCGCGGCGGCGCATCCGCTGAACACCTACAAGAAGGCCAGGCTGAGCAACCGCCTGAAGTGGACCCTGCGGGATCTCGGGCACGAAGACGATTTCGTCGACCTGCTGGTGCGGGAAGTCCTGCTGGCCCTGGCCCGCTAGCGCGGCCCTTCGGGAAGACCCATGCTGAGTTCGATTCGTCGCTGGCTCGGACGTGCCTCGCAGAGCGATGGCTCCGTGGCGCCCACCGCGTCCGGTGCATCCCCCGAGCCCATTGCACCCCGGCCCGGCGACGCGCCAGCGCCGGCCTCCCCTGCCGGCGGGCAGGCGTCGAACCCGATCCTGGTCGCGCAAGCCGACGAGATGGCCTCGCGCGGCAACCGCTGCGTGGCCGAGGGGCGGCTGCAGGAAGCCGTGGGCTGCTACGAGCAGGCGTTGGCCCTGGACCCGCGGCACGTCATCGCCTGCTCCAACCTGGGCTTCGCGCTGCAGCAACTGGGCCGCCTGGACGAGGCGATCTCCTGGCTGGACCGGGCGCTGGCGCTGGACCCCGAGCGCGAGGAGCCCTACCTGTTCCTGGGCCAGATCGCCGAGGCGCGCGGCGACACCGCCACGGCCATGTTGCGCCTGCGCGAGGCCCTGCGCCGCAAGCCGGATTTCGCCTACGCATGGCAAGAGCTGTGCCGACTGCAGTTCCAGACCGGCGAGGCCCGGCAGGCGCTGCAGTCGGCCCGCAACGGCCTGCGTGCCGCGCCGGACTCGGCGATGCTGCATTTCTACCTGGGCAACCTGCTGTACGAGCAGGCCGAGTACCGCGAGGCGGTGAGCGCCTACCGGCGCGCGCTGCAGGCCGCGCCGGATCTCGCCCAGGCCCACGCGAACCTGGGCCAGACCCTGCTCAGGCTGCATGTGCCACAGGAGGCGGCGCAGGTGCTGGCGCGCGCGATCGAGCTCGATCCCGAGTTGCACGAGGCCCGCTTCCACCTGGGACAGGCTTTGCAGCGGCTGGCGCGTTTCGAGGAGGCGGCCGAGGCTTTCGAGCAGGTACTGCAGGCCCGGCCGGATGCGCTCGAGGTCTGGTACGCCATGGGCGATCTGGCGATGAGCCGGCGCTGGTTCGACCGCGCCGAGGCCTGTGTCGAACGCGCCCGCCTGCTGGACGACGACCCATGCCGCCACCTCGTGCTTCGAGGCAATCTGCTGAAATGCCAGGGACGACTGCGGGAATCCGAGCAGGCCTATCGGCAGGCGCTGCAAGAGCGGCCGGATTTGTTCGATGCCTGGAACAATCTCGGCGCCCTGCTCGAACGGGACAGGCTGCAGGATGCCGAGACCGCCTACCGGGAGGCCTTGCGCCTGGAGCCCGGCAACGCCGCCGCGCGCTGGAATTTCAGCGTGCTGCTGCTGCGCCTGGGGCGCATGCAGGAGGCGTGGCCGCTGCACGAAGCGCGTCTGGACCCCACGCTGCCCCATGTCATCAGCCGCCCGCCGGAGCTCGCCTTTCCCCCATGGCGCGGCGAGCCCCTGGCCGGCAAGTCGGTAATCCTGCTGGGAGAGCAGGGATTCGGCGACCAGGTCCAGCTGGCCCGCTACGCGCGGCTGCTCAAGGGCCGCGGCGCGGCCCGGGTGTCCTTGCAGTGCAGGGCCGCGCTGAAGCCGCTGCTGGCCACGGCGCCCGGGGTCGACGCGGTGTACGCCGACGATGAACGCTTCGAGTCGCATGACCACTGGGTGCTGGGCTTCAGCCTGCCGGGCCTGCTGGGCACCACGCTGGACACCATCCCGGCGCAGCTGCCCTACCTGAGCGCCGAGCCGGCGCGCATCGAGGCCTGGGCGCCGAGACTGCCTCGGGCGCGCCGGCGCATCGGGCTGGTCTGGAAAGGCGCCGCCGGGCATGGCAACGACCTGAACCGCTCCCTGCCCGGGCTGCAGGTGCTGGCGCCGCTGTGGTCCTGCGCCGACGCCGCCTTCGTCAGCCTGCAAAAGGGCCAGGGCGAGGACGAGGCCGCGCGGGCCGACCCCGCGCAACCCATCACCGACCTCGCGCCGGCGATTTCCAGCTTCGCCGACACCGCGGCCATCCTCGCCCAGCTCGACCTGCTGATCTGCGTGGACACCTCGGCCGCGCATGTGGCGGGCGCGCTGGGCAGGCCCTGCTGGGTGCTGCTGCCCGCCGTCGGCAGCGACTGGCGCTGGCTGCTCGAGCGCGAGGACTCGCCGTGGTATCCCGGGGTGATGCGCCTGTTCCGCCAGGCTCCGGGCGAGAGCTGGGATGCCGTGGTCCGGCGCGTGGCCTCGGAGCTGCGGGCCTGGAACGGCGCGCAGCCCTGAGGCGCGGCTCAGGCCCCCTGCACCTCGACCTGCACGTCCACGTTGTTGCGCGTGGCGTGGGAATAGGGGCAGACCTTCTCGTGGGCCTCCATGGCCAGGGCATGCAGTTCCTGCTGGGGCAGCGAGCGGTCCTCCACGCGCAGCCTGACCGCCAGCCCGAAGCCGCCCGCGTCGCGCGGGCCGATGGACACCGAGCAGGTCACGCTGGCGCCGGAGGCGTTCTTCTTGTGCTGCTTGGCCACGAAATCCAGCGCGCCGCCGAAACAGGCGGCGTAGCCGGCCGCGAACAGATCCTCCGGGGTGGTCGTCGCCGGACGGCCCGGGCCGCCCATGGCCTTGGGCACCGAAAGGTCCACGCTGACCTGGCCGTCCTGCGAGCGGGTGTGTCCGTTGCGTCCGCCGGTGGCGGTGGCGCTGGTGGTGTAGACGACCTGGATGCTGTCCATGGCTGGGCTCTCCTGTGGGGGTTGGGACCATCGACGCGACGAGCAGGACGCACCGGGATGCCCCGCGCACGCCGCGTTCAGCGTGCAGTCTATGGCGGCTCGGCGCAATTTTCAGGCGCCATGCGCCGAGCGGGCCGGAAGCGGGCCCGCTGGATGCGACACCCTACTGTGGATATGATCAGCCCCGCGACCCCGCGGTCGCGATGTTGATCCATGGCCTCCGACCTCGACTCCTGCCTCGACTCCAGCCCGCCCGCGCCCCGGCGCATCGCGCATCTGGACATGGACGCCTTTTTCGCCTCGGTGGAGTTGCTGCGCTACCCCGAGCTGCGCGGGCTGCCGGTGGTCGTGGGCGGACGCCATCGCTGGCAGCCCGAGCGCCTGGCCGACGGCAGCTGGCGTTTCGCGCGCCTGCGCGACTACGCCGGGCGCGGCGTGGTCACCACCTCCACCTACGAGGCGCGCGCCCTCGGCGTGTTCTCCGCCATGGGCATGATGAAGGCCGCCCGCCTGGCTCCCGACGCGATCCTGCTGCCGGCCCGCTTCGAGGCCTACCGCGAGTACTCCCGGCGCTTCAAGGCCGCGGTGGCCGCCGTCGCCCCGCACATCGAGGACCGCGGCATCGACGAGATCTACATCGACCTCAGCACCCATGCGCAGGCCGATACCGAGGCCCTGGCCCGCGACATCCAGGACGCGGTTCGCGAGGCCACCGGGCTGAGCTGCTCCATCGGCGTGACCCCGAACAAGCTGCTGTCCAAGATCGCCTCCGAGCTGCGCAAGCCCGGGGGCATCACGGTGCTGCACATGCACGACCTGCCCGAGCGCATCTGGCCCCTGCCGGCCGCGCGCATCAACGGCATCGGGCCCAAGGCCGCCGAGCGCCTGCGCGGCCTGGGCATCCTCAGCATCGGCGAGCTGGCCGCGGCCCCCCCGGAACTGCTGCAGGAGCATTTCGGGCGCGGCTACGCGGCCTGGCTGCACGCCGTCGCGCACGGGCGCGACGACCGCCCGGTGCAGACCCATTCGGAGCCCAAGTCGGTGAGTCGCGAGACCACCTTCGAGCGCGACCTGCACCCGCGGCGCGACCGCGCCGAACTCTCGCGCCTGTTCACCGAGCTGTGCCGCCAGCTGGCCGAGGACCTGCGGCGCAAGGGCTGCGCGGCCCGCACCATCGGCATCAAGCTGCGTTTCGAGGACTTTCGCACCGTCACCCGCGACCTGTCCCTGCCCCGCCCCGTGAATGACGCGCGGGCCATCCGCGAGGCGGCCGGGCAGTGCCTGCGCCGCGTCGAACTGGACCGCCGGCTGCGCCTGCTGGGCGTGCGCGCGGCCGCGCTGCACGATGCCGCCGAGTCCGCCAGCGAGCCCGCGGCCATGCAGCTGAGCCTGCTGGATCCCTAGCAGGCTGCCAGCCGGCTGCCGGCGGGCCGCCGGTGTCCGGCGCTCAGGACCCCCGCGACGACGACACCATCTGCAACTGCGGCGCGGCCCGCGGGGCGCCGCCCTCGAGCCTCGCGCCGGCCGCCGGTGCCAGTTGCCACCAGCGCGCGCGGTCGCGCTTGTGCAGCTTGGCCTGGTACATGGCCGCATCGGCCTGGCGCACCAGGGCCTCCGGGTCCTGCGCATCCAGCGGAAACAGGGCCAGGCCCATGGACATGCCCACGCTCACGCGGCAGCCGGGCGCCAGCTCGAAGGGCTGCTCGACGGCCGCGTGCAGGCGCCGCAGCACGTCGCCCATCTGCTCCAGCACCTGGTCGGCGTCGATCTGCTCGATGACCACGACGAACTCGTCGCCGCCCAGGCGCACCAGCACGTCGAACTTGCGGATCGCCGCGCGCAGGCGCTGGGCGATCTCGCGCAGCAGCATGTCGCCCACGTCGTGGCCCCAGGTGTCGTTGACCGGCTTGAAATCGTCCAGGTCGAGCATGCCCACCGCCAGCACGCTGCCGTCACGCCGCGCCGCGGCCAGGGCCTGCGGCAGGTACTGGGTGAGCGCGAAACGGTTGGGCAGGCCGGTCAGCAGGTCGTGGCGCGCGCGGTGCGACTCCTCCAGCTGCAGGTCGTTGAGCCGGCGCTTGGTGTCCAACTCGTCCAGCCCGTGGCCCAGCAACTCGGCCACGCGCTGGCACAGCTCGCTGGTCGCGCCGTCGAAGGCATCGCGCTGGGGAGACACGAACACCAGCACCGCCCAGAGGGAGCCGCCGCGGAACACCGGTTCGGCCAGCGCCGAGCGCCATTCGTAGCTGCTCATCGAACCCTGCCACGGGGCCATGCGGGGGTCGCCCAGCAGGTCGTTGCAGCAGGCGCTGCGGTGGCTGTCCCACACGCGGATGGCCAGCGGGGACCGGTCGGCGTCGTGCAGGCTGATGCGCAGCGCGTCGAGCTGCTCGGCACCGCTGCCGGCGCGGGCGATGACCTCGATGCGTCCGGCGTCGTCCGGGCGGGCCATCCAGGCGGCGTGGAACTGGGTGCCCTCGGTCAGGGTCTGGCAGGTGCGCAACAGCATGTCGGGCACGCTGCGCGCCTGCAGCAGCACGTCGCCCTCGCGCATCAGGGCGTGGTAGAGGCGCTGCAACTGCTCCATGCGGCGGCGCTGCTCCAGCGCCTGCATCGCGCGCTGCACCGCGACGCCCACGTTGAGCAGCACCTCCGTGGTGGCCGCATCCGCCACCTCGGGCTCGTCCAGGCACAACACCAGCACCGAGCAGCCCCCCGCCAGCCTGGATTCGTCGTCGACCACGGGCAGCGCGGCCACCCAGGCACCCTGCGGGCCCGCGAGCCCCTGCCGCGCCTCGGGCGCCGGCCCGGCCGGACCCTCCCGCGCGGCCTGCCGCGGTTCCTCGGCCTGCGCATGGTCGAAGCAGGCCTGGGCCAGCCTGCAGGCCCGCAGCGCCTGTTCGCGCCCGGGCAGCTGCTGCTCGGCCTCGCGCAGGGAGAAGCTGGCCAGCAGATCCAGCCCCTGCCCGGTCGGGTCCGGGCGGCCCATCCAGGCCTGGCTCAGGCCCCCGCGCTGCACGGCCATGCGGCACACGGCCTGACGGAAGGCCTGGACATCCTCGGCCTGCGTGCCCAGCTGGCCCAGTTCCACCAGCAGGGCGTTCAGACGCGCCATGCGATGGGCGCGGACCGACTGGAGCTCGCGAAGCTGCATTTCCCGCCATGCGCGGTCCCGCCAGGCCTGGCCGCGCACGAAGCGCTGCTGCGCGGCGTGCACCGCCAGCACCACGAACAAGAGGTAGGCCGCGCCCAGCAAGGCCGCCAGTTGCGAGGCCGCGCCTCCTCCCAGGCTCAGTCGGAGCACCAGGGGCAGCAGCGCGCCGGCGGCGAAACCCAGCGCGGCGACGGCATCGAAGGCCAGCGCCAGCGCCACGCCTGCGGCCATGCCGGCCACGATGAAGGCGGCCAGGCCCGCCGCGAAGCCGCCGCGCGGAGCCAGCCACCAGGGCATCAGGCCCCACAGCAGGCCCTGCACGACGCCGGCGGCGCGCAGCAGGCGATGCAGGGGCGTGGGACGGCCGCCCGCCCGGGCCCGGGCCTGCGCATTCGCCAGGGGCATGCGCCGGCGCAGCAGCAGCGCCGAGGACTGCAGGCCCAGCACCAGCAGCGCCCAGGCCGTCACCGCCAGATCACCCGCATGGGGTGCGAACAGCCACGCGCAGGCCGCGCAGGCCACCACCTGGGCCAGAGCCACCAGGCCCAGCGAATCCAGCAGCTGTGCCTGTTGCTCCGCCCAGAGCGGGGTCTCGCGCGAGGCCGGCCGCGTGGCGGCCCGCGATGGAGGCTCGTGATGCACCTTGTACCCGTCCCTGTGCGTCGGTGTGGAAATTTGCGTGGAATCGTGGAACGCGAGGCCGCGCAAGCGCATGGCCTTGCAATTCCTGGCTGAATTCTGCGTCCCCGGAGCCGACAACGCATCCGGCGCGCCCCGCACAAACGCAATACGGCAAGGTTTTCGTGACATTGTTCACGCAGCCGTGGCGTCCGGGCATCCGACAATGGGCCACCCATTGCGCGTGGACCCTCCCAGGATCGGTGTCGCGCGCCCGCCGGGCCGGCCAGGGTCGGCCCGTCGTCAGCAGGACCGGCACGCCACCCTCCATGAAACCACAGACTCCGCCCCAGACACCCCCGCAGCAGGCCCCCCCCGGACAGGCTCCCTCGGCGACCGGGCTCGACGAGCGCGACCCATCCGGCCGGGCCCCCACACGGGGCGCCGAGGCCCATTGGCAGCCCGGCGAGCCAGCGGCCTCGCCGGAGTGCGAGAGCGCCTGGCTCGACCAGGCGGCCGCGCTGGCCGCGCAGGCCCTGGAACTTCCCGTCGCACTGTTGCGCCTGCGCGACGATGATGAATGGCTGCAGGGCCTGCATGGCGACGCCGAGGCGGGCGCCTGCAGGGCCTTGCTGCGCGCGGCGCAGCAGCCGCCCGCGCCGGCGCCGGCCGGCACCGGCGCCACGGGCCTGGGCCTGTGCGAGCACGAGGCCCTGTACGACGAGCAGGGCCGGGAACTGGCGGTGCTGTGGGTGGGCGCGCCCCGGGCAAGGGTGCTGCGCCCGAAGCAGCGCGAACTGATGCGCGCCATCGCGCGCCAGGCCCTGGATGTGCTGGAGGCCCGGCGCGCTGCGCAGCACCTTGCGCGCGAACGCAGGCGCCTGCAGCGCCGCGTGGACTTCACCTCGGTGCTGGCACGCTCCAACCAGCTGATCGCCCAGGCGGCGGACGAGCAGTCCATGCTGCAGGGCATCTGCGACATCACCGTGGCCGACGGGGGCCTGCGCCTGGCCTGGGTGGGCCGGCCCGACGAGCAGGGGGACCTGCGCTTCCTGGCCAGCGCCGGCGAGCGCGACTACATGGATGGACTCGAGCTTTCGGTGCTCTCCGACCGGGTCGGGGGCCGTGGAGCGGCCGGGCATGCCTGGCGCGAACAGCGCGCCTATTTCCTCGCCTCCTTCGCGCGCTCGCCCATGCTCGAGCCCTGGCGCGAGCGCGCCGCGCGCTGCGGCATGCGGGCCACGGCCACGCTGCCCATCCGGCGTGCCCAGGGCATGTGGGGCGTGTTCACGGTGATGCATGGCGACGAGGATGCCTTCGACGAGCAGATGCAGACCCTGCTGACCGAACTGGCGCACAACATCTCCCGCGGCCTCGACCGCCTGGACGCCGCGCGCCGCGAGCGCGAACTCACCGGGCTGCAGCACGCGCTGCTCGACCACACGCTGGCCGGCATCGTGGTCGTGCGCGGGCGCTTCATCGTCAGCGCCAACCGGCGCTTCGCCCACATGCTGGGCTACGACGACCCCGAGCAGCTGGTCGGCCGCTCCACGCGCATGGTCTACGCCTCGCAGGCCGAGTATGTGCGCGTGGGCAACCTCTACCCTCGCCTGCGCCAGCATGGCAGCGCGCTGGCCATGGACGTGCGCGTGCTGCGCCGCGACGGCGAGGAACTCCTGTGCGACGTCTCCGCCGGCCTGACCCGCGACGACGAGGCCACCTCGGTGTGGACCTTCCAGGACGTCACCGAGCGCGCGCGCCTGCAGCAGCGCCTGCGTCACGAGGCCCTGCACGACCTGCTGACCGACCTGCCCAACCGCAGGGCGCTGGAACAATACCTTCCGCAGGCGCTGGCGCGCGCGCGGCGCAGGGCTCGCGTGGTCGCCGTGGGCATGCTCGACCTGGATGACTTCAAGCCGGTGAATGACAGCTTCGGCCACGACGCCGGCGACCGGCTGCTGCAGGAAGTCGCGCAGCGCCTGCGCTCGCTGCTGCGGGAATGCGATTTCCTGGCGCGCCTGGGGGGCGACGAGTTCGTCGTGGTGATCGAGGAACTCGAGGACCGGCATCTGGCGCGCCAGCTCAGCCGGCTGCTGCAGCGCCTGCACGGCGCGGTCGAGCGCCCCTTCTCGCTGGGTGGCTCGGTGCAGGCCAGCGTGGGCATGACCATGGGCCTGGCCGCCTTCCCCGGCGACGGCGCCGACGCCGACACCCTGCTGCGCCAGGCCGACGCCGCGCTGTACCAGGTCAAGGCGCGCAAGCAGCAGCGCCGGCGCTGGTGGCAGCTCGGCGTGCGCCAGGCGGCCGAGCCGGGGCAGGACCCCGCCTTCGACCCCTACGGCCCGGAGGCCGCCCAGTTGCTGGGCAAGGTACGCACGCTGCTGGCCGAGGCCACCGAGCGGTTCGCGCAGGCCTTCTACGACGACCTCGGCCAGGACGCACAGGCGCGGGCCATCGTCGCCTCGCTGCGGCCCGCCGAACTGCAGGCGCTGCGCGCCCGCCACGCCGAGCACCTGCGCTTCGTGCTGGACCCCGCGACCTCGCGTGACGCGGTGCTGAACCAGGCCCGGCGCCTGGGAGAGATCCATGCCCTGGTGGGCGTCAGCGCCGAGCACATGATCCGCCCGCAGGGTCTGTACCGACGCCTCGCCGGCGAGGCCCTGGCCGACTCCGCGCTGCCCGCGCGCACGCGCTTCCAGCTGTTGCGCCTGATCGAGGAGCGCCTGGAGGACGACCTGCAGGAGCAGATGGCCGCGCTGGCCGAGGTCTCCTCGGCCTATTTCGCCGCGCTCACGCCCGACACCCTGCCGGCGCGGGCGCTGTGGCGCGACGCCGTGCACGAGCTCATCGCGCCCCTCGGAAGCCTGCCGGGCCTGCTGGCCTGCCACGTGATGCGCCCGGACACCCACGGCGTGTTCCAGCGCGAGGCCGGCAGCGGCCCGCGCTCGGCGGCCATCGTCGAGTGGCTGAAGCGGGCCCGTTTCGATGCCAGCCTGCAGAACGCCGGCGCGGACGACAGCGGGCTGCTGGTGCAGGCCTGGCACAGCGCGCGCATCCAGCACTGCGATGCCTACGCCAGCGATCCCAGGGTGCGCCCCTGGAGCGGCATGGCCGACGATCTGGGGGTGCGCAGCGCGCTGGCCATTCCGGTGCCTGGCGAACAGGGGCAGCCAGTGTTCGTGCTCGGCCTGTTCGGCGCCTGGCCGAACCAGTTCTCCAGCGCCGGCATGCAGCAGTTCGCGCGCGGGCTGCAGCAACATGCGGCGAGGGTGTGGCAATCCTGCCGGCGCGCCAGCTCCTCCGAGCCCCTGGCCCAGGCCCAGGCGCAGCGATGCCGGGAGCGCCTGTTCTCGGGCGGCCTGGAAATGTTCGTGCAGCCCGTGGTGGACCTGGTCGACGGCTCCTGCCGGCGGGTCGAGGCCCTCGCGCGCCTGCGCCTGGCGGACGGCACGCTGCTGGCGCCCTCGCGCTTCCTGCCCATCCTGGGCGACACCGAACTGGACCGCCTGCTGCGCCTGGGGCTGGACCAGGTGTGCCTGCAACTGCGCGCCTGGGACGCCCAGGGCCTGCGCATGGAGGCGGCGCTGAACCTGCCGCCTTCCACGCTGCTGGACCCCGAGTGCACGGGCTGGGTGGAACAGGCGCTGCGGCGCCACGGCGTGGCGCCGCAGCGCCTGACCCTGGAACTGCTGGAGAACCAGGACGTGGACATGCGCACCCAGAGCGCGGCCCTGCATGCCCTCAAGGCCCTGGGGGTGCGCCTGGCGATGGACGACCTGGGCTCGGGCTACAGCAGCCTGCAGCGCCTGTCCATGCTGCCGTTCGACTGCATCAAGCTCGACCAGGGGCTGACCCTGGAACTGCGACGCGCGCCGCTGCAGACCCTGGGACTGATGCGGGCCATCATCCAGCTGGGCCACGACCTGGAGCGCCAGATCGTGGTGGAGGGCGCGGAGGACCGGGGCGTGCTGGAGGCCGTGCTGGCGCTGGGCGCAACCCTGGCCCAGGGCTACGGCCTGGCGCGGCCCATGCCGGCTGCCGAGTTTGCGCGCTGGCTGGCCGGCCTGCGCCTGGACGTGGACCCCACGCGGGTGAGCACCTGGCTGGGCGCCCTGGCCGCCCACTGGATGGGCCCGCGCGGCCCGCGGCGCGAGGCCTCCTCGGCGCTGGCGGACTTCCTGGCGCGCTCGGCGCCGGTGGAGGTGCGGACCTGGCAGGCCCAGGCCCGCGGGCATGGCAGCACCGCCGAGCTGGCGCGCGAGCGCCTGACCGACTGGCTGGTCGGCCGCGTGCGCGCCGAACACGCCGAGGAGCAGGCGCGCCGCTGAGCCCACCCGCCCGCATGCCATACTGCTTGGAGCTTGATACCGATTTAATAGGCCCCGAAGAAAAATAGCCCGCAACGCACCTCTTGCGGGAGCCATGGGCGCACCTTCCTTCCAACTCGCAGCCGGCGGCCGTTTCGCACCGTCTCGACTGCTGGCCGCGCTGGGTTGCGCGAGCCGCGACGCGCGCGATGCGCTGACCGGTCTGGCCACCCGCGCCGCCCTGGAACGCCGGGTGGGCGAGCTGGCGGCCCAGCCCGGCGCCGACGGGCGCCTGGCGGTGCTGGTGCTGGACGTGTACCGTTTCGGCAGCATCAACGAGACCTGGGGCTGGAAGGCCGGCGACGCGGTGCTGGTCGAGCTGGCGCGACGCCTGCGCGCCCTGGGAGGCATGGAATTGCTGGCGCGGGTGGGGGCGGACTCCATCGGGGTGCTGCTGCGCGGAGCCGCCGCCGAGGACTGGCGCGGCGTGGTCGAGCGCATGATCAAGTCCCTGCGCGAGCCCTTCACGGTCGCCGCGTCCAGCACCCGCAAGCTCTCGGCCTCCGTGGGCTGCGCCTTGTTCCCGCAGGACGCCACCAGCGCCTCGCGCCTGCTCGGGCTGGCCGAGGCCGCCGTGTTCAGCCAGGCCGAACGGGACCTGCAGCGTCGCAGCGAGGAGCTCGACCCCTACGGCGACGAGACCGCGGAGACCATGGCCTGGCTGCAGCGCTTCCTGGGCCCGCAGCTTCCGCGGCTCAACGAGGAATTCCTCGAGGCCCTGGGCCTGTGCGAGCAGGCGCCCGAGGGCGAGGCCTCGGGCCTGCCCGCGCGCGACGCGGTCGAGTTGCTGCCCGGGCTGGGCGGCTACGTGCCTTTGCTGCTCGCCCCGGGCCTGCGCCAGGCCCGACATCGTGAACATGCCGAGGGCCTGGGCCGGCTGCTGGCGGCGCTGGGCCTGCCCGCGCAGGCGGGCGTGGGGGCCATGGGCCGGCTGTACCAGGCGGTGGCGGGGCTGGCGCACCGCATCCCGGCCCGCCTCAGCGAACGCAGCTTGCTGCTGGGCACGCTGCTGCGGCGCATGGAGTCCGACATCGGCTTCCAGCACCAGGGCGCCGAGGCGCTGCGCCACGAGCTGATCGAGCGCCTGCGCCAGCTGGCCGCGGCCCTGCAGGCGGCGCGCCGGCGCAGCGACCTGCTGGACATGGTGGTCGAGGGCCTGCAACAGCTGCCCTTCCTGGTGTGCTGCGCCGTCTACACCCAGGACGCCCGCGGCGGCTTCGTGCTGGAAGCGCAGAGCAGTGCCCACGAAGCCTGGAGCGGCGAGGCCGCGCCGACACCCCACGACCCCGAAGCCGCGCAGGCGCGCGGGGGAGCGCTCGCGCGCAGCTGGCTGCGCGCGGGCATCGAGCTGGGCCCCGACATCGCGCGCGCCGCGCGCCAGGGGCAGGACTGGGCCGTGCAACTGCTGGCCCGCGGCGCGCGCAGCTCGGTGGCCGTGCCCGTGCTGGACGCCTCCGGCAACGTGCTGGTGGTGCTGCAGTTGTATGGACGCCTGCCCGCACAGTTCAACACCCAGCTGATGCGCCATGCGCTGGACTCGCTGCGCGCCTCGGTGGCGGCCGAGCTGGCGCGCGTGGGCGAGGGCATCGCGCTGCCGGCGGTGGCCGCCGACGAGCGCGCGCTGTGGCGCCAACGCCTGTTCGCCGGCGGGCTGCGCATGTTCATGCAGCCCATCGTCGACCTGCGCCTGCAGCGCTGCACCCGGGTGGAGGCGCTGGCGCGCCTGCAACTCGATGAGCGCACCTTGCTCACGCCGGGACGTTTCCTGCCGGTGCTGGGACAGCACGAACTCGACCGCCTGTTCCTCGAGGGCCTGCATCTGTCGCTGCAGTCCCTGGTCGACTGGGAGCGCCAGGGACTGAAACTCGATCTATCGCTGAACCTGCCCCCCTCCACGCTGCGCCACGCCGATTGCGTGGACTGGGTGCGCTCGGCCCTGGAGCGCCGGGGCATCGACCCGCGACGCCTCAGCCTGGAGATCCTGGAGGATCGCGACGTGGCCACGCAAGCCACCATGCGCGACACCACGGACCGCCTGCGCGCGCTGGGCGTGCGCCTGGCGCTGGACGACCTGGGCGCCGGCTACAGCAGCCTGCTGCGACTCAACAGCCTGCCCATCGACATGGTCAAGGTGGACCAGGGCCTGGTGCACGGCATCGTCGCCAACAACCCCCGCGCGGTGCCGCTGGTCACCGGGCTGGTGGACCTGGCGCGCCGGCTCGACCTGGGCATCACCATCGAGGGCCTGGAGACCCAGATCCTGCTGGAATACGCGCAATACCTGCAGGCCGACTTCGGCCAGGGCATGGCGATCTCGCCGCCCCTGGAGCCACGGCGCCTGCCGGCCTGGCTGCGCGGCTGGCGCCTGCCGCCGCTGTCCGGCATCGCGCCCTTCGCGTCCATGTTCGGGCCCGACGCGCGCGCCACCGGCCGGCTTCTTTGACCAGGGGCCCATGTCATGGCCTTGTCATGAGCCTGTAGGACCATGGAGTTCGGATCCCAGCATGCCGCCATGGCCGCCATCGCCCCGCCCCTGTCCCCTGCCGACCCCGAGGCGGATCGCACCGCGAGCTTCCAGTCCATCCTGGAAGGCCAACTGCTGAACACGGTGTTCCAGCCGGTTCTGGACCTTCGCAACCGCAGTTTCCACGGCTTCGAGGCCCTGATCCGGGGCCCCGCCGGCAGTCCGCTGGAACGCCCCGACCACCTGTTCGACTGCGCGCGCGCCAGCGGCCGCGTGGCCGAGTTCGACCGCCTGTGCGTGCAGACCAGCATCGAGGCCTTCGCGGCGGCCGCGCTGCCGGGGCATCTGTTCCTCAACGTCACCGAGGCGCTGTTCGACTCGGGCTGGTTCGCCCGCGAGTCCACGCTGCGCTGGCTGCAGGAGCAGGGACTTCCCCCCTCGCGCCTGGTGCTGGAACTGCTGGAGTCGGACTCCCTGGCCGAGGACACCCAGGCCTTCAGCGCGGCGCGCTTCCTGCGCGACCTGGGCTATGGGCTGGCGCTGGACGACCTGGGCCAGGGCTTCGGTCGCTTCGCGCTGTGGAAGCGCCTGCGCCCGCGCTACCTGAAGGTGGACCGCAGCTACACCGCCGACCTGGCCAACGACCCCTTCAAGGCGGCCTTCGTGCGCTCCATGCTGCTGCTGGCCGAGGCCAGCCAGTCGGTGGTGGTGG
>JAKBBK010000134.1 GCA_021808525.1 Pseudomonadota bacterium
TCGCCGAAGGCATGGAACAGGCTGCGGGACACCGGGTTGTTCATGGCGCGCCATTCAGGGTGCCATTGAACCGCAAGCAGCAAGCCGGCGGAGTTGGCGTGGGTATACGCCTCCACCAGGCCGTCCGGCGCGTGCGCCTGCGCCACCAGCCCCGGGGCCAGGCGCTTGATGCCCTGGCCGTGCAGGCTGTTGACGCTCCAGCTCGAGCGACCCACCAGATCCTCCAGCCAGCTTCCCGGCACCGCATGCACCTCGTGGGCGGGGCCGTACTGCTGTTCCAGGGGCAGGCTCTCGTCTTCCCGGTGGTCGGCGTAGCCTTCGGTGAAGTGCACCTGCTGCAACAGGCTGCCGCCGAGGGCCACGTTGATCTCCTGGAAGCCGCGGCAGATGCCGAACACCGGCATGCCGCGGTCGATGGCGGCGCGGATCAGCGGCAGGGTGGTGGCGTCGCGCTCGGGGTCCGCCGGGGATTCGGGGTTGTCCAGCGATTCCCCGTAATGGTGGGGCTCGATGTTGGACGGGGAGCCGGAGAACAGCAGCCCGTGCACCGAGGCGAGCACGTCGTCCACCGGAGTGCGGCTGCCGAAGGAGGGCAGCAGCAGCGGCAGGCAGCCGGAGATTTCCAGCAGGGGGTCGACGTACTTGCGGGCCACGGCATGCACCGGCTGGCCGCAAAGGTTCTTGATGTCGGTGGCCACCGCCACCAGGGGTACTGCTTGGGTCATGGTCCGAGCCTGGCGCGCCCGGCTTGCGGCTCCCTGCGACAGGGGGGAGGCCCGCAGCCAGGACAGTTACGCCTTTAGTTTCCCCCCGTCGGACCGAAAGTGCAAGGGCAAACCCTGATATGTGGAGGAGTGTTGTCCTCGCGCTTCAGGCATGCGCGGCGTGCGCGACCCCCGCCAGCTGTTCCATGCGCGCGGTGTCGGCGCGCAATTCCTCGGCGGCTCCGTCGTAGACCACGCGTCCCTCGCCCAGCACGTAGGCGCGGTCGGCCAGCTCCAGCGCCCCGAACACGTTCTGCTCCACCAGCAGCACGGCGATGCCTTCGCTTTTCATGCGCGCCACGGTGCGCATGACTTCCTGCACGATGATCGGCGCCAGGCCCTGCGAGGGTTCGTCGAGGATGAGCAATCGCGGGTTGAGCAGCAGGGCGCGCGCGATGGCCAGCATCTCCTGCTCGCCGCCCGACAGGCGCCCGCCCTTGCTGTTGCGCCGCTCATGCAGGCGCGGGAACAGTTTGTACACGGAATCGATGTTCCATGTGCCCTGGGTCTGATGCGAGACCAGCAGGTTCTCGTGCACCGACAGGTGGCCGAAAATGCGCCGCCCCTCGGGCACGTAGCCCACGCCGGCGGTGGCCACGCGGTGCGCCGGGGCCCCGGTGGTGTCCTTGCCGAACAGCTTGATGCTGCCCTGGCGCGGCGGGGTCAGGCCCATGATCGAGCGCAGCGTGGTGGTCTTGCCGGCGCCGTTGCGCCCGAGCAACGCCACCAGCTCGCCCTCGCGGATGTTCAGGGAGACCCCATCAAGGATGTGGCTTTTCCCGTAGTAGGTGTGGATGGATTCGACTTCCAGGACCATGCTCATGTTCAGTACCTTGCTGGCTTCCCGCGCTCAGGCCTGCTGGCCGAGGTAGGCGGCCTGCACCTTGGGGTTGCTGGCGATTTCCTGGGCATTGCCCTCGGCCAGGAAGTGTCCGTTGTCGAGCACGGTGATGCGGTCGGCGATGCCGAACACGATTTCCATGTCGTGCTCCACGAACAGCGTGGTGATGCCCTGGTCCTTGTTCAGGCGGCGGATCAGCCCGGTCATCATCTGGGTTTCCTCGTCGCCCATGCCCGCCGTGGGCTCGTCCAGCAGCAGCAGCTTGGGCTTGCGCGACAGCGCGATGGCCACCTCGACCACGCGCTGGTCGCCGTGCGAGAGCTCGCCGACGATGCGATCGTCCTTGCCGGTCAGCCCGACCATGCTCATGAGCTCGTCGACCCGCTCCTCCACCCGCGCCTTTTGCGCGCGCGACAGCCAGGGGCGCGCGCTCCAGCCCAGCGAGACCTCGGCGGCGATGCGCACGTTCTCGCGCACGCTCAGGGACAGGAACACCTCGGTGATCTGGAAGGTGCGGATGATGCCGCGGCGCACCAGGGCGGCGGGGTTGACCCGCTGGATGGCCTCGCCGTCGAACACGATCTCGCCCGAGCTGGGCGGGAAGAAGCCGCTGATCAGGTTGAACAGGGTGGTCTTGCCGGCGCCGTTGGGGCCGATGACCGCGCGCAGTTCGCCCTGGGCGACCTGCAGGGAAATATCGCTCAGGGCCTGCAGCGCGCCGAAGCGGCGCGACACCGAGCGCAATTCGAGAAGGCTCATGACTGCACCTTGCCCTTGCGTTGCAGGAAGCCCATGACGCCCAGCGGGAAGAACATCACGGACAACACGAAGATCAGGCCGATGACCGTCATCCAGTTGCTGGTGGCGTTGCTCGCGTAGTCGCGCACCAGCACGAAGATGGCCGCGCCGACGAAGGGGCCCCAGAAATTGCGCATGCCGCCGAGCACCGCGATGATCACCAGGTCGCCCGACAGGTTGTTGCTCAGGCTGTTGGGCGAGGTGAAGTTGTCCAGCAGGGCGTTGAGCCCGCCGGCCAGCGCGACGATGAACCCGGAGATGGCGAAGGACACCCCGGCGTAGAAGTGCACGTTCACCCCCAGGAAGCGCAGGCGCTTCTGGTTCTCGCGCACGGCCACGAAACTGTGGCCCAGGGGCGAGTTGAGGATCGCGAAAATGATCCACGCGGCGATCGCGAAGCACAGCAGCACGAGGTAGTAGAAGCCCGTGGAGCCCAGGGTCCAGGTCAGGCCCGGCAGCACGTGGATGGCGTGGCGCGAGAAGCCCGTGAGCCCGTCATAGCCGCCGGTGACCGAGGCCCAGCGGATGGACACGAAATAGAACAGCTGGCCGATGGCGATGGTGATCATCGCGAAATAGATGCCGCGCCGGCGCACGCACAGCGGCGCCAGCACCGAGGCCACGAGGCCCCCGGCCAGGGTTCCGACGATCAGCGCCAGGGGCACGCTGTGGGTGGCGTACTTGAGCATCAGGCCCACCACGTAGGAGCCCAGCCCGAAGTAGGCGGCGTGTCCGAAGGACAGGCCCCCGGTGAAGCCCAGCAGCAGGTTCAGGCCCATGGCCGCCAGCGCGTAGATCAGCACGCGCGAGATGATGTCGGTGTAGCCGCCGATGTGGGTGATCCACAGCGGCAGCGTGACCAGGGCCAGGCCCAGCAGCGCGGTACCGGGGTGGATGCGGCCGGCCGTGCGTCGCCCGCCGGGCGCCGCCGGCAGTTTGGCCGCGGTTTCGCTTGCACTCATTCCAGAAGTCCCTCCTGGCCGAGCAGACCGCGCGGACGCACGATGAGCATCAGCCCCATGAGCAGGTAGATCACGGCTTCGCTGGCCGCGGGATAGAAGGC
>JAKBBK010000062.1 GCA_021808525.1 Pseudomonadota bacterium
CCCCCACGCTCGCTGACGCTCGCTGCCCCCCGAGGGGGCCGCGGCGTGGCAATCCGGCATCGCCTGGCGCCGGGCGCAAGCCCGGCGCCTTGTTTTTGGGCGGTGGGCGGCGTGCCTGCGGCTATGCTTCGGGTGCGTGCACCGTGGCCGTTCCGAAGCCGCGCGGCGACGCCGGAGTTCATATCTTGCCCCTGGAAACCTTGGCTTCGGCCGCGTTCTGGACCGCCAGCGCCCAGATCGTCCTGATCGACCTGCTGCTGGGCGGCGACAATGCCGTGATCATCGCCATGGCCAGCCGCCGGCTGGCCGCCCATCAGCGCCGGCGCGCCATCATGCTGGGCACCGTGGGTGCGGTGGGCATGCGCATCGTGCTCACCCTGTTCGCCGTGCGCCTGCTGGAGCTGCCCGGGCTGAAGCTGGCCGGAGGCCTGCTGCTGGGCTGGATCGGCATGCGCCTGATGCTGCCCGAGGCCCATGACGCGAAGGTGAAGGAGGCGGACGAACTGTGGAGCGCCGTGCGCATCGTCATCGTCGCCGACCTGATCATGAGCCTGGACAACGTGGTGGCCATCGCTGCCGCCGCGCGCAACTCGGCGGCCGGGCATGAGTGGATTCTCGTGATCTTCGGCCTGGCCTTGAGCGTGCCGATCATCGTCTGGGGCAGCGCGCTGGTGATCGGCCTGATCACCCGGTTCCCCGTGGTGATCGTGCTGGGCGCCATGATGCTGGGATGGATCGCGGGTGGCCTGTGCGCCACGGATCCCCTGCTGCATGGCTGGCTGCTGGCCCAGACCTGGGGCGACTCGGCGCATCTGCTGGCCAGCGCCTTCGGCCTGCTGCTGGTGTGGCTGGGCGGCAGCTGGATGCGCCGGCGTCGCATGCCGCCGGGCATGCGCGGTTTCTGAGGTGGGTATGCAAAGCTACGCCAACGGCCCCGTGCTGAGCCTGGAAATGGCCAGTTGCACCGATCGCGGACGAAGTCGCGAGCACAACGAGGACGCGCTGGCCTGCGACGCGCTGGCCGGCGTGGCCGTGCTGGCCGACGGCATGGGCGGCTATGCCGCCGGCGAGGTGGCCAGCGGCGCCGCGGCGGCGCAGATCGCCTCGGACCTGGCGCGCCTGAAAATCGAGTACCCCAGTGTCAGCCCGGCCGATCTGATGCAGGCCATGCACGACTCGATCCGTCGGGTCAACGAGCAGATCTACCGTGCCGCCCACAAGGATCCACGCTATACCGGCATGGGCACGACCCTGGTCGCCGCGGCCTTCACCGGCCAGGTGGCGGTGATCGCCCATGCCGGGGACTCGCGCGCCTATCTGTTGCGTGATGGCCACCTCCGGCGCATGACCAAGGACCATTCCCTGTTGCAGGAACGCATCGATCTGGGCCTGCTCCAGGCCGACGATCCCGCGGGGGATTCCATGCGCAACCTGATCACCCGCGCGCTGGGCGTGGACCCCTTCCTGGAGCCCGAGATCGGCGTGCACGGCCTGCGCGACGGCGATCTGGTGCTGTTGTGCTCCGACGGGCTGAACGACATGATCGACGATGCGAGCATCGAACAGACCCTGCGCGAGCATGGCGATGCGCCCCACGAGGCGGCCCGGCTGCTGGTGGAGCACGCCAATGCCGCCGGGGGACGCGATAATATCTCCGTCATCCTGATCGGACTGCGCCTTGGTGAGCCGCCCCGCGGCACGCGCTGATGCCGGTCCTGCCGCCGCCGGTTCGTCCGGCCATCCCATCCACGAGGTAGTCCGCCATGGCCAAGCTGGTCATTTTTCTCGATGACAAGGTGCTCAAGGAAGTGGCCCTGAACAAGGACCGCATCACCCTGGGACGGCGCCCGCACAACGACGTGGTGATCGACAACCTGGCGGTCAGCGGCGAGCACGCGGTGCTGCTGCGCGAGGGCGAAGGCTACGTGGTGCAGGACCTGGGCAGCACCAACGGCTCCTACATCAACGGCAAGCCGGTCAAGCGCGCCCCGTTCCGCGAGGGCGACAGCCTGGACATCGGCAAGTACACCCTGCGCCTGCTGTCCGATGCGCGCGCCTCGGCCTTCGCGGGTTCGCGCTTCGCGCCCTCGGGCTACACGCCTTCGGGCTACTCGAGCACCGGTGCGCGCGCTGGGGCGGCCACGGCCGCCGGCACCCAGGTCGCCGACACGGGCTCGCGCTCCACGCAGTACCAGGAGCTGGGCGGCGCGCCGCTGAAGCTGCGGGTGGTCAACGGCAGCTCGGCCGGGGCCGAGCTGGCGCTGGACAAGTCACGCACCACCTTCGGCCAGCGCGGGGTGATGGTGGTGGCCATCCAGCGCAACCCGCGGGGCTACGAGCTTTCGCAGATCGAGGGCGACGAGCGGGTGCGCATCAACGGCACCGCGCTGGGCGTGGTGCCGGTGGTGCTGAGCGCCGGCGACGTGATCGAGATGGCCGGCGGCACCCGCGTGCAGTTGCTCGGCGCCTGAGGCGCAGCGGGCGGATCCGGCGCGCAGCCGCCCCGGTGGGCGCCGCGCGTCGCTACGCGGGCGAGGGCGTCAGCCGCCCACGCGCATCACCTTGAGCATGTTCGTGCCGCCGGGGGCGCCGATGGGCTCGCCGCAGGTGATGGCATAGCTGTCGCCATGGGCGAGCACCCCGATCTCGCACAGGCGCTGTTCGGCTTGACGCAGGGCTTCGTCGCGCTCGCTGGAGAACACCATGTGCAGCGCGCGCACATTGCGGTACAGCGCCATGCGCCGCACCGAGGCCTGGCGCGGGGAAAGCGCGATGATGGGCATGCGCACGCGGTGCCGGCTCATCCACAGCGCGGTGGAGCCCGATTCGGTCAGGGCGGTGATGGCGCGGCAGCCCAGGTGGTGCGCGGTGAACAGCGCGGCCATGGCGATGGACTGGTCGATGCGCGTGAAGGTCTGGCCGATGAAATCGGCTTCCAGCTTGAGTTCCTCGAAGCTTTCGGCTTCCACGCAGATGCTGGCCATGGCCTCGACGGTCTCGACCGGATAGCGTCCGGCGGCGGACTCGGCCGACAGCATCACCGCATCGCTGCCGTCGAGCACGGCGTTGGCCACGTCGGATACCTCGGCGCGCGTGGGCACGGCGTTGGAGATCATCGACTCCATCATCTGCGTGGCGGTGATGACCAGGCGGTCCAGCTCTCGCGCGCGCCGGATCATGCGCTTTTGCAGCGCGGGGACCGCGGCGTTGCCCACTTCCACGGCCAGGTCGCCGCGCGCGACCATGATGCCGTCGGAGGCCAGCAGGATTTCGTCCAGGTGGGGGATGGCCTCGGCGCGCTCGATCTTGGCGATCAGGCCCGGGCGGTGGCCGTAGGCCTCGCCGGCCACGTTGGCCAGCTGGCGCGCCATCTCCATGTCGGTGGCGCTTTTCGGGAAGGACACGGCCACGTAATCGGCCTGGAAGGCCATGGCGGTGCGGATGTCGTCCATGTCCTTGGCCGTCAGCGCGGGCGCCGTCAGTCCGCCGCCCTGCTTGTTGATGCCCTTGTTGTTGGACAGCTCGCCACCCACCACCACGGTGGTGATGATGCGGGTGCCCTGCACCGCGTCCACCGTCAGCACGAGCAGGCCGTCGTTGAGCAGCAGGCGGTCGCCGGGCCGTACGTCGCGGGGCAGGTCCTTGTAGTCCAGGCCCACGCATTCGTCGTTGCCCAGCTCGCAGGAGGCGTCCAGGGTGAAGCGCTGGCCGGGCTGCAGCTGGATCTTGCCGTTCTCGAAGCGCCCGACGCGGATCTTCGGGCCCTGCAGGTCGGCCATGATCGCCACCTCGCGGCCGCAGCGCGCCGCGGTCTCGCGCACCAGCGCCGCGCGGTCGATGTGGTCCTGCGCCTTGCCGTGGGAGAAGTTCAGGCGCACGACGTCGACCCCGGCGCGCAGCATGCGCTCGAGGATTTCCGGGGAGGAACTGGCGGGGCCGATGGTGGCGACGATCTTGGTGGCTCGGGACATGGCGGGCAAGAAGGTGGAAAAGGGCGGTTGCGCCGCGGCGCAGCGCCCGCGGTCGCAGCCAGTGTAGGCGCTCGCGACGTCCCCCGGATGACACTTGGGCTGCCCGTGGAACGGGCTTGACGCCGCGCAGCGCGCCCCCGGCTACTTGCGCGGAACCTCGATGCGCCGGATCACCGGAGCATGTTGCAGCACATCGAGGATTCGTGCCACCCCGGGGTTGCCCGCAAGCCCGGCCGCCTCGGCCAGCGGGCCGAAGTTGCGCGCGGTCTGCGGCGCGTACAGCCAGAAGGCGTGCGCCGTGTAGTGCGCCAGGTCCATGGCCTCGCGCTCGCGCCCCAGGCGCAGCAGCACGATCATGCGCCGCGACAGCAGGCCGGGGTCACCCCAGACATGGGAGGAGCGCTCCAGCAGGGCCAGCTCGCGCAGCAGGCTCGCGCGGTCGTCGCCGGGGGCGGGCAGGACGGAGGCGGCCTCGGGGAACTGCGCCAGCGGCAGGAAGAACCAGTCCCTGCGCATCGCCAGCTGCCGCAGCACGAGGCCGCTGGCGGCGTCGGCCGCATAGATCATGGAGGTGCGCACGTAATCGACCTGCGCTTTCGCGGTCAGTGCCAGCGCGAGCGCCGCCGCCACCAGCATCGGCACGCGCGCGGGCGTGCGTGCGCCAGGGCCTTCGCGGGCCCCGGAGCTCGCCTCGGCCGCGCCTTCGGCCCAGCCCAGCAGGAAGGCGAAATCCAGCAGGAAGTAGGCGTACCAGAGAGGGTATTCCACCAGGCTGTGCAGCCCCAGGAAGGCGCAGCCCAGCAGCGGGGCCAGCGCCGCGCGCCGGGCATCGGCTCCCCGCGCGCGACGGCGCCAGGCCCCGGACACGCGCCACAACCAGGCCAGGCCCAGCGCCAGCGCGGGCAGGGTGCCGACGATGCCGGTCTCGGCCAGCAGCTCCAGCAGCAGGTCGTGCGCGTTGTCGATGTTCTCCAGCGGAAGCGGGTGCAGGTGCCCGGCCACCGAGGCTTGCTCCAGGCCCCAGCCGATCTGGCCCCAGCCCCAGCCTCGCACCGGGTGCATGCGAAACACCTCCCAGGCGTCGCGCCAGATGATGGAGCGCGCGTTGACCGGCTGGTCGATCTGGCGCGACAGCGCGCTCAGGTAGCTGATCCAGCCCAGATGGCTGGCCAGGTGCAGCGCCGCCCACCAGGCCAGGTAGAGCAACGGCGCCGCCAGCAGCGCGCCCATGCGCGCGTCGCGCCAGGGCCGGGGCCAGGCCAGCAGCACCAGCAGGGCCAGCACCAGCACGTGCACCGTGCCGGTGCGCGAGCCACTGACCACCAAGGCCCAGGTCAGCGCGGCGCTGGCCAGCCAGGCGAGCAGCGCCCGCCCGCGCGGCGCCAGCACCGCCAGGCCGACATAACCCAGAGCCACCGCGGTGGCATAGTGGTTGGGCTGGCGCAGATTGCCGTACACGCGCCCGCTGCCCGGGTAGCTGATCAGGTTGAACACCCAGGCGGCATGCCCGGCCAGCCAGCGGCTGCCCGCGGGCGACTGCCACATGGCGAACTGCGCCAGACCCAGCGCCACCTGCAGCAGAGCCTGCAGCAGCAGGGCCCACGCGGCCACTTCGATCCATCGCTGCCGCCCGGCCAGCCCGCGGGCCAGCGCGGCGACCAGTCCGGCGCCGAGCAGCAGGGCCACCGCCAGCCAGCCCTGCCCGGGATAGGCGAGTTGCCCGGACAGCGCCTGCGAGCCGATCACGGCGGCCAGGGCGGCGAATATCCAGGTGGACCACCCCAGGCGCGCGCGCAGGCCCAGCCAGGCCGCGCCCGCCGCCAGCAGGCCCCAGGCCCAGGCGGCGACGAACATCGAGCCCATCTTCGCGCTCGGACCCGGGTCCCAGGGCCAGATCAGGCCCAGGCCCAGCGCCGCCAGCAGCAGCGCGGCGGCCCAGGGGGGAATGTCGTCTGCGAGCCTCGGGGCGGATGGGAGAGTCATTTGGGCAGCATCTTGTCCAGCGCTTTGTCCTGTTCGAGGCGTTGCTGCAGCGCGCGCAGCCGGGCATCGATGATCGAGGCCTCGAAATAGTCGGCCCCCGGCGTGCGCTGGGCGATGTGCAACTGCAGCAGCGCGGCCTCCAGATTGCCGTCGAGCGCGTAGGCTTCGGCGGTGGCCCGATGCTGGGCCGCGTTGTCTCCGCAGGCGGCGTAGGCCTGGGCCAGCCAGGTCCACATCTGCTCGTCGTGCGGGTGCAGCACCGTCTGCTCGCGCAGGAAGTCGCGCGCCTGGGTGCGGGTGGACGGGCTCGCGAGCAGGGCGCGCGCCTGCAGATGCAGCACGGCGCGCGACTGCGGCGCCGTCTTGCGCAGGCCCTGGGCGAGTGCCAGGGCTTCGCCGCCGCGGTGATGGGCCAGCAGCAGGTCGCCCTGCAGGAGGTCCAGCGGCACGCGCTGCAAGGGATCGAAGCCGCCGGCCAGATGCTGGGCGCGTTGCAGCGCGGCGGCGGCCTGGTCCAGATCGCCGGCGCCCAGCCAGGCCATGGCGGCGCAGTAGGCCCAGGCGGCGTGCTGCGCCGGCCAGCGCTCGGGGCGTCCGGGTTGCGGCTGCTCCATGCTGCGCGCGAGTCGGCGCAGGTCCTGGGCTCGCGTGGGTTCGAGGGCGCGCGCGCGCGCGTTCATGAGCCAGAAGCTCAGCGTGGTGTCGGGCGGCAGGGCCTCGTTGCCGCCGCGGGCCTCGGCGTCGGCGATGCGCTCGCTGGTCAGCGGGTGATCCTGCAGGAAGGCGTAGACATCGGAATCGTCCAGGCGCGACAGGCTTTGCAGGCGCTCGAGCATGCTGGCCATGGCCTGCGGCGGATAGCCGCTGGCGCGCAGCACGCTGGTGCCCACGCGGTCGGCGTCGCGCTCGTTGTTGCGCGAGAAGCGCAGCTCGCGGTCCAGCGCCGCCGCCTGGCCTCCCATCATCAGGCCCTCGGCGGCCTGGCCGGAGCCACCCATGGCGGCCAGCACGCCCAGTACCAGGGAGCCGATGGACAGGATGCCGTCGGCGCCGGCGCGCGCCAGGCGCTGCTCGACGTGGCGCTGGGTGATGTGGGACATCTCATGCGCGAACACCGCCGCGATCTGGGCGCGCGCCTGGGCGTCGACCACCATGCCCGTGTGCACGCCGATGTGGCCTCCGGGCAGCGCGAAGGCGTTGAAGGTGGGGTCGCGCAGCAGGAACACCTCGAAATGCCTCGGCGCCTCGGGCTCGGCGCTGGCCAGGGCGGCCTTGCGCAGGCTGTCGACGATGTCCTGCAGGTAATCGCGCAGCAGCACGTCGCGCAGATAGCTGGGGTCGCGGCGCAGCTCGGCCATGATGCGCTCGCCCAGGCGCTGCTCGACCGCCGGGCTGAGCAGGCCCTGGCCGGCATCGCCCAGCGCCGGCAGCTGGCTGATCGGCTCGCCGGCCAGCTCGGCGCGGGCCAGCGGCGCCAGGCCGAGCCCGGCGCAGCCCAGGCAGCGCAGCACGGCGCGTCGGGAGGGAATGTGCTGCCGGCAAGCCGTCAGCGAGGCGGCGGGCCGGGGCTTGCGAGGACTGGGCGACATGCGGCTGGCTACGGCGCTTCGGTGCTGAATGGTTTCGCGGCCCGAGGATTCAGCCTGCCAGCGCCGCGAGCGCACGCTCCTGGCCCTCGGGTTCCAGTTCGCCCAGCACGGCCTGCGCCAGGGGCGCCAGGCGCGAGCAGTCGGCGCGCAGGATTTCCTGCTTGACCCTCAGGATCTGCGCCGGGTGCATCGAGAAACTGCGCAGGCCCATGCCCAGCAGCAGCCGGGTGAGCTGCGGATCGCCAGCCATCTCCCCGCACACGCTGACATGCACCGGGTGGCCTTTCCAGCCATGCGCGGCGTGGGCCAGGGAAATGGTCTGCGCCAGCAGCTGCAGCACCGCCGGGTGCAGCGGGTCGTAGAGGTCGGCCACGCTCTCGTCGGCGCGGTCGATGGCCAGCGTGTACTGGACCAGGTCGTTGGTGCCCACCGAGATGAAGTCGAAGTGGCGCAGCAACAGCGGCAGCATGAGCACAGCGCCCGGCACCTCGATCATCACCCCCACCTCGACCGGGCCGGCCTCGACACCCGCGGCGCGAAGCTCCGCGCGTGCCAGATCCAGTTGCTCGAAGGTCTGGCGCAGCTCCCGCGCGTGCGCCAGCATGGGCACCAGGATGCGCAGCGGGCCGAAGGTCGCGGCGCGCAGCAGCGCGCGCAACTGCACCCGGAACATGGCCGGGTCGGACAGGCTGTAGCGAATCGCGCGCAGCCCCAGGGCCGGGTTCAGGTGGGTGAATTCGCCGTCGCGGTAATCCAGGTCGGTATCCAGGGGCTTGTCGGCGCCGATGTCGATGGTGCGGATGGTCACCGGCTTGCCGGCCATGGACTGCACGACGCGGCGATAGGCCTCGAACTGCTCCTCCTCGCCAGGCAGGTTGCGCCCGCGGTTCATGAACAGGAATTCGGTGCGGAACAGGCCGATGCCGGCGGCGCCGGCCACCAGCGCGGTGTCGCAATCATCGGGAAGCTCGATGTTGGCCAGCAGCTCGATGGCCTGTCCGTCGAGCGTGCGCGCCGGGGTATTGCGCAGGCGCAGCAGGCGCTGGCGCGACAGCTCGGATTCCTGCTTGCGCACCCGGTAGTCGTCGATGATGGCGGGAGAGGGGTCGACGATGAGCAGGCCGTTGTCGCCGTCGATGATCACCCAGTCGTCCTGGCGGATCAGGCGGCTGGCGTCGCGCGCGCCCACCACGGCCGGGATGTCCAGGCTGCGCGCGACGATGGCGGTGTGCGAGGTCTTGCCCCCGATGTCGGTGACGAAGCCGCGGAACACGCCCTGCTTGAACTGCATCATGTCGGCCGGCGCGATGTCGTGGGCCACCAGCACCAGGTCGTCGCCGCCGTGCACGCCGCCAGCCAGCCCCTGCGTGCCCTGCAATGCCCGCAGCAGGCGCTCGACCACTTGCTCGACGTCGGCCTTGCGCTCGCGCAGGTAGCTGTCGTCCATGTCGTCGAAACTGCGGGCGATGACGTCGAGTTGCGCCGTCAGCGCCCATTCCGCGTTGTAGCGCCGGCGCCGGATCCAGCCGGCTGTCTCGCGCCCGATCTGCGGGTCGTCGAGCAGCATCATGTGCACGTCCATGAAGGCCGCCAGTTCGGGCGGCGCATCCGGCGGCAGCTCGGCCTGCAGGGTCTGCAGCTCGGCGCGCACGGCGATGCGCGCCGCGCGCAGGCGGTCCACCTCGGCTTCCTCCTGGCCTGGATCGACGAAATAGTGCGCCACATCCAGTCGAGCCGAGGAAATGAGCACGGCGCGCCCCACGGCTACGCCGCGGGATACGGGGATACCAAACATCTGCAGGGCCATGCGCGCAATGGTAAATGGGCTCGCGCCGGATGGGCGGCGCTGGGCGTGCCGCTAACGCCGGCGCTACTCCCGCGCAATCCCCGCCGCGGGGGCCTCGCCCAGCTCGGCCAGGTCGAGCACGAAGCAGGCGCCTCCGCCCGGGTTGGCTTCGTAGTAGGCGTCGCCTCCGTGCAGGCGCGCGATGCGCCGCACCAGCGCCAGCCCCAGGCCGCTGCCCTCGGTGCTCGCGCCGAGCCGGACGAAGGGCTCGAAAACGCGCTCGGCCTGGGCCAGCGGCACGCCGGGGCCCTGGTCGCGCACGAAAATGCGCACGCCGTGGCGGCTGCGTTGCACCTCCAGCTGCGCGCCGTCGACGCCGGCATGCTTGCGCGCATTGCTCAGCAGGTTGCGGATGGCGTGGCGCACCAGGCGTTCATCCGCGCGCATGCGCACCCAGTCGCCGTGCGCCTCGATGTCCTCGCGCGAGGACTCCTCCGCGGCCACGGCCAGCACGTCGACCTCCTCGATCTGCAGCGCGTGGGTGGCTCCGGCGTCGAGACGGCTGAACAGCAGGATGGAGCCGATCAGGCGGTCGAGTTCGGCCAGGTCGCGCCGGGCCTCGGCGAGCGCGTCGGCGCGCTGCGCGGCCGCCTCGGCGCCCGGAGCCTCGCGCTCGAGGGTCTCCAGGGTCATGCGCAGGCGCGCCAGCGGGGTGCGAAGCTCGTGCGAGGTGTAGGCGAGCAGGGATTTGTGGCTGCGGACCAGCGCCTCGATGCGCTCGGCCGCCTGGTTGAAGGCCACGGCGAGGGCGGCCACCTCGTCGCCCCCCTCGACCGCCACGCGCGAGCCCAGGTCCAGGTCGCCCAGGGCCTGCACGCCGCGCTGCAGGCGCTGCAGGCGCCGCGTCAGGCGATGCATCAGGGGCAGCGTGACAGCCCCCACGACGAGGGCGCTGAGCAGCGTGGTGCTCAGCGGCGACAGCAGCAGGTGGCGCCAGGGGGAAGGCTTGAGGCCGTACAAGTGGAAAAAGGCCTGCAGCAACTGCTTGCGCAACTCGGCCTGCTGGGGATCGGAGAAGAACACCATGTGCAGGACCAGCGCCGACACCAGGGACTGCGCCAGCAGCGCGCCCACCAGCGCCAGCGCGATGCGCGCGCCCAGGCGCGAGGGCGAGCCGCTCTCGGCCTCCGCGGGGGAGCGCGGGCGCTGCCCGGACTCGCTGGATTCCACGGTGGCCGGCTCGGCCTGGCTCGGCAGGGTCGGGGCGCTCACGGTACGACCCTCCTGGGTGTCATTCCTGGCTGCGCGCGAATACGTAGCCGGCGCCGCGCAGCGTGAGAATGCGCCGGGGATGTCGCGGATCGTCCTCGAGCACCGCGCGGATGCGGCTGACGTGCACGTCGATGGAGCGATCGTAGACCTCCTGCGCGCCGCTGCTCTTGACGGCGTCGAGCAGGAACTCGCGCGACAGCACCCGCCCCGGGTGTCTTGCCAGGGCCAGCAGCAGGTCGAACTGGTAGCCGGTGAGCTGGCGCAGTTCGCCGTCGATGCGCGCATGGCGGGCCTGGGGGTCGATCTCCAGGCGCCCGAAGCGAAGGATCTGCGTGCTGCCCGGCTGCCCCTGGCGCCTGCGCACGATGGCGCGCAGGCGCGCGAGCAGCTCGCGCGGCTCGAAGGGCTTGGCCAGGTAGTCGTCCGCGCCGAGTTCGAGTCCGATCACCCGGTCCAGCGGGTCCCCGCGCGCGCTGAGCACCAGCACCGGCAGGTCGTCTCCGCCACCGCGCAGGCGCCGGCACAGGTCCAGCCCGTCGCCGTCGGGCAGCATCAGGTCGAGCACCACGGCGTCGAAGCCGGGGCCGTGGCGCGCGGCTTCGAGCTCCTGCTGCGCCAGCGCCAGGGTGGACGAGCGGCGCACGGCCCAGCCGGCCTCGGAAAGGTACTGCTCGACCATGCGGCCCAGGCGGGCGTCGTCCTCGATCAGCAGCACGCGCTGGCGCAGCCCGGGGGCGGGCGACGAGGCGGTGGCGGTAGTGGCGGTTTCGGACATGGCAAGGGGGCCGGACGGGTGCGGGCGCTGCGACTCGCCTCGAATGATGCGAGGCTCGCGTTGCCGGCGTGTTCGCGGGTGTGTCGAAGTATTGCGCAAGAGTATTGCGCAGCTCGGGCCCCGGCGCTCGGCCTCCACGGCCGGTGCGAGGCCTTACTCGCCTTCGCCGAACTTGTCGCGCACCAGGGCGTCGATCGCGGCCAGGGCCTGCTGGGCGTCGGCGCCGTCGGCCTCCAGCACCAGGCGCGTGCCCTGGCCGGCCGCCAGCATCATGACCCCCATGATGCTCTTCGCATTGACCCGGCGCGTGCCCTTGCTGAGCCAGATCTCGCTGTCGAATTCGGAGGCCAGCTTGGTCAGCTTGGCCGAGGCCCGGGCGTGCAGCCCCAGCTTGTTGTCGATCAGGATGTCGAGTCGGGGCATGGATGGAGCGCCGCGACCGCGGCACAAGGTTCGCAGGGCTGCGCCTGTACGCGGGGCGCGGCGTCGGGCTCGATTTCGGCGATCGCCCTCTGGCCGCCCTCCACGGCGAGCTCGACCAGGCGGTCCAGTCCTTGGGCGCGGTAGCACAGGCAGCGCAGCAGCATCGGCAGGTTGACCCCGCCCACCAGGCGCAGCCGCGCGGCTCCGGCAACGTCGAACACGAGGCGCCGCGCGGTGTTGCAGGGCGTGGCGCCCGCGGTGTCGGCCAGCACCAGCACCTCGCCGCCGCCGGCCGACAGGCGCGCGATGGCCTGCTCGGCCTGTTCCAGCAGGGCCTGGGTGTCGGCATCGGGCTGCACGTCCAGGGCCTCCAGGCCCGGTGGCGTGGAGCCGTAGACATGCTCCGCGCAGGCGCGCAGGGCGCTGGCCAGCGGAGCGTGGGCGATGATCAGGATCCCGGGCACGGGGGAGGGGTTGGAACCGGTCGGAAGATCGATGGTAGCTGCATTGCAGCAAAGCCGCCTCGGGAAGTCCCTGAACCGGCCTCGGCCCACCCCTTCAGGGGGCGGCACCCAGCTGCACCGAGCTGGCGAAGGTGTGCGCGGCGTCCTTGCGGTAGTCGGAGTCGCCGGCTAGCACGGTGGCCTGGAAAACCTGCGTGCCTTGCGCGAACAGCACCACATGCTCGCGCAAGGCGCCGCCGCCGGGCGCCTGGCCGGCCAGGTCGAGTTCGACGGCGTCGGGCTGGGCGCTCGAGGCATTGCGGACCTGCGCGGCCTGCTGGTGCAGTACCCGACCGCGGATGTTGGAGACCGCGTCGCGGCGCAGCTCGGCCAGGGCCGGGGCGACCAGCGCGGCCTCCCCCAGGTCGGCATGGGCCAGCGCGAAGGTCATGTGCGCCGCCTCGCATCCGGTCATGCTCATGTCCAGGCGCTTGCCGGCCAGGACCACGGGCTGGGTGACGCTTTGAGGCTTGCAGGGGTATTGCAGCAGGATGTCCACCCCTTGCGGGCCGGCCTGGCGCCAGTCCAGCGCCGGCGAGCAGGCCGCGAGCGCCATGGTCATGGCCGCCGCCAGCGCCGCGCCGGCGACGACGCGTGCCGCGCCATGCCTCTGCAGGCGCGCGAGCGCGCGCGCGACCACGCGCGGGGTTGATCGACCGCAAGACCTTTGCGCGTATTCGAGATTTAGCATGCCCGCATTATCCCAGCGCCGCGGATCCCGGCGTTCCCGGCCATCCGCCACGACCATGTCCGCCTTCGTGCCTTTTGTCGCGCAGCCGCGCGTCGCCTCGTCGCGCCGTGCTTTCGCCTGCCGCCTGCTCGCCGGGGCGCTGAGCGCGGGCGCGCTGGCCCTGCCGGGCGCCGCGCGCGCCGAAACCCCGCTTCCGGCGGCGCGGGAGCTGCGCGCCGAAGCCCGGGCGGCGGCGGCACAAGGCCAGCCGCTGGTGCTGATGTTCAGCCTGCCGGGCTGCAGCTACTGCGAGCAACTTCGCCGCAGCACCTACCGCTGGCTGCTGCGTGACGGCGTTCCCGTGCGGCAGCTCGAGATGGTCGGCGGCTACAGACTGCTCGGTTTCGACGGCCAGGCGACCGACGGCGCGGCGCTGGCCGCGCATTACGGCGTGCACCTGGCGCCCACGGTGTTGTTCCTCGGCCCGGACGGACGCGAGATCGGCGAGCGCCTGGTGGGTGCCGGGGTGCCGGATTTCTACGGTGCCTTCGTGGATCGCTCCCTGGGCCAGGCCCGGGAGCACCTCAAGGCGGGCACCGGCCGCTGAGGCGCGGCGGCGTGGACCAACACCGCCCTGCAGTCGCGGGATTTCCCTTATATACTCATACTGGTAGGTGTATCTGAGAAGGCGGGCGGGACTCCCCGCACGACGCATTCCGGAGCACATCGCAGGCACAACGGGGGCAGGAGATGAGGGTTCGCGGGGTGGGATACATGGCGGTCGCCGCGCTGGCGCTGGCGGGCGTCCAGCCGGCATGGAGCCAGGCGCGCACGGTGGATTTCGCGCAGGCCGTGGAGCTGGCGCTGCACCAGAACCCCGACCTGCGCGCGGTGCAGGCCCAGGTGGAGCAGGCCCGCGCGGGGGTCGCGCAGGCCCGCGGCGCTCGTCTGCCGCGCCTGAGCGTCGGCCTGGGCGCCACGCGCACCAACGACGCGCTGAATGCCTTCGGCCTCAAGCTGGCCCAGCGAGGCGCCACCTTCAACGATTTCGGTGCCGGCCAGTTCAACCCGGCCCTGCCCGGGGTGCTCGACGTGGCGCCGACCAACCTCAACCACCCGGCTCCCGTGAACGACTTCAGCTCGCGCCTGGAGGCGCAGCTGCCGCTGTACACGGGGGGCAAGTTGCAGGGCTACCTGCGCCAGGCGCACGCGATGCTGCTGGCGGCGCAGGCCGGGGACCGCGCCGCGCGGCAGGAGATCATCGACCATGTGCTGCAGGCCTACGACGGCGTGTGGACCGCCCGCGCCTACGAGCAGGTCGCGGCCAAGGCCCTGCAGGCCGCGCACAGCCAGGTGGACATGGTCGACAAGCTGTATCGCCAGGGGGTGGTGCTCAAGAGCGATCTGCTGGCGGCCCAGGTGAACCTGGAGAACGTGCGCACCCAGCAACAGCAGGCGCTGGACCTGGAAGCGCAGGCCATGGACGGCCTGCACGTGGTGCTGGGCCTGCCGCTGGACCAGCCCCTGGATCTCGGGCCCGCCGTGCGCGTGTCCCTGCCCGAGGGCACGCCTGCCTCGTGGGTCGTCTCGGCCCAGGCGGACAACCCGCGCCTGATGGCCCTGGGCGAGCAGGTGGCGGCCGCCGGTGGGCAGGTCGAGGTCGCGCGTTCCGACCTGTACCCCCAGGTCGGAGCCATGGCCCGTTATGAGACCCATGACCCGAATCCGGGCTTTTCCGCGCACAGCTACACCCTGGGCGTGCAGTTGAGCTGGAATCTGTTCGATGGCGGCGTGACGCGCCGGGCCATCGACCAGGCCGCCGCGGCGCGCGAAGCCCTGCAATTCAAGCTGCAGTCGGCGCGCGAACAGCTGGGCATGCAGATCCAGGACGCGGCGCGCAAGGCCAGCCTGGCTTCCAGCCAGATCGCGGGGCGCGAGCTGGCGGTGAGCCAGGCCGAGGAGGCCGAGCGCATCGTCGAGCAACGCTACGCCAACGGCGTGGGCACGCTGCTCGAACTCCAGGGCGCGCAGGCCATGCTCGACAAGGCGCGCGCCGACCTCGTGCTGGCGCGCAGCCAGGAGACCACGCAACGCGCCGCGTTGCGCCTGGCACTGGGCCGGCTGGACGCGAGCTCCGTGCAGGCCCGTTGACCCCATTCGACCCCTTTCGAACCCGTTCCTCCGTCGAGACTGTCATGACCCACCCTTCCTTGTCGGCCACGCTGCGCCCGCTGGCGATCGCACTGACCGTGATGCTGGTCGCGGGCTGCTCGCGCCACGATGCCGCCCCGAGCGCGGCGGCGGCACGCGTGGTCGACGCGCGCACCGTCACCCTGGCCGCGCAGCAGGCCACGGCGCGCACCCTGCTCAGCGGCGTGGTCGCGTCGAGCCAGCAGGTGCAGGTCGCGTCGCGCCTGATGGGCTACATCCGTGCCTTCGACGTGCACGAGGGCCAGCGCGTGAAGGCCGGGCAGGCGTTGCTGCAGATCGACCCCACCGACATCCAGGGGCAGGTCGCGCAGGCGCGCGCGGGGCTCGCGCAGGCGCAGGCCAACCTGGCCGACGCACAGTCCGACTACCAGCGTTTCGGCAATCTCTATCGTGCCGACGCGGTGACCCGCCAGCAGTGGGACGGCATCCAGCTTCGCTACAAGGTGGCGCAGCAGCAGGTCGCGGCGGCGCGCGCCGGCTTCGATACCGCCGCCTCGCAGATGCGCTACGCCCGCGTCAGTTCGCCCATCGACGGCGTGGTGGTGCAGAAGATGGCCAGCGCGGGAGACCTGGCCACCCCGGGGCGTCCCTTGCTGGTGGTCGAGGGCGAGGGGCACCTGCAGGTGCGCGTGCAGGTGCCCTCCGAGGTGTTCGGGCGCCTGCGCATCGGCGAGCAGGTTCCGGTGCTCGCGGGCAGCCGGCAACTCGTGGGCACGGTGGCCGAGGCGGTCCCCGTGGCCGATCCCCTGAGCCACACCCATGCGGTGAAGATCGACCTGCCGGCCGACGCCGGCCTGCCCAGCGGAACCTTCGTGCGCGTGGGCTTCGCGCTGGGCAGCGGCCTGCAGCTGCGCGTGCCGGTGGCCGCTCTGGTCGAGCGCGCCGGCATGCAGGGGGTGTTCGTGGTCGACTCCGCGGGCATCGCCCACTTCCGGCTGGTGCGCACCGGCGAGGTCGCGGGAGACCAGGTCGACGTGCAGGCCGGGCTGCAGCCTGGCGACACCGTGGTCACCAGCGATCTCGACCAGATGGTCAACGGCGTGAAGGTCGGCGGAGGCCATCGTGGCTGAACATCTCGGCATGAACAGCGCCGGCCGGCTGGCGCGTGCCTTCGTCAGTTCCAAGATCACCGCGCTGGTGATGGTGGCGCTGACCCTCGCCGGCGTGCTGGCCCTGCTGGTCACGCCGCGGGAGTACAACCCGCAGATCGTCGTCCCGGCAGCCAACATCATCGTGGCCAAGCCCGGGGCGGGGCCCCGCGAGATCCACGACCTGGTGGTCAAGCCCCTGGAGGCGATCATGGCCTCGATGTCGGGGGTGGATCACACCTATGGTTACGCGACCAACGACTTCGGCGTGGTCACGGTGCAGTTCAAGGTCGGCCAGGACCAGCAAAAGAGCCTGGTCAAGATGTACAACCAGCTGATGCAGAACCTAGACCGCATCCCCCCCGGGGCGATGCAGCCCGTGGTCAAGCCCATCGACGTCGACGACGTGCCCATCCTGACCGTGACCCTGAGCTCGAGCAGCCTGGGCCAGAGCCGGCTGCGCGAGGTGGGCACCAAGCTCCTGGCGCATCTGCGGGCCACCCCCGGGGTGTCCTTCAGCCAGGTCGCGGGCGGCGCGCCGCGTGCGGTCAACGTCTGGATCTCGCCGGCCAGGCTGGCGGCCGCCGGGATTGCGCTGCAGCAGGTCGACCAGGTGCTGCGCGGCAGCAACGCGGCGGCCCCGCTGGGCAACGTGGTGGACTCCAACCGGGTGGTCCCCGTGCGCATCGACAGTTTCCTCGGCGGAGCCCGCGAGGTCGGGGACATCCTGATCGGTGCGCCCGACGGCAAGCCCGTCTACCTGAAGGACGTGGCCAGGGTGGAGGACGGCCCGCAGGAAACCGACTCGCTGTCGCATTTCGCCTGGGGCCCCGCGGCCCAGGGGCGCCCGCAGGGGCAGGAGATGAACGCGGTGACCCTGGTCATCGCGAAAAAGGCCGGCACCAACGCGGTGGTGGTGGTCGACTCGGTGCTGAGCAAGCTGCGCACCCTCGAATCATGGGCCCTTCCGCAGGGGGTGCACGTCACCATCACCCGCAATGACGGCGCCAAGGCCGACGAGGCGGTCAACACCCTGGTCGAACACCTCGGCGTGGCCATCGTCAGCGTGTCCCTGCTGCTGTGGCTGTTCCTGGGCTGGCGCGAGGCGGCCATCGTCACGCTCACGGTGCCGCTGACCCTGTTCGCGGTGCTGACCGTGGACCTGATCGTCGGCGAGACCATCAACCGCATCACCCTGTTCGCCCTGATCCTGTCCCTGGGTCTGCTGGTCGACGGGGCGATCGTGGTCATCGAGAACATCCATCGCCACCTGCACCACGGCCCGGTGGGCGACTTCGTGCGCACCGTCGTGCATGCCACCAACGAGATCGGCAACCCGACCAACATGGCCACGCTGGCGGTGATCCTGGCCTTCGTCCCGATGGCCTTCGTCACCGGCATGATGGGGCCGTTCA
>JAKBBK010000010.1 GCA_021808525.1 Pseudomonadota bacterium
ACCGCGATCAGGCCCCGCACGCCGTCGGCCTCCATGTCCTCGCCCCGCCCCGCGCGCACGATCTCGCCGCGCGACATCACGCAGTAGCGGTCGGCCAGCGCGCGGGCGAAATCGACATACTGCTCGACCAGCAGGATGGCCATGTCGCCGCGCGCGGCCAGCAGGCGGATCACCCGCTCGATGTCCTGGATGATCGAGGGCTGGATGCCCTCGGTGGGCTCGTCGAGCACCAGCAGCTTCGGACGCGCGGCCAGGGCCCGCGCGATGGCCAGCTGCTGCTGCTGGCCGCCCGAGAGGTCGCCGCCGCGTCGGCCCAGCATCTGGCGCAGCACCGGAAACAGATCGAACAGCTCGGCCGGAATGTCCGGGCGCCCGGGCAGCCCGGCCAGCCCCATGCGCAGGTTGTCGAGCACGCTCAGGCGCGCGAAGATCTCGCGCCCCTGGGGCACGTAACCGATGCCCAGGCGGGCGCGCGCGTCGGGCGCCAGCTTGTCGATGCGCCGCCCGTCGAGCGCGATGCTGCCCGCGCGAATGGGCACCAGGCCCATCAGGGACTTGAGCAGCGTGGTCTTGCCCACGCCGTTGCGCCCCAGCAGCGCCAGCACCTGGCCGCGCCGCACCTGCAGGCTGAGCCCGCGCAGGATGTGGCTGCCGCCGTAGAACTGGTCGATGGATTCGATGCTCAGCATGGTCGGGGTCTCGGGCAGGGCATGCATGGGGACGGGGCCGGCTAGCGGCCGAGGTAGACCTCGACCACGCGCTCGTCGGCCTGCACCTCCTCCAGGCTGCCCTCGGCCAGCACGCTGCCCTCGTGCAGCACGGTGACCCGGCGGGCGATGGCGCGCACGAATTCCATGTCGTGCTCGACCACCATCAAGGTGTGCCGTCCGGCCAGGGACAGGAGCAGCTCGGCGGTGCGTTCGGTCTCGGCGTCGGTCATGCCCGCCACGGGCTCGTCCAGCAGCAGCAGCTGGGGCTCCAGCATGAGCAGCATGCCGATCTCCAGCCACTGTTTCTGGCCGTGCGAGAGCTCGCCCGCGCGGCGCCTGGCATGCTCCTGCAGGCCGATGGTCTCCAGCACTTCCTGCATGCGCAGGCGCTGCGGCGCGCTCAGCCTTGCCCACAGCGCGTCGCGCACGCGCTTGGCCGACTTCATCGCCAGCTCCAGGTTGTCGAGCACGCTCAGGTTCTCGAACACCGTGGGCTTCTGGAACTTGCGCCCGATGCCCGCGGCCACCACCTCGGCCTCGCGCAGGCGCAGCAGGTCGATGGTCTGGCCGAACCAGGCCTGCCCGGCGTCGGGGCGGGTCTTGCCGGTGATCACGTCCATCATGGTGGTCTTGCCGGCGCCGTTGGGGCCGATGATGCAGCGAAGTTCCCCCACGTCGATGGACAGGCTCAGGCGGTTGAGCGCGCGAAAACCGTCGAAACTCACGCTGATGTCGTCCAGGTACAGGGCCACGCCATGGCTGAGGTCCACGCCGGGCGGGCGCATGCGCGACAGCCCGCCGGTGGCCTCGCCCGCCTCGGGCGCCTCGCAGAACACCACCTCGCGCCAGTCCAGGCCGGAGGCCGCCTTGCCGGAAGCTCCGGGGAAGGCCGAGTCGCGGGCAGGGATGTCAGTCACGGCGGTGCCTCCAGGCCATCAGCAGTCCGGCGATGCCGCCGGGGGCGTACAGCGTGACCACCACGAACAGGGCCCCCAGCAGGTACAGCCAGAACTGGGGAAAGGCCACGGTCAGCCAGCTCTTGGCGGCGTTGACCAGTACCGCGCCGAGCATCGGCCCCACCAGGGTGCCGCGCCCGCCGACGGCGGCCCAGATGGCGATCTCGATGGAATTGGCGGGCGACATCTCGCCGGGGTTGATGATGCCCACCTGGGGCGCGTACAGCGCGCCGGCCAGGCCGCACACCATGGCCGACAGGGTCCACGCGAACAGCTTGAACCACAGGGGCTCGTAGCCGCAGAACATCACCCGGCTCTCGGCATCGCGAATGGCGCTGAGCAGACGCCCGAAGCGCCCCCGCACCAGCCAGCGCAGCAGCAGGAAGCACAGCACCAGGCACAGGCTGGTGGCGGCGAACAACGCCACCGTCATGCCGGCGGTGCCCACCGGCCAGCCCAGCAGCACCTTGAAGTCGGTGAGGCCGTTGTTGCCGCCGAAGCCCGTCTCGTTGCGGAAGAACAGCAGCATGGCCGCATAGGTCAGCGCCTGGGTGATGATGGAAAAGTACACCCCGCGGATGCGCGAGCGAAAGGCGAAGAAACCGAACACGAAGGCCAGCAGCCCGGGCACGGCCAGCGCCAGGAACAAGGCGTAGGCGAAGTGCTCGGTGCCGGCCCAGTACCAGGGGTACCGGGTCCACTGCATGAACTGCATGAAATCCGGCAGGGTTCCGCTGGCCGCGCTCATGGCCCGGTTCAGGTACATGCCCATGGCGTAGCCGCCCAGGGCGAAGAACAGCCCGTGGCCCAGCGAGAGGATGCCCCCGTAGCCCCACACCAGGTCCATGGCCAGCGCGACCATCGCGTAGCACAGGATCTTGCCCGCCAGGCCCACCCAGTAGGACGACAGATGCCAGGCGCTGGCCCGCGGCAGGCCCAGGCTCAGCCAGGGCACCAGCACGCAACTGGCCAGCACGAACAGGGCCAGCGCCGCCCAGCCCCAGCCGGGCAGAAGGCGGGCGCCGGGTTCCGACGCGAGGGCGCGCGGCGCGGGGGCGTCGGCACCGGCTCGGGCATCCTCCGCCACCCCGCTGCCCCCGGTGGAAAGACTCGGCGAACTCGACGACATGGCCTCAGCCCTCGACATGACGACCCTTCAGGGCGAACAGGCCCTGGGGACGCTTCTGGATGAACAGGATGATCACGCCCAGCACCGCGATCTTGGCCAGCACCGCGCCGGCCACGCCTTCCAGCAGGGTGTTGACCACTCCGAGGCCCAGGGCCGCCACCACGGTTCCGCCCAGCTGCCCGACGCCGCCCAGCACCACCACCATGAAGCAGTCCACGATGTACTGGGTGCCCATCTCCGGGCTGACGTTGCCCACCTGGCTGAGCGCGCAGCCGGCCAGTCCGGCGATACCCGTGCCCAGCCCGAAGGCCAGCCAGTCCACGCGCGCGGTGCGCACGCCCACGCAGGCCGCCATCGGCCGGTTCTGGGTCACGGCGCGCACGAACAGGCCCAGGCGGGTACGCCCGATCAGCAGGGCCATGGCCAGCAGCACGCAGGCCGTGAATCCCAGGATCACCATGCGGTTGTAGGGGAGGATGAGGTTGGCCATCAGGTGCAGGCCTCCCGACATCCATGGCGGGTTGTCCACCTGCACGTTCTGCGGCCCGAACACGCTGCGCACGGCCTGGATCAGCAGCAGGCTGATGCCCCAGGTCGCCAGCAGGGTCTCCAGCGGACGCCCGTAGAGCCGCCGGATCACCACCCGCTCGGCGACCACGCCGACGCCCCCCGCCACCAGGAAGGAACAGGGCACGGCGAGCACCAGCGCGTAGTTCTGCCAGGCCGGCAGGTAGGCCTGGAACAGGCCCTGCACCACGTAGGTGGCGTAGGCCCCGAGCATGATGAATTCGCCCTGCGCCATGTTGATCACGCCCATCAGGCCGTAGGTCACCGCCAGCCCCAGCGCCGCCAGCAGCAGGATGCTGCCCAGACTGATGCCGGAGAACAGCATGCCCACGCGCTCGCCCCAGGCCAGGCGGGCATCGATGGCCCGCAGCGAGGCCTGCACGCGCTGGCGCACGGCGGCATCGGGCTCCACCCAGGCATCGCCGTTGCGCTGCAGGCGGGACAGCAGCAGCGAGCGCACCGCCGGGTAGTTGCTGGAGGCCAGCTCGCCGGCCGCGGCCAGGCGTTGCGCCGCGTCGCCGTCGCGCAGGCGCGCCGCGGCCACCAGCAGGCGCAGGCGCTGGCGAATGCCGGCGTCGGTCTCCTGCTTGAGCGCCTGGCGCACCAGCCCGGCGTCGAGCGACTCCGGATCGCCCTCGAGGCGCTGCACCGCCTGCACTCGCTCGGCGCGCAGCGGCGAAAGCAGCTGCAGCGCGGCGCGCGCGGCCAGCAATTGCTTGCGCAGGTAGTTGTTGTTCACCACCGGCTGCGCGTCGGGCCCCGGCTTGAGGGCCGCGCCGCTGGCCGCGTCCACCCACTGCCCCTGGTCGCGCATCTCCACCCGGTCGCCGTCGATCTGCACCCGGTTGTCCAGCAAGGCGCCGAGAAAGCCGCCGAGCCGGGCATCGGGCTGGCGCAGGGCCTGGTGCAGCGCATCCAGGCGCGCCGAGGTGCTGCCCTGGCTCAGCGCCAGCGCCTGCTGCGCGTCCAGCGCCAGCGCCGGGCGCCACGCCCCCAGGCCCAGGAGCAGGAGCCAGGGCAGGAGCCTGCGCGACAGGCGAATGGCGTGGGCGGGAGGGAACATGGCGTGGCGCTCGGACGACGACGGGCGGAAAGGCAGGCGGCTCAGGCCTTCTTGGGCTTGGGGATGTAGGGGCTCCAGGATTCCCCGGGCACCAGGCCCTTGGACTTCCACACCACGTCGAACTGGCCGTCGGCACGCACCTGGCCGATGAGCACCGGCTTGCTCAGGTACTGGTTCTCCAGCACCTCGACGGTGTAGCCGTCGGGGGCGGCGAACTTCTGCCCCACCAGGGCCTTGCGCACCGCGTCGACCTTCGTGGATTTGGCCTTCTCCACCGCCTGCTTCCACATGTGAAGGCCGATATACGAGGCCTCCATGGGATCGTCGGTGACCGGGTAGTCCTTCAGGCCCTTGGCCTTCACCCAGGACTTCCAGGACTTGACGAACTTGTCGTTGGTGGGATTCTTCAGGGATTCGTAGTAGTTCCACGCGGTGAGCTGGCCCACCAGGGGCTTGCAGTCGATGCCGGCCAGTTCCTGCTCGGCCACCGAGAAGCCCACCACGGGGATGTCGGTGGCCTTGATGCCCTGGTTGCCCAGTTCCTTGTAGAAGGGCACGTTGGAGTCGCCGTTGATGGTCGAGATCACGCAGGTCGGCCCCGCGGAGGCGAATTTCTTGATCTGCGCGACGATGTTCTGGTAGTTGCTGAAGCCGAAGGGTGTGTAGACCTCGGCGATGTCGCTGTCCTTGACCCCCTTGGAGTGCAGGAAGCCGCGCAGGATGGCGTTCGTGGTCCGTGGGTACACGTAATCGGTGCCCAGCAGGAAAAAGCGCTTGGCTCCGCCGCCGTCCTGGCTCATCAGGTATTCGGTGGCGGGAATGGCCTGCTGGTTGGGCGCGGCCCCCGTGTACACCACATGCGGATCCTGTTCCTGGCCTTCGAACTGCACCGGGTAGAACAGCAGCCCGTTGAGTTCGTCGAGCACCGGCAGCACCGACTTGCGCGACACCGAGGTCCAGCAGCCGAAGATGGCCGCCACCTTGTCCTGGGAGATCAGTTGCCGGGCCTTCTCGGCGAACAGCGGCCAGTTCGAGGCCGGATCCACCACCACCGGCTCGATGGGGTGCCCGTCCACGCCGCCAGCGGCGTTGATCTCGGCGATGGTCATCAGGTCCACGTCCTTCAGCGCGGTCTCCGAGATCGCCATGGTTCCCGACAGAGAGTGCAGGATCCCCACCTTGATCGGCGACTTGCGCGCGGCGATCGCGGGAAAGGGCAGGCTGCTGGCCGCGACGGTGGCGGCTGCCGCGCCCAGGGTCTTGATGGCATTGCGACGGTCCATGCTGGTCATCCTGTTCAAGGGGTTCAAGGGATGCCGGGGTTTTTGCAAGTCCCGTGCCACGCACCGCTCGTGCTGGCTGCCGGCGGGCCGGGGTGGATGAGCGCGCCACGCGCGCGCGTATCGTGCGCGCGTGCCGCGCCCGAGGCCCGGGGTCCGCGCACCGGCGCTGGGCACGCGCTGCATGCGTGCACCGCGGTCGTGCGCCAGCGCACCGCGACGCGCAAGCCGCTTGCGCCCGATGCGGGTGCGCCCCGCCCCGCGCCACGCACCAAGGCGGCGGGTACGGTTCTTGCCACGGTGCATGCATCCCGCATTGCCTGCCCGGAGAAGCCCGACCATGGACCTGAGCCCCCGCGAGAAGGACAAGCTGCTGCTGTTCACCGCCGCCTTGGTGGCCGAGCGCCGCAAGGCGCGGGGCCTGCGCCTGAACGTGCCCGAGGCCGTGGCCTACATCAGCGCGGCGGTGCTGGAAGGCGCGCGCGACGGGCGCAGCGTGGCCGAGCTGATGAGCCAGGGCCGCGAGCTGCTGTCGCGCGAGGACGTGATGGACGGAGTCGCCGAGCTGATCCCGGACATCCAGGTCGAGGCCACCTTCCCCGACGGCACCAAGCTGGTCACGGTGCACCAGCCCATCGCCTGAATGCCTCGCCTGCCTCCCCACCCGAACCCATCCCCCGCGCCCGAGGAGCCCCCAGCATGTACCCCGGAGAAACCCTCTGCGCCGACGGCGAGCTCGAGCTCAACCCCGGTCGCCCTCGCCTGCAGCTCATCGTGCACAACACCGGCGACCGCCCCATCCAGGTCGGCTCGCACTATCACTTCGCCGAGACCAACCCGGCGCTGGGCTTCGACCGTGGCGCGGCGCGCGGCATGCGACTGGACATCGCCAGCGGCACCGCGGTGCGCTTCGAGCCCGGCCAGCAGCGCACGGTGTCCCTGGTGCCCCTGGGAGGCCGGCGTCGGGTGTTCGGCTTTCGCGGCGAGGTGATGGGAGACCTGGCATGAGCACGATCTCCCGCCGCGCCTACGCGGAGATGTTCGGGCCCACCGTGGGCGACCGCCTGCGCCTGGCCGACACCGGGCTGTTCATCGAGGTCGAACAGGACTACACCCTGCGCGCCGGAGGCTACGGCGAGGAGGTCAAGTTCGGCGGCGGCAAGACCATCCGCGACGGCATGGGCCAGGGCCAGGCCACGCGCGCCGAAGGCGCCATGGATCTGGTGATCACCAACGCGCTGATCCTCGACCACTGGGGCATCGTCAAGGCCGACGTGGGCCTGCGCGGCCAGCGCATCGCGGCCATCGGCAAGGCCGGCAACCCCGACGTGCAGCCGGGGGTGGACATGGTCATCGGCCCCGGTACCGAGATCCTCGCCGGCGAGGGCATGATCCTCACGGCCGGAGGCATCGACTCGCATATCCACTTCATCTGCCCGCAGCAGATCGACGAAGCCCTGATGAGCGGGGTCACCACCATGCTGGGGGGCGGAACCGGGCCGGCCACGGGAACCAACGCCACCACCTGCACGCCGGGCCCGGAGAACCTGGCGCGCATGCTGCAGGCGGCCGAGGCCTTCCCCATGAACCTGGGCTTCTACGGCAAGGGCAACGCCAGCCGCCTGGATCCCCTGCGCGAGCAACTCGACGCCGGGGCCGTCGGGCTGAAGCTGCACGAGGACTGGGGCACCACGCCCCAGGCCATCGACACCTGCCTGGAGGCGGCCGAGCAGGCCGACGTGCAGGTGGCCATCCACACCGACACGCTCAACGAGTCCGGCTTCGTCGAGGACACCATCGCCGCCTTCAAGGGGCGCACCATCCACACCTTCCACACCGAGGGCGCCGGCGGAGGCCACGCGCCCGACATCCTGCGCGTGCTGGGCGAGTCCAACGTACTGCCCTCGTCGACCAACCCGACGCGGCCCTACACGGTCAACACCATCGACGAGCACCTGGACATGCTGATGGTGTGCCACCACCTGGACGCCACCATCGCCGAGGACCTGGCCTTCGCCGAGAGTCGCATCCGGCGCGAGACCATCGCCGCGGAGGACATCCTGCACGACCTCGGCGCCATCAGCATCATGTCCAGCGACAGCCAGGCCATGGGACGGGTCGGCGAGGTGATCCTGCGTACCTGGCAGACGGCGCACAAGATGAAGGCCCAGCGCGGCTGGCTGGCGCCTCCCGCGGGCGCGGGCCTGGACGGGGTGTGCGACAACGCGCGCAACGACAATTTCCGCGCCCGGCGCTATGTCGCCAAGTACACCATCAACCCGGCGCTGGCCCATGGCATCGCGCACGAAGTGGGATCGGTGCAGCCGGGCAAGTGGGCCGACCTGGTGCTGTGGCGCCCGGGCTTCTTCGGCATCAAGCCCAGCGTGGTGCTCAAGGGCGGCTTCATCGCCGCGGCGCTGATGGGCGACGCCAATGCCTCGATCCCCACGCCCCAGCCGGTGCATGCGCGGCCCATGTTCGGCGCCTTCGGCGGCGCGCCGGCCTCGACCTCGCTGAGCTTCGTGTCGCAGGCCGCGCTGGCCGCGGGCATCGGCGCGCGCCTGGGGCTGCGCAAGACCCTGAGCGCGGTGCGGGGCTGCCGCACGGTGCGCAAGCAGGACATGGTGCACAACGCCTACACCCCGGTCATGCAGGTCGACGCCCAGACCTATGAGGTGCGCGCGGACGGGGTGCTGCTGCGATGCGAGCCGGCGCAGACGCTGCCCATGGCCCAGCGCTATTTCCTGTTCTGAACGCCATGCCCGCCACAAGACTGCAGGTCGACAAGCGCATCCCCGGGGGGCAGGGCCTGGCCCGCAGCCTGCTGGAGCGCGCCCCGGTGCTGTGCCTGGACTGGGACACCCGCTCGCGCAGCCGCTTCGCCACGCGCGACAGCCTGGGCCGCGAGCTGGCGGTGTTCCTGCCCCGCGGCAGCGTGCTGCGCGACGGGGATGCACTGGTCGCGGCCGACGGTTCGCTGCTGCGCGTGCGGGCCTCCGCTCAGGCGGTGCTGCAGGTGCGCGCGCGGGACGCCCTGCTGCTGCTGCGCGCCGCCTACCACCTGGGCAATCGCCACGTGCCCCTGCAGCTGGCGCCCGGCCTGCTGCAACTCGAACCCGACCCCGTGCTGGCCGGGATGCTGCGGCGCATGGGCCTGCACACCGTCGAGGCGATGGCGGCCTTCGAGCCGGAGGCCGGCGCCTACGACGGAGCGCACGGTCACGGTCACGGTCACGGTCACGACCACGACCACGACCACGAGCATGAGCATGAGCATGAGCATGAGCACGAGCATGAGCATGAGCATGAGCATGAGCGCGAGCACCGACACGGTTGAGGCCATGCCCGGCAGCACATGCCCTCCATCGGCCGACGGCCTTCCCGCGCCGGAGCTGGCGATGATGTGGCTGTCCTCCCCGGCGCTGCCGGTGGGGGGATTCAGCTACTCCGAGGGCCTGGAGGCGGCGGTGGACGCTGGCGTGGTGCTCGACGAAGCCGCGGCGCTGCGCTGGCTGCGTGGTCAGCTGCAGCTGGTGCTGGCGCGCGCCGAGCTGCCGGCCGCCGCGCGCGCCCACGCGGCCTGGCTCGCCGACGACCTGGCGGTCCTGCGCGAGGTGCAGACCTGGGTGCTGAGCACCCGCGAGACCGCCGAGCTGCGCCTGCAAAGCCAGCAGATGGGGCGCTCGATGCTGGACTGGCTGGCCCGCCTGCTGCCCGGGCATGCGCTGCTGCAACGGGCGGCGCGCCTGGGCGCGCCGCCCTGCTGGCCCCTGGGCTTCGCGCTCGGCGCCTGCGCGCTGGGCCTCGACTCCGGCCGCATGCTCCATGCGCTGGGCTTCGCCTGGCTGGACAACCAGGTCCAGGCCGCGCTGCGCGCCGTGCCCCTGGGCCAGAGCAGCGGCCAGCGCCTGCTGCATGCGCTGTCGCAGGACCTTCCCGCCGCGGTGGCGCGGGCGCTGGAACTGCGCGAGCACCCCGAGCGGTGGCAGAGTTTTTCCCCCATGCTGGCCGTGCTCAGCGCACGCCACGAAACCCAGTACTCCCGACTGTTCCGATCCTGAGGTCCGCCATGAGCACCCTGCCCGCATCCCCCGAGCCTTCCGTCCATGCGCTGCACCATGTGCGCGGGCGCAGCAAGCGCCTGCCTCCCCTGCGGGTGGGCATCGGCGGCCCCGTGGGCTCGGGCAAGACCACCTTGCTGGAAATGCTGTGCAAGGCCCTGCGCGAACGCTACGACCTGGTGGTGATCACCAACGACATCTACACCCGCGAGGACCAGCGCCTGCTCACCGTCGCCGGTGCGCTGGAGCCCGAGCGCATCGAGGGCGTGGAGACGGGAGGCTGCCCGCACACGGCGATCCGCGAGGACGCCTCGGTGAACCTGGAAGCCGTGGACCGCATGCTCGAGCGCTACCCCGACGCCGACATCGTGTTCATCGAATCCGGCGGCGACAATCTGGCCGCCACCTTCAGCCCCGAGCTGTCGGACCTGACCCTGTACGTGATCGACGTGGCCGGAGGCGAGAAAATCCCCCGCAAGGGCGGCCCGGGCATCACCCGCAGCGACCTGTTCGTGATCAACAAGATCGACCTGGCGCCCCATGTCGGCGCCAATCTGGACATCATGCGCGCCGACACCGAGCGCATGCGCCCCGGCAAGCCCTACGCGATGACCAACCTCAAGACCCTGCAAGGCCTGCAGGACGTCATCGCCTTCATCGAGACCCGCGGCCTGCTGTCCTGCTCAGGTTGACCACACGCGGGGCGCGCAGGCCTCCAGCCCCCAGGCCTGGGCGCGCCAGGCGGCCCATGTGCCGCGCAGCAGGCGGGCCACCGGCTCGATGCGCTGGGCCATCGCCCGCAGCACCAGCACCCCGGGCTGCGGCGAGCTGACGCCCGCGCGCAGGCCCTCGGGCAGCAGCGCCACGAGGGCGCGCGCGGTCTCCAGCAAGGCCTCGCGGCGCGCGGCGTCCAGGGCAGTGCCGGCAGCCAGCAGCAGCGTGCCCAGCGCGGCCTGCCCGTCCAGGCCGCCCGGCGCCTGGCGCAGCACGAGATCCTCGCCGTCGATACGCCCGCGCTCCAGCCACAGGCCGGGGATCTCCAGGTGCTGGGTGAAACTGCCGCGCGTGAAGGCGTCGCCGGCGGCGGGGCGTCCCAGCGCGAGCATGTCCCAGGCCATCATCTCCGCTCCCGGTGCCAGCTCGAACACGGCACGGTTCTCCGCGATGCAATCCTCGTAGGCCAGGCTTTCCAGGGGCAGCCACTCCAGGCGCGCGCCTTCGGCCACGCGCGCGTGCAGGGTCTGCGACGCGCTCGCACCCAGACTGCGGTAAAAGCGCGTGGCGCCCGGCGTGGTCAGCAGCGCATGCGCGCCGGCCTGCAGATCCAGATCCACGCGCACGCTGTCGCCACCGGCCATGCCGGCGGGAGGATGCACCAGCACATGGTGGCACACCGCGTCGCCTTCCGGGTACAGGGCCGCCAGCACGCGCAGCGCGCCCTCGTGCAGGTGCCAGGCGCTGGTGCGCCCCTGGCGCAGGGTGTAGCGCAGTCGCAGGCGCGATTCCCAGCCGGTCGCGGCGTCGGGGTGGATCCGTTCGAGCATGCGCGCCTCAGCCTCCCTGCACGGCGCCGAAGACCTTGCGCACCAGCGCCGAGCCTGCGGCCGCGGGGTCGGCGCGGATGGACTTCTCCTCGTCGCCGATGGCCTGGTACAGCCTGTCCAGCGCCTGCTGGGTCACGTATTGATCGATGCTGGCCTGATCCTGCCGCACCAGGCCGAAGCGCGCCGCCTCGGAGGCGTACTGGTCGTAGGTCTGCGCCAGTCCCACCTTGCGGGTCTGCTGGTGCACGATGGGCAGGAAGCTGCGCTGCAGCTGGGACTGGGTCTTGGCGCGGAAATAGTCGGTGGCGGCGTGGTCGCCACCGGTGAGGATGTTCTTGGCGTCGGTGATGCTCATCTGGCGCACGGCGGACACCAGCAGCGAGCGGGCCTCGGGCACCGCGGCCTCCGCGGCGCGGTTCATGGCCAGCTGCAAGGCGTCGGCCTGCGCGCCCAGGCCGGCCATGCGCATCAGGCTGGAGGCCTGCTGCAGCGCGGGCGGCAGGGGAATGCGCCACTGCGGGCTGCCCCAGAATCCGTCGCGCCGGCCCAGGGTGGACACCGCCACGTCCACGCCCCGCCCCAGCGCGTCCTTCAGGCCCTGGCCCACCTGGCTGTCGCTGAGCGCACCCAGCTGCGCCCCGCCCGGCGCGGGCGCGGGGCCCGCACCGGGGGAGGCGGCGGCGCTGCCCCCGAGCCCGCCGGGCAACCCGCCCGGCAGGGCGCCGCCGAGCTGCTTTTGCAACTGGCCGAGATCCAGGCTCCAGGCCCTTGCGGCCGGCCAGGCGCAGGCCGCGCCCACGGCGCCGAGCAAGCACGCGCGACGCGCGCCATCCCACCGATTCATGTCAGGCTCCCCGGCGCGCTCCCGCCCACGGCAGGCCGGCGCGCCCTTTGCACATCATCCGATCCACGGCTAGCAAAAGCCATGCCGATCAATCGTTCTCGCGGAATTCCAGATCGCGCACATCCGAGGCCTCGCGCCCGAGTTCGCGCCTGCGCAGCTCGACACGCCGGATCTTGCCCGAGAGGGTCTTGGGCAGCTCGGCGAACTCGATCACGCGGATGCGCTTGTAGGGGGCCAGGCGCTCGCGCGCGAAGGCCAGGATGTCCAGCGCCAGCTCGCGGCTGGGCTGCACCCCCGCGCGCAGCGCGACCACCGCCTTGGGCACCGCGGCGCGGATGGGGTCCGGCGCCGGCACCACCGCCGCCTCGGCCACCGCGTCATGCTCGATCAGCACGCTCTCCAGCTCGAAGGGGCTGATGCGGTAGTCCGAGGCCTTGAACACGTCGTCCGAGCGGCCCACGTAGCTGAGATAGCCCTCGGCGTCGCGACTGGCCACGTCGGAGGTGTGGTAGTTCCCGCCCCGGCAGGCCTCGGCCGTCTTGTCCGGCTGGCCCTCGTAGCCCAGCATCAGGCCCAGCGGGGCAGGATCCAGGCGCAACGAGACCTCGCCATCGTCGGCCGGCTGCTCGTCGGCATCCAGCAGCACCACCCGGTAGCCCGGCAGCGGGCGCCCCATCGAGCCGGGCTTGACCGGCTGCCCCGGGGTGTTGCCGATGATGGCCGTGGTCTCGGTCTGGCCGTAGCCGTCGCGGATGGTGATGCCCCAGGCGCGACGCACGCTCTCGATGACCTCGGGGTTGAGCGGTTCGCCGGCCCCCACCAGCTCGCGCAGCGCCACCTTCCAGCGCCCCAGGTCCTGCAGGATGAGCATGCGCCACACGGTGGGCGGCGCGCACAGCGAACTCACGCCGTGGGCCTGCAGGGCATCCAGCACGGCGCAGGCATCGAAACGCGCGTAGTTGAAGATGAACACCGTGGCCCCGGCGTTCCAGGGCGCGAAAAAACAACTCCAGGCATGCTTGGCCCAGCCCGGCGAGCTGATGTTCCAGTGCACGTCGCCGGGGCGCAGCCCGATCCAGTACATGGTCGACAAGTGACCCACCGGGTAGCTCTGGTGGCTGTGCAGCACCAGCTTGGGCCGCGAGGTGGTGCCGGAGGTGAAGTACAGCAGCAGCGGGTCCTCGGCTCGCGTCGGGCCGTCGGGCTCGAATTCGCTCGCCGCCTGCCTCGACGCTTCGTAGGACTGCCAGCCCGGTGCCTCGCCGCCGACCACGACCCGCGTGTAGGCGCCGTCGAAGGCCGCGAATCGCTGCACCGCGGAAGCGCTGCAGATCACGTGGCGCACGGCGCCGCGTTCGAAACGGTCGCGCAGGTCGTCCACGCTGACCAGGGTGGTGGTGGGCACGATCACCGCGCCCAGCTTGATGCAGGCGAGCATGCATTCCCACAGCGCCACCTCGTTGGGCAGCAGCAGCAACACGCGGTCGCCGCGCCGCACGCCCAGGCCGCGCAACCAGTTGGCGGCCTGCGAGGAGCGCCGGGACATCTGCTCGAAACTCAGTTTGTCCTGGCGCCCGTCCTCGTCGACGATCCACAGCGCCGGCGTCTGGTTGCCGCGCGCCATGGGATCGAAGTAGTCCAGCGCCCAGTTGAAGTGATCCAGCCGCGGCCAGCGAAAGCCGGCGTAGGCGCTGTCGTAATCGCTGCGATGGCGCAGCAGGAAGTCCCGGGCCTGCAGGAAGGCCTGCGCGGACGCACTGTCGCTCATGGATGTCTCCTCGCCTCTTGTGGGGTTCATTGTGCTCATTTGCGAGCCTAGCGAGCTTTGATGCAGCGCAGGACCCAGGGGCAACCCTTGTTGCCAAGAGTTACGCGCCCGACCCAGAATCGTCCCGGACCACGATCCGTGGACTCTACGAGGCCCTAGCCATGATCATGCCGGCGCGCAGCCAGACCCTGTTCGACCTGCTGGAGCGCAGCGCGGCGCGGCACCCGCAGCGCCTGGCCATCGCCTGCGGGGACACGCGCTGGAGCTACGCGCAGTTCGCCGACGTATGCGAGCGCCTGGCCCGCGGCCTGCATGCCCTGGGCGTGCAGCGGGGCAGCCACGTGGCGCTGCTGTCGCGCAACTCCCACGCCTTCGCGGCCATGCGTTTCGCGCTGGCCCGCCTGGGCGCGGTGCTGGTGCCGGTGAACTTCATGCTGGGCCCGGCCGAGGCCGGCTTCATCCTGCGCCATTCCGAATCCATGCTGCTGGCCAGTGACAGCGAGTTCGCGCCGGTGGCGCGCGAGGCCGCGCGGGCCAGCTCGGTGCGCCATTTCGTGTGGCTGGAGTCCGAGCGCGCCACCCAGCCCGCGCAGGGCATGATCGACTGGACCGAGTTGCTGCGGGTGCAGGGCGAGGCGCCCCAGCCGGCGCTGCAGGGCTCGGAGGCCGCGCAGATCGTCTACACCAGCGGCACCGAGTCGGCCCCCAAGGGCGCCGTGCTCAGCCACGAGGCTCTGCTGTGGGAATACGTCAGCTGCGTGGTCGGCGCCGACATCGACTCCGAGGACCTGTTGCTGCACGCGCTGCCGCTGTTCCACTGCGCGCAGCTCGACGTGTTCCTCGGCCCGGCGGTCTATGTGGGCGCCAGCAACGTGATCACCGCCCAGCCCTCGCCCCAGGGCCTGCTGGCGCTGATCGGACAGCATCGCATCAGCTCGTTTTTCGCGCCGCCCACGGTGTGGATCGGGCTGCTGCGCTGCCCCGACTTCGACACCACCGACCTGGGCAGCCTGCGCAAGGGCTACTACGGAGCGTCGATCATGCCGGTGCAGGTGTTGCGCGAACTGGCGCAACGCCTGCCCCGGGTGCGGCTGTGGAACCTGTACGGGCAGACCGAGATCGCGCCCCTGGCCACCCTGCTGCAACCCGAGGACCAGTTGCGCAAGCCCGGCTCGGCGGGGCGCGCGGCGCTGAACGTGCGCACCCGCGTGGTGGACGAGCAGATGCGCGACGTGGCGCCCGGCGAGGTGGGCGAGATCGTGCATCGCTCGCCGCAGCTGATGAGCGGGTATTTCCGCGACCAGGCGAAGACCGAGCAGGCCTTCGAAGGAGGCTGGTTCCACTCCGGCGACCTCGGCAGCCTGGATGCGCAGGGCTACCTGTACGTGGTCGACCGCAAGAAGGACATGATCAAGACCGGCGGCGAGAACGTGGCCAGCCGCGAGGTCGAGGAATGCATCTACCTGCTGCCGCAGGTCAGCGAGGCCGCGGTGGTGGCGCTGCCGCATCCGCGCTGGATCGAGGCCGTCACCGCCTTCGTCGTGCTCAAGTCCGGCCAGCAGCTCGACGAGGCCGCGCTGATCGCGCATTGCGAGAGCGCGCTGGCGCATTTCAAGGCGCCGAAAAAGGTGGTGTTCCTGGACGCGCTGCCCAAGAACCCCAGCGGCAAGCTGCTCAAGCGCCGCCTGCGCGACGACTACGCCGCGCTGTACCAGGCCTGAGTGCGCACCCCGCGCCGGCCCCGCCGGCTCAGGGCCAGCGCGCCGGGGAACTTCCGAGCTCGGCCGCGGGCAGTTCCCAGCGCGTGTCCACGCCCTCGATGCGCCAGGGCGCGCGAAGGCGCCGCGCCGGCCCCCAGGGGGTGCGCTCCACCGCCGGCTCCAGGTCGACCTCGCCTTGCGCAGCGTGGGCCGCCCGCGGCTCGGGGGTCGGGCTGTCGAGCAGCAGCTCGGCGCTGCGCGCCAGCGACAGGCGCGCACGCATCGCGCCGCCGCCCTGCGCGCGCAGGCTCAGCCCGCGCATCACGGCGGCCGCCATGAGATAGCCGGTGGCGTGGTCCAGGGCCTGCACCGGCAGGGGCAGCGGCCGGCTCGCCCCGGCCTGGCGCATGCCGGCCTCGGCGATGCCGCAGCTCATCTGCACCAGGCTGTCGAAACCCCGCCTCGCCGCCCAGGGGCCGGCCCAGCCATAGGCGTCCAGGCAGACGTCGATCAGGCCGGCGCGCAGGCCCTGGCGGGCCGCCGCGCCCAGGCCCAGGGATTCCAGCGCTCCCGGACGCAGGCCATGCACGAACACGTCGGCGTCGCCCAGCAGATGGATGAAGGTCTCCAGGCCCTGCGGGGTCTTCAGGTCCAGCCGGGCGCAGCGCTTGCCCCGCGTGACGTCGGGGACCACGCCCGGCTCCTCCCATTGCGGCGCATCGATGCGCAGCACCGTGGCGCCCAGACCGGCCAGCACGCGGGTGGATACGGGGCCGGCCAGCACGCGGGTCAGGTCCAGCACGCGCAGGCCCTGCAGCGGCCTGCCCGCAACGGGGGCCCAGGCCAGCGGCGGCGCCGGCACCGACTCGCGCAGCACCAGAGGCTGCGCGCGCAACGCGGCTCCCTGCGGGTGCGCGCGCCAGGCCGCGGTCTCGCGCATCCAGGCGGCGCAGCCCCCGGCCTCCACCACGGCCTGCTCCAGCCGAGCGCCCTGCCAGGGCGCCACCTGCGGCGTGGCGCGCGATGCGTCGGCACCGGCATCCAGGCCGAGCACGCGACAGGCCGCCTCGCGATGATGCGGCGCGTTGCAATGCAGACGGATCCAGCCGTCGGCGCAGGCGTAGTCGCCGGTGAGCGAATCGCGCGCCGGGGGCGGCATCCAGCCCTGGGGGCGCAGCGACGCGCCGAACCACAACGCGGCCAGCCGGCGATCCACCTCCACGCCCGCGCCAGCTCCGCCGCGCCGGCCGCTGGCCAGGGCCTGCAACTCATCAGCCGCCAGCGCCGCGCAGGCGACGGAAGCCGCCGCGAAATCACTGACCGCGAAGGCCCCGGGCAGCGCGCCCTCGCCCACCAGGCGCAGGCGCCCCAGGCGCGCGGGATCGCCGCCCAGCGCCGCCCACATCTGCGCACTCAGCGCGCGCGCCACGGGAAACATCGCCAGGGCCTGCGCTGCGCGCTCAGGCCTCCAGGTCGACGCCCTTGGTTTCCGGCGTGGCCAGGATGGCCAGGATGGCCAGCACCGCGTAGACCATCACGAACATGCCGATGTACAGCCAGGCCTTGTGGATGCCGTAGGCATGCAGGATCAGGCCGGCGACGATGGGGATCAGACCGCCGCCGTAGACCTGCGACACCTGGTAGCCGGCGCTGGCCCCCGAGGCGCGGTAGCGGGTGGGAAAGTTCTCCGTGTAGAAGGTCGGGATGGCGCCGTAGCCGAAGCCGAACACGAAGCCGAAGCCGACCACCTCGGCCAGCACCGCCAGGGCGAAATCATGGGTGTTGAGCAGGTAGAAGTAGGGAATCGCCCACACCAGGAACACCACCGCCGACACCAGCAGCACGGTGCGCCGGTTGATGCGGTCGGCCAGCTTGGCGCCGATGACCATGAACACCAGCATCGAGGCGGCGGCGATCAGGCCCACCGTCTCGGCCTGGGTGCCCGTGAAACCCACGGCCTTCATGTAGCCGGTGCCGAACACGAAACTGAGAAAGAAGGCGCCGCCGAACATGGCATTGACCAGCGAGGTGCGCAGGATGCGCAGGGGCATTTCCTTCCAGACCTGCGCGGCCGGGCTGGACAGGGTCTGGCGGTCCTTCTGGAAGCGCTCGAACACGAAACTGTCCATGGACCGCGCGCGGATCACGATGCCCACGATGGCCACCGCGAAACCGATGAAAAAGAAGATGCGCCAGCCCCAGGCCACGAACTCGGCCGGCGCCATCGACGAGCGCACGATGATCACCGAGCCGAAGCCCAGCAGCAGCCCGATGGGGATCGCGAAGCCCACCCAGGCCCCCCAGAAGGCACGGTTGGAGCTCTTGGCGGCCTGTTCGACCACCCAGGTCGAGGCGGTTCCGAACTCCGCGCCGAAGCTGATGCCCTGCGCCAGCCGGAACACGATCAGCAGCACCGGCGCGGCCACCCCGATGGAGTCGTAGGTCGGGGTCAGCCCGATGAGCAGGGTGCTCACCCCCATGAGCAACAGCGCCCAGACCATGGCGTCCTTGCGGCCGCGGCGGTCGGCGATGTTGCCGAAGATGAAGGCCCCCACCGGACGGATCACGATGCCCAGGCCGTAGACGGCGATCGCGGCGGATACCGCCGCCAGGCTGGGCAGCTTGAAGAACACGCCCCCCCAGACCGTGGCGGCGATGATCCCGGTGACCAGGAAGTCGTACTGCTCGATCACGGAACCGATGATGCTTGCCAGCGCCACCCGATAGATGTCGTCCCGGGAAGGCGTGGCCACGTCTGTTGCGCTTGTTGTCATGAAAGGTCTCCGATCGGCTTTGCGCCGCTTGTGGGGATGTTCGAGGGTCGCTTGGGGACGACTCTTCCGGCTTGTGCCGCGCGCCCTGCGCGCGGGCTGCGCACGGCCGTGGGCGAGATCGAGGGGATCATTCCTCCGACAGTTCCAGACTGCCGGGCCGGCGACGCTCGACGGCCCAGCGCAACAGGGCCGCCGCGCGCAGGGGCGCATGCGCGAACTTGCCGTAGGGCAGGGTCAGGAACAGGGCCATCACCGCCCCCAGGTGCAGGGCCAGCAGCGAGGGCATGGCCGGGCCGGCCCGCCACGCCGCCAGCGCCAGGCCGCTGAGCGCCACCGCCAGCAGCAAGGCGATGAAACCCAGGTCCATGGGTCGCTGCGCCGGGTCGCCCTGCAGCGGGTGGCGACGCAGGTTCAGGCCCAGCAGGCCCGTGCAGCCCAGCACCATCAGCACGCCGCCGGCCAGGCCCAGCAGCACGGGCAGGCTGGTGTAGGCGTAGGGCGCCTCCCGGTGCGAAAGGTAGTGGTAGACGGTGGCCACCGAGGTGGCCGCGAAACACAGCCCGAATCCGTAGAAGGTGGCCTGGTGGAAATGCCGGCGCGCCAGCGAGAAGGCGTCGTCCTCGTTGTTGCAGCCCTCGCCGTGGCCGCCGCCCAGGTAGCGCAGGGTGGCCACCGCGCCGGCGGCCTCGCCCAGCGCCGCCGGGCCCGGCGCGCCCGGCTCGAGTTCGCGCCAGAAGCGCAGCACGCCCAGGCCCAGCGCGAGCAGCGCCCAGGCGAAGGCCAGGGTGAACACCCAGGCCAGCAGGCCGTGGGGGAACACGGTGTAGAAGTCCGCGCCCGCAGGCGCACTGACCAGCGTGCCGCGCAGGGCCAGCGCCAGCAGCGCGAAACCGGAAGTGCCCCCGGCCAGGGCCAGGGCCACGACCAGGCCGTTGCGCTCGTACAGGGTTCCGAGCGCAGGCGGCCAGGCCAGGCGCGCATAGCTGCGCAGGCGCACCCTCGCCAGGGTGCGCGGCACGTTCACCGCGAACTCGTGCGGCGGTGCGTACTGGCAGGCATGCAGGCAGGCGCCGCAGTTGTGGCACAGGTTGGCCAGGTAGTCCACGTCGGAGGCGTCGAACTGCAGGCGCCGGGTCATCGCCGGGAACACCGCGCAAAAGCCCTCGCAATAGCGGCAGGCGTTGCAGATCTGCAGGATGCGCGAAGCCTCCTCCACCGCATCCACGTGCTCGTGCCCGCCGGCCTCGGCGCGCGCCTGCAGCACCAGTTGCTCAAGCTGCCGCATGCCGCGCCTGCCCAAGCGCCGACCGGGCCGCGCGCTGGCCCGCGATGCGCCCGAAGGCGGTGCCGATGCTCATGCCCACGCCGGCCGTGTAGCCCCGCCCCAGCACATTGCCGGCCATCATCTCGCCAGCCACGTACAGGTTCGGGCTGGGACGGTCGCCGAAGCGCACGGCGGCCGTCTCGTCGGTGCGCAGGCCGAGGTAGGTGAAGGTCACGCCCGGACGCAGCGCATAGGCGGTGAAGGGAGCCTTGTCGATGGGTAGCGCCCAGTGGCTCTTGGCCGGAGACAGCCCTTCGGTGCGACAGTCGTCGAGCCGGGTATGGTCGAAGCTGCCCGGGCGGCAGGCGGCGTTGTAGGCGTGCAGGGTAGCCAGCAGCTCCTGCTCGGGCAGGCCCAGCGCGCGCGCCAGTTCGGGCAGGGTCTGCGCCCGCGTGCCCGGGAACACCGGGGGCATGAAGCGCCCGACGGCCTTGGCGTCGATGATGGACCAGGCCGTCTGGCCGGGCTGCTGCGCCACCAGGCGGCCCCAGATGGCATAGCGCTTGGGCCAGAAATCCTCGCCTTCGTCGTAGAAGCGCTGCGCGTCGCGGTTCACCACCACCCCCAGGGACACGCAGTCGATGCGGGTGCAGATGCCGCCGTCGTACAGCGGCGCACGCGCGTCGATGGCCACCATGTGCGCCTGGGTCGGGTCTCCGACGGAGTCGGCGCCGGCGTCGAGCATGAAGCGCAGCAGCACGCCGGTGTTGAAACGCGTGCCGCGGATCAGGAACTGGTCCGAGGGGTATTCGCCGCGCTCGTTGCGCCCCCAGGCCTCGCGCAGCCATTCGCGGTTGGATTCGAATCCACCGGCGGCCAGCACGCAGCTTCGCGCGGCGATGCGCTCGCCGCCCACCCAGGCCGCGAGAAAACGTTCGCCCTCGAGCTCGATGCGCGTGACCGGCGCCTCGTAACGAACCTGCACGCCCAGGGTCTCGGCGCTGCGGTAGTAGGCGTTCACCAGGGCCTTGCCCCCGCCCATGAAAAAGGCATTGGTGCGCGCGGTGTGCAAGGCACCCGACAGCGAAGGCTGGAAGTGCACTCCGTGGCGCCGCATCCAGGGCCGCACGGTGGACGAGTCACGGATGACCAGGCGCGCCAGGGCCTCGTCGGTCTGCCCGGCGGTGACCTTGAGCAGGTCCTGCCAGAATTCCTCCTCGGGGTAGGCGTCGAGCAGCACGTCCTGCGGCGCGTCATGCATGCAGCGAAGATTGCGCGTGTGCTGGGAATTGCCGCCGCGCCATGCGCGCGGCGAGGCCTCCAGCATCAGCACCGTGGCGCCCGCCTCGCGCGCGGTCAGCGCCGCGCACAGGGCTGCGTTGCCGCCTCCGATCACGAGCACGTCGACCATCCGCGCCCTCCCCCGCGAGGATCCCGAGGCCCCAAGCATAGACCAGGCCGTGCCCACAACGCGAGGGGAAATTCGTGAAATTTTGGGCATTGCACGACACTTTGCGGCCCCGAGGGCTCGACGCTCGCCTCGGCAAGCTGCGACACTGCGTGTGGGCGGATCACGGCCCGGGAGTCAGGGCGCGGGCCCGATGCGTCGGCACATGTCCTGGGAAGGAACGACAACATGTTGAAGAAGATTCCAGCCGAGCTCGCACGGCCAGGAATGTTCATCCAGAAATTCGAGGGCCCGTGGCTTGCGCACCCCTTCTGGCGCAGCTCCTTCTTGCTGGAAGATCCGGAGGATCTGCGCAAGATCCTGGATTCAGGCATTCCCGAGCTGTGGATCGATACCGACAGGGGAATGGACCTGCCCGAGGCGCGCCAGCCAGGGCAGGCGCCGGCGCCTCGGGAGCCCGAGCCGCCTCGGCCGGCCTCTTGCGGATCGACTCCGGAGCCCGCGCTCGCGGCGCCCCAGCCCAGCCGGGTGGACATGGCCGCGGAGCTGGGACGCGCCCGCAAGTTGTATGAAGACTCCAGGGTGAGGATGCGGGCGCTGTTCGCCGAGGCCAGGCTCGGGCGCGCCATCGACCCCCAGATGGCCGGCACCCTGGTCGAGGACATCGCCGCCTCGCTGCAGCGCAACCCCTGGGCCCTGATCAGCGTGGCGCGGCTCAAGACCAGCGACGAGTACACCTACATGCACTCGGTGGCGGTCTGCGCGCTGATGATCGCGCTGGGCCGCCAGCTGGGACTTGCGGACGAGCAGGTTCGCGAGGCCGGAACGGCCGGCCTGCTGCACGACCTGGGCAAGGCGCGCATCCCGCCGGACATCCTGAACAAGCCCGGCAAGCTCAGCGAGCGCGAATTCGCCGTCATGAAGACCCACCCCCGTCACGGCTGGGACATGCTGCGCCAGGTGCGCGGCATGGGCGAGGCCGCGCTGGACGTGTGCCTGCATCACCACGAGAAGATGGACGGCAGCGGCTACCCCGACGGCCTGGCCGGCGACGCCATCTCCCTGGTCGCGCGCATGGGCGCGGTATGCGACGTCTACGATGCCGTCACGTCCAACCGCCCCTACAAGAAGGGCTGGGACCCGGCGGAGTCGCTGCGCAACATGGCCCGCTGGACCGGCTCGCACCTGGATCCGAGGGTCTTCGCCGCCTTCGTCAAAAGCGTGGGCATCTATCCCGTGGGCAGCCTGGTGCGCCTGGAGTCGGGGCTGATGGGCGTGGTGGTCGAACAGGGCGAGTCCTCGCTGCTGACACCGCGGGTGCGCGGCTTCTTCTCGGCGAAGACCCGCGCCTATGTGCAACCGACCCTGGTCGACCTGGCCCGGCCGGGCTGCCAGGACCGGATCGCCGGCCCCGAGAACCCGGCGGACTGGGGCATCACCGACGCCGACACGTATTGGCAGTAGCCGGTAGTCACCGGCAGCAGACCTGAACGTGACAAGACATTGCACGACCCGGCGAGTTCCAGGTCGGGATATCCGTGATTCATCGCCTTGGCGCTTGCGCTACGCTTGCGCAAGGCTCGGGCTGGGAGGACATGGCACATGAGTACGCACAAGCAGGGAGCACACGAAGCCGGCCCTCCCGCTGAAGCGACGCCCCACTGCGGGGGCGACCAGGAGAACTGCAGCATCTGCGGCAACGGTATGCGCAACGAGCTGGATTTCAGCTTCGCCTACCAGCCCATCGTCGACCTTCCCGCGCGGCGCATCTTCGCCCACGAAGCGCTGGTGCGCGGCCCCTCGGGGCAGTCCGCCGCGAGCGTGCTCGAGCGCATCGGTGAAGCCACGCGCTACAGCTTCGACCAGGCCTGCCGGGTCAAGGCCATCGATCTCGCCTGCGACTTCGGCCTGCTCGAACGCGGGGGCGAGAAGCTGTCCATCAACTTCCTGCCCCACGCGGTGTACCGGCCGGAAGTCTGCATCCAGACCACGCTGCAGGCCGCGCGCAAGCGCGGGCTGGAGGTGTCGAGCATCGTGTTCGAGGTCACGGAGGGCGAACGCATCGAGGACGGCCCCTGGTTCGCCGAGATCCTGCGCGAATATCGCCGGCAGGGCTTTCTCACCGCCATCGACGATTTCGGAGCCGGCTACGCGGGCCTGCGCCTGCTGTCGGATTTCCAGCCCGACCTGATCAAGCTGGACATGGACCTGGTGCGCGACGTGGACACCCAGCCCGCGCGCCAGGCCATCGCCCGCTCGGTCGTACGCCTGGCGCAGGAACTGCGCATCGCGCTGGTGGTCGAGGGGGTCGAGACGCCGGGCGAGCGCGACTTCTTCCTGCACGAGGGCGTCGCGCTGTTCCAGGGCTACCTGTTCTCGAAACCGGCCTTCCAGAACCTGCCGCGCATCGCCGACTGCGTCTGAGCAGGCTCAGGGCCGGGCGCGCCGCTGCGTCGGCTCGAGGGCCTGCGGCCTCCGAGCCGCCTCGGTCTCAGCCAGGCCCGCGGCCGACCATGGCCTCGGGGCGGACCACGGCATCGAAGCTGCGCGCGTCGATCAGGCCCGAGCGCAGCGCCGCCTCGCGCAGGCTCAGGCCCTGTTCCCGCGCCAGGTGCGCGATGGCGGCGGCCCGGTCGTAGCCGAGCATCGGTGCCAGCGCCGTCACCAGCATCAGCGACTGTCCGACCCAGGCCTGGATGCGCGCGCGGTCGAGTTGGGTATCTCGCACCGAATATTCGTGGAATCTTTCGCTTGCATCCCCAAGCATTCGCAGTGCTTGCAGCACGTTATCGATGATGATGGGGCGCATCGCATTGAGCTCGAAGTTTCCCTGGGAGCCCGCGAAGGCCACGGCGTTGTCCAGGCCGATGACTTGTATGCACACCATGACCATCACCTCGCACTGGCTCGGGTTGACCTTGCCGGGCATGATGGACGAGCCCGGTTCGTTGGCCGGCAGGATCAACTCCCCCAGCCCGCAGCGCGGCCCCGAGGCCAGCCAGCGCATGTCGTTGGCGATTTTGATCAGCGCGACGGCCAGGCCGCGCAGCGCCCCCATGACCCGCACCATGGCGTCCAGCGAGGCCTGCGCCGCGAACTTGTTCGGCGCGCTGACCAGGGGCATGCCGGTCAGCTCGGCCAGCCTGGCGGCCATGTCACGGCCGAAATGCGGGGGGGCGTTCAGGCCCGTGCCCACCGCCGTGCCCCCGGCGGCCAGCTCGCACAGGCCCGGCCTGGCCGATTCGAGGCCGCGCAGCGCGTCGCGGATCTGCCGGGCGTAGCCGGACCACTCCTGGCCGACGGTCAGCGGCGTGGCGTCCTGCAGGTGGGTGCGCCCCGTCTTGACCACGTCCATCCACTGCGCGGCCTTGTGCTCGATGCAGCCGGCCAGCGCCTCCACCCGGGGCAGCAGCTCCTGGTCGATGGCCAGCAGCGTGGCCAGGTGCATGGCGGTGGGGAAGGTGTCGTTGGACGACTGACCCAGGTTCACATGGTCGTTCGGGTGCACCGGATCCCGCGATCCGATGGCACCGCCGAGAATCTGCGTGGCTCGGTTGGACAGCACCTCGTTGACGTTCATGTTGGTCTGGGTGCCCGAGCCGCTTTGCCACAGGGGCAGCACGAATTCCTCGTCCAGCAGGCCGGCGATGGCCTCGTCGGCCGCCTGGACGATGGCCCCTGCGCGCCTGGCGTCCAGACGCCCCGCGGCCTGGTGCACCAGGGCCGCCGCCTTTTTCACGTAGCCGTAGGCGTGGTACAGGCGCAGGGGCATGCGCTGCTCGCCGATGCGGAAATGCACCAGGCTGCGCTGGGTCTGCGCGCCCCAGTAGCGCATGGCCGGCACCTCGATGCTGCCCATGGAGTCGGACTCCCTGCGCATGCCGCTGGCGGCGATGCCGATGGGCGGCACCACCTGCTGCGCTGCCTTGCCTTCGCTCATGGCGTACTCCCGGATGCCTCGGCCAGCGCCGGCAGCCGGGCCCTGGCCGCGTGCCGCGGGTTCCGGGCCTGGGCCGCTGGGGTGAACCCGCCGCCGTCACCGCACAAGAATAGGCGGCGTCGCGCCCGTGCGCACGAAAGCCCCTCGGGCATTCCAGGCTGGGGCGAGCTCCCCGGCAGAATGTAGTAACACACCTACATTCCTTGTGGGGAGTATTCGTCCATGCGCACGACCACCCTGTCCAGCCGTGAATTCAATCAGCATGTGACACGCGCGAAGCGAGCCGCTGAAAAGGGGGCGGTGTTCATCACGGATCGGGGACACCCGGCGCATGTACTGCTCAGCATCGACGACTACAGGCGCCTGGTACCCAGCCATCGAAGCATCGTCGACGCCCTGTCCATGCCAGGGTTGCCGGAGATCGACCTGGCGATTCCACGCCCGGCCGAATTGCCGAGGCCGGCTGACTTCGACTGATGTACCTGCTCGACACCCACGTCATCTCGGAACTGCGCAAGGCGGGAGACGGGCGCGCCGACTCCCGGGTCGTCGCCTGGCTTGGCGGCGTGGATGCGGCCAGCTTCTATGTCTCCGCGGTCACGATCATGGAACTCGAACTGGGCATCCTGCTGGTCGAACGCCGCGACAAGGCGCAGGGCGGGCGTCTGAGGGCCTGGATGGACAGGCAGGTGCTGCGGGAATTTGCCGATCGGACCCTGCCGCTGGACACGGCCGTGGCCTTGCGTTGCGCAAGCCTGCATTGTCCCGACCCGCGCCCGGGGGGAGAAAGCTCGAGCCCGCATGATGCCATCCTTCAAGAACTTGCCAACTGCCATGCCGAACTCACCCGCCTGAACTCACCCGCGCTGCGGAAGACGTTGGAGGCCAAGCCATGAGCCTCGACCGTCCGCCGATTGAACGAGCACTTCGAAGTCCACGAGCTTCGCGGCTTTGCATCGGACGATCTGGTGTCCGCCTTCCGGGAAGCCGAGGCGGTCAGCCGGGGAACCCGGGCGAAGCAATTCCTCTTCTCCCTGGGCCATGCCGCGCGGCCTCAGCGCCAGCCGCGAGCGCGACCCGCGCAACTTCACGCGGGCCGAATGGGAACAGGCCAGAAGCGCCAAGCAAGACCCGAAAGCCCTGAAGGCGATGTTCCAGCAATGCTGGGCCGCCTCCGACTCCGGCCAGGCCTACAAGGCGGCCTTGGCCGAGCGCGGCTACGCGCTGGCGGTCGGCGACCGTAGGTCAATCATCGCCATCGACTTCCGGGGACAGGTCTACGCCGTCTCCACGAACAATTTCGCAATCTGCCCCATGGGCAGGAACAGGCGCAAGGGGGTTTGCTGGAACGGCTGGAAGTCAAAATGCCGATAGAAGCTCTCTGCCCGCGCGTCCTTCGCATCCACGATCACCGCCATGGCCGCGATCTGCTGCGCGGCTTCAAGGCTGCGGCGCAGGGCGTCCACGAGGAGGAACTCCCCGACACCCTGACCGCCGACCGTGCGGTCCACCGCAAGCCTGCCGAGCAGAGTGACCGGCAGTTGCCCGTAGCGCGGCAGCCGCTTCATCAGGTCGGGCGGCAGCTCATCAACGGGGATGATGGAGGCTGAGAGGGTGTAGAAGCCGAGCACCGCTTTGCTGCCCGGCTGCGTGAAGACGAAAGGCGCGGCGACGCGCTTTTCGGCGTCCTGCCTCGCCTGCTCCCGCAGATAGCGATTCAGGTCTTCGTTGCCGCAGTCGAAGGACTTGCGGTCATGCGCCTTTTCAAGCGGATGGATGTGTTCCGGGAGAAGTGCGAGGGCCAATCACAGCCCCGCCTTCTGACGGTAGCTCTGGACCGCTTTCTTGAGACGCGCGCCCGGTTCGGACGGTGCCAGCAAGGCACTGACGAAGGCGATCTGCTCCGTGCGGGACAGGCGGATGACCTCGTGCTCTTGCACGATCTTCGCCGCTGCTTCTTGGGTACTGTCGATGACGAGTTCGCTCAAGGTGCGCCCGGTCAGCGTGGCGGCTCGCTGGAAAAAGTCCTTCTGATCGCTGGATACGCGCGCCTCCAGGCGCGCGTTGCGCGTCTTGTCGTGGGTTTCAGGCGTGTTCAGCATGGGCGGCCTCGCTGCGATGGATTCACGGTCACAGTTTTATTGTACGCCATTTGTCCGTACAGATCAAGATGGGCGTGCGCACCGCGCTTCCCTCCGGGAGCCGCCCGGACGGCCTTTGCCGACGGTTCCGGCACAGGTTCTTCGCGTCCGTAAACCGGGAATCGAGCCGGTTCCTCCACTGGCGTTTCAGCCCTGCGGGTGCCAGCCGCACATAGACCCTGCGCCGGGACAGTGAATTGCAGGAATACATCCTTGCGACCGTGGCGCAGCACCAGCGTCGCAAGAACGCTGAGCAGACGCGCAACCGCATGCGGGCGCGTCTATTGAAGGGCTACTGGCCGTTTGCCTGCCCGGTCGGCTACCGATCCCAGCGCGTCAGCGGGCGCGGCAACATGCTTGTGCGCAACGAGCCACTCGCGTCCATCGTGCAAGAGGCCCTTGAGGGCTACGCCTCGGGCCGCTTCCAGTTGCAGGCCGACTTCTGACCGCATCGAGGACAAGCGAACCGTCCTCAAGCTGGCCTTTGCGGACCGTCTGGCGTACACGAAAAAACAGGGGCTTAGAACCCCGGTTTTTTCCTTGCCGTTCAAGACCTCGGGCAACTTTGAACGGCAAGAATTGAAGATGGCGCGCCCGGCTGGGATCGAACCAGCGACCCTTGGCTTCGGAGGCCAATACTCTATCCACTGAGCTACGGGCGCATGGCGCCGGAGCGCAGTTCCGGGCCAAACCGACAGTGTAACGCCTAGCCGAGGCCTTGCGCGGGCCCCGCGAGGCGCGCTTCGCCGCGCGCCCGCGCGATTGCCACGACAGGGCCCGGCATGTGCTGACGATGGTCAACTCCGCGCACATGCCGCGGTGCACCAGGACGTCGCGCCTGCCCAGGGCCTCGCGGGCGTCCTATCATGCAGCTCGCAACTGCGGCGCGGCCCTCGCGGGGGGACCGGGCCATTCATGACCTTTTTGCACCGACCATGAGCGCACACGACTCCAAACACTCCAAGGGCCATGCCGCGCCCGCCGACGCTTCGCACGGGGCCCTGCCCTTCGCCCCCACCCTGCGCAAGCTGATCGTGATCCTGCTGGTGGGCTTCGCGGTGCCCGTGATCATCCTGGTGCTGATCGCCCACTTCATCGCCGACGAAACCGCGCCGCCCGCCTCCTCCGAGGCGGTGGGCACGCAGGTCTCCGCCGCCTCGGCCGCCTCCGCCGCCTCCACCGAGCAGCGCATCGCGCCGGTGGCGCAGGCCAGCGCTGCCAGCCCGTCGGCGGCCAGCGCCCCGGCGGCCGGCGCCGCTCCCGCAGCCGGCGGAACCACGGTGGCCGATGCGGGCAAGAAGGTCTACGAAAGCACCTGCATCGCCTGCCACGGCGCCGGGATTGCCGGAGCACCCAAGTTCGGCGACAAGTCCGACTGGGCCCCGATCATCGCCCAGGGCATGCCCACGCTGTACGAGCGCGCGCTGCACGGCTACACGGGCAAACGCGGCATGATGCCGCCCAAGGGCGGCAGCACGGCCAGCGACGCCGACGTGAAGGCCGCGGTCGACTACATGGTCGCCGCCGCCAAGTAGGAAGCAGGATCCGCTAGGGCCGCGCCGGCGCCGCCGGCGCGCGGGCTCAGCTCCAGCGCGCCGACGCGGAGGGGCTGGCGCGAAATCCCAGGCGCTCCTCGATGTCCGCCGCGTCCAGCGGCTGCAGCTCCAGCGCTGCGCCGCCGGGCAGGCGCAGGCTGGACAGCGAGTCGTCGAGCCAGGGCTCCAGCAGCACCATGTCCAGGCTGTGCAGCAGGCCCGGGCCGGCCTGGGTTCCCAGCCACACGCGCCCGCGCCCGTCCAGCCAGGCTTGGCGCGGCTCGCAGTGCGCGCCGGTGTGCGTGCTCCAGCGCGCACCCTGCCCGTCGACCTGCAGGCGCAGGATCAGCGGCGCGACCTCGAGTTCCACGTAGACCTGCTGCGGCCCGTTCTGGAAGTACCAGCAACCCTGCGCATCGGGCTGGTAGTTGCGCCCGACGAAGGCGCACAGACCCTCGTGCAGCAGCCGGCTGGCGCCCTGCTTGTCCAGGGCGCCGTCCTCGCGCCGCGGCCAGGGCAGCGCCTGGGCGTCGCGAATCCACCACTGGCCGCGCGCATCCAGCCCCAGCCAGCCCGCGCAGGCCGGAACCCGGGGCCAGCGGCGCATGGCCTGGAGCACCTGCTCATCCATGATGCGGTGCCCTCGGCGCGCCTCAATGCAGGCGCTCGGACTGGGCCAGCAGCTCGCCGGCCTCCTCCAGGGTGCCGGGGCTGGCGTGATGCAGCACCAGGCGCCAGCCCTGCGGCGTGCGCAGGTACACATTGGTGGCCAGCACGCAGGCGAAAGCCGCGGAGGCGCCGGGTGGCAGGCTCACGCGCTCGACCACGTTGTGCACCGCGCAGCCCATGGTGACGGTGCGCAGCACGCACTCGGGGGCGACGGGAAGCGCGCCACCGCCCAGCAATTGCTCGAAACTCGCTCGAATCGCCGCGGCGCCGACCAGGCGCGCGCCTCCGGGATGTATGCACACCGGCTCGTCATCGTCGCTCCACACCCGCATCACGGCCTCGGCGTCGCCGGCCTGCAGGGCCTCGTAGAAGGCGGCTTCGGCGGCTTCGGCGGAACTCAGCGGCCCGCTGGTCACGGGGGGGTTGCGAGGCATGGGCGACTCCAGGCGCGGCTCGGGCCGCGAGGCTTCACTTGAACACGACGGTCTTGTGGCCGTTGCGCAGGATGCGGTGCTCCACATGCCAGCGCACCGCGCGCGCCAGCACCTGGTTTTCCACGTCCTGCCCCACCGAGGTCAGCTCCTCGGCGTCCAGGCCGTGGTCCACGCGCTGCACGTCCTGCTCGATGATAGGGCCCTCGTCCAGCTCCGGCGTCACGTAGTGCGCGGTGGCCCCGATCAGCTTCACGCCGCGCTCATGCGCCTGGCGGTACGGGCGCGCGCCCTTGAAGCTGGGCAGGAAGGAGTGGTGGATGTTGATGGCGCGTCCGTCCAGCGCGGCGCAGAACTCGGCGCTCAGGATCTGCATGTAGCGCGCGAGCACCAGCAGCTCGACCCCCTGCTCGCGCATCAGGGCCTCGATGCGCAATTCCTGCGCGCGCTTGGTCTGCGCGTCCGCCCCTGCGACCAGCGGTTCGTGGTGAAAGGGCACTTCGTAGTGCGCCGCCAGCGAGGCGCAGTCGCGGTGATTGGACACCACGCCCACCACGTCCATGGGAATCTGCCCGGCGCGCCAGCGAAACAGCAGGTCGTTGAGGCAATGCGCCTGGCGGCTCACCGCGATGAGCACGCGCTCGCGCCGCGCCACGCAGTGGATCTGCGCCTGCATGCCGAAGCGCTGGCGCAGGTCGGTGAACAGGAGCTCGACCTTCTCGGCGCCGTCCAGGTGGGACGGCGCCGAGAAGTGCACCCGCATGAAGAACAGACCCGTGGCGGGGTCGCCGAACTGCTGCGAATCCAGGATGTTGCATCCGGCCTGGTACAGCACGCCGGACACCGAATAGACGATGCCCTTGGCATCGGCGCAGGACAGGGTGAGGATGAAATCGTTGGCGGCAGGATTCATGGCGTGCGGTGGCGCGCGCCGACCATCGGCGGGGCCGCCGGCATTCTAGGGAATCCCCGGATGTCGTTCAGGAATCGCCGAGCCGCGCCACCACGGCGGAAGCGAAGGTCCTGGTGTCGGCCTTGCCGCCGAGGTCGCCGGTGCGCACGCCGTCGGCGTTGAGGCTGCGCTCGATGGCGCGGCGCAGGCGCTCGCCCTTGTCCTTCAGGCCCACGTGGTCGAGCATCATGCCGGCGGCCAGCATCAGCGCCACCGGGTTGGCGATGCCCTTGCCGGCGATGTCCGGCGCCGAGCCGTGCACGGCCTCGAAAATCGCCGCGTCCTGGCCGATGTTGGCGCCGGGCGCCATGCCCAGGCCGCCGACCAGCCCGGCGCACAGGTCGGAGAGGATGTCCCCGAACAGATTGGTGGTGACCAGGCAATCGAACTGCCAGGGGTTGATCACCAGCTTCATGCAGCAGGCGTCGACGATCACGTCGTCCAGCGCGATGCGGTCGGCGTATTTCTGCTGGTGCAACTGGTAGGCGGTTTCCAGGAAGATGCCGGTCAGCGCCTTCATGATGTTGGCCTTGTGCACCACGGTCATCTTCCTGCGTCCCAGGGCGATGGCGGTGGTGAAGGCGTAGTCGAGGATGTGGCGGGCGCCCTGGCGGGTGTTCACGCCGGTGGACATGGCCACCGCGTGGGGGTCGTCGTCGATCGGGATGTAGTGCTCGTAGCCCATGTACAGGCCCTCGACGTTCTCCCGGAACACCAGCAGGTCGATGTTGTCGAAACGCCCGCCGGGGATCAGCGTCTTGGCCGGGCGCATGTTGGCGTACAGATGGAAGGCCTCGCGCAGACGCACGTTGGAGGAGCGGTAGCCCCCGCCCGACGGAGTCTCCAGCGGGCCCTTGAGGGCCAGGCGGGTGCGTCGGATGCTGTCCAGCGTGGCCTGCGGCAGGGGGTCGCCCGCCGCCTTCACGCCTCCCAGGCCGGCGATCTGGGGATCCCAGTCGAAGGGAGCCTCGAGCGCCTCCAGCACGCGCAGCGTGGCCTCCATGATCTCCGGCCCGATGCCATCGCCTGCGATCAGGGTGGCGGGAATGCGGCTTGCGGGGGTGCTGTCGGCCATGCCGGGTCTCCTGGGTGGGGCGCCATCGAAACTGCGCGGCCGCTGGCATCCTGGCCGCGACTCAAGCATATACGCGGCAACGTTGCAGGAAGCTGACGACCGGCGCGCGCGCCGCGCAGCTTCGCCCTCAGGCCTCGGCCTGCGGCGGATCCAGGAAGCCTCCGGCGCGCCAGGTCAGCACCAGGGTGTCGCGGCAGCCGCCGCAGCCCTCGCGCTCGGGCAGGATGGGCGTGGTCTCGTGGATCACCCGCGTGTCGTCCATGAGCAGGGCGCTCCACGGCTGGTCCAGCGTGAAGCGCACGCCACGCGCGCCCTGCAGCTCGAACACGCGGCTTTCCCCGCCACGGATGCCGCGGCGCTGCGCCAGCAGCACGGCCACGAAGTCCACGCCATCGCGATGCGCGCCTTCGGGAGTGGGCCTGCCGATGCCGTCGGCGGTGTCGATGCGGAACTGGTGCGCCTCGACGAACCAGCGCGGCTGGGGGCGCAGCTGCCCGAACACCTCGCCCAGCGAGCCGAGCAACATGCCCCAGCAAGGCATCGCGCACAGGCGCCCATCCAGGGGCTCCAGCCAGCGCACCAGCCCGCCATGCAGGGCGTTGTAGGTCAGCGGCTGGTAATGCGCGCGATGCGCGACCTGGCGCAGCGCGGGGGCGGCGCCACCCATTTCATGCAGGAAACTGCCGTGGCGCCGCCGACGGTAGCGCCCGCCGTCCTTCAGGTAGGGGTCGGCCGGGAGTTCATCCCACAGCGGCAGGGCCGCCGCGCAGTCGGCCAGGGAACAGCCGCAGAGCTCGCCCAGCTGGGTGGGCTGCAACAGCGCGAAGCCCTGCTCGCGCAGGCGCAGCAGCAGCGCATCGCGCAGGTCGCGGCCCGGAGCGCCGGCGCGCGCGGCGCTGGCGAAGCCCGGACCCAGGTCGAAATCGAGCATGGTCGGCCCCTGGGGTTCAGCGCCCGTCGCGCAGCCCGGTGGTGCGATTGAACACCAGGCGGCCCGCCGTATGGTCGCGCAGGTCGGCCACGAAATAGCCGTGGCGCTCGAACTGGAAGGAGCTTCCCGGCGCCGCGGCACCCAGCGAGGGCTCCACCCAGGCCTGCACCACGCGCAGGCTGTCGGGGTTCAGGGCCTGCAGGAAATCCGCCCCGCCCGCATCGGGCTGGTCGGCCAGGAACAGGCGGTCGTACAGGCGCACCTCGGCCCGCAGCGCGTCGCTGGCGCCGACCCAGCTGATCACGCCCTTGACCTTCACCGCGGCCGCGCCGGGGGTGCCGCTGCGGGTGTCGGGCACGATGCGCGCGTGCACCTCGCGCACCCGGCCGTCGGCCTCGCGCTCGGCGCCGGTGCACTCGATGACATAGCCGTACTTGAGACGCACGCGGCCTCCGGGGTACAGGCGGAAAAAGCCCTTGGGCGGCTCGAACTCGAAATCCGATCGCTCGATCCAGATCCGCGGCCCGAGATGGAAGCCGCGCTGGCCGCGCTCGGGCTGATGGGGATGCACGGGCGCCTGGCAGGTCTCCAGGCGCCCCGCGCCGATCACCTCGTCCCAGTTGTCCAGCACCAGGGGCACCGGATCGAGCACGGCCATCGCGCGCGGCGCCAGGGGATCCAGGTCGTCGCGCAACGCCCCCTCGAGCACCGAGTAGTCGATCCACGAATCGGACTTGCTCACGCCGATGCGTTCGGCGAACAGGCGCAGCGCCCCGGGCGTATAGCCGCGGCGCCGCAAGCCGGCGATGGTGGGCAGGCGCGGGTCGTCCCAGCCGGCCACGCGACCCTCCTCCACCAGTTGCGCCAGCTTGCGCTTGCTGGTCAGCACGCTGCTGAGGTTCAGTCGCGCGAATTCGTACTGCCTGGGCAGCGGGCGCTCGAGCAGCCCGAGTCGGGCCAGGTGCTCGAGCAGCCAGTCGTAGAAGGGACGCTGGTCCTCGAACTCGAGGGTGCACAGGCTGTGGGTGATGCGCTCCAGCGCATCCTCGATGGGATGCGCGAAGGTGTACATGGGGTAGATGCACCAGCTGTCGCCCGTGCGGTGGTGGTGGGCGAAGCGAATGCGGTACAGCGCCGGATCGCGCAGGTTCAGGTTCGGCGAGGCCATGTCGATGCGCGCGCGCAGCACCATCGAGCCCTCCGCGTGGCGGCCCTCTCGCATCTCCCGGAAGCGTTGCAGGCTCTCGGCCGCCGGGCGCTCGCGCCAGGGGCTGGGCACTCCCGGCTCGGTCAGGGTGCCGCGGTTGCGCCGCATGTCCTCGGCGCTCTGCTCGTCGACGTAGGCCAGGCCCGCCTCGATGAGGGCGCAGGCGGCGCGCCACATGAATTCGAAGTAGTCGCTCGCGAAGTACTCATGGCTCACCGCGCCGCTGACCCAGTCGAAGCCCAGCCAGCGCACGGCATCGCGGATCGCGTCCACGTACTCCTGGCTCTCCTTCTCGGGGTTGGTGTCGTCCAGGCGCAGGTGGCACACGCCGCCGTAATCGGCGGCCAGACCGAAATTCAGGCAGATGCTCTTGGCGTGCCCGATGTGCAGGTAGCCATTCGGCTCGGGGGGAAAGCGCGTGCGCATGCGCGCCCCGTCCAGCGGGGCCTGGGCCAGTTCGGCCGCGTCGCCTGGACGCCCGGCGAAATGCCGGCCCTGCAGCGCCCCCGAGGCGAGATCGGCCTCGATGATCTGGCGCAGGAAGTTGGAGGCTTTGGCGGGTGCGGATTCGGAATTCGGCATGGATCGGGACGTTGCGGCTGCGCGCGCCTCGGCGGGGCGCTCATCGGGCAAAACCCTATTGTCCGCCAAGGGCGCCCCCCCACGCCAGCACCGCCTCGCCGCACGCGCCGAGGGGACTCCCGCCACGCCCCCGGGCGCCGCGTCGCGGCACCGTAGAATGGCAGCCCTTCCCGGCGCCCGGTGGTGCCGGCGGGAATACCCCTACTCATCGATGGCGCCCTCGGGCGCCGGGAGCGAAACGCTATGGCCGGCCATTCCAAATGGGCCAACATCCAGCACCGCAAGGGCCGCCAGGACGAAAAGCGCGGCAAGGTCTGGACCAAGATCATTCGCGAAGTCACGGTCGCCGCCAAGCTCGGCGGCGGCGACGCCAATGCCAACCCCCGGCTGCGCCTGGCGCTGGATCGGGCGCGCGAGGCCAACATGCCGGCCGACAACCTCAAGCGCGCGATCGATCGCGGCACCGGCAACCTCGAGGGCGCCCACTACGAGGAAATCCGCTACGAGGGCTACGGCCCCGGCGGCGTGGCGATGATCATCGACTGCATGACCGACAACCGCGTGCGCACGGTGGCCGAGGTGCGCCATGCGCTGTCCAAGTTCGGCGGCAACCTGGGCACCGAGGGTTCGGTGGCCTTCCAGTTCAAGCATTGCGGGCAATTCCTGTTCGCCCCCGGAGCCCCCGAGGACAAGGTGATGGAGGCGGCGCTCGACGGCGGCGCCGAGGACGTGAGCACCCTGGACGACGGCTCCGTGGAAGTGCTGTGCGAGCCGGCCGACTTCGGCGCCGTGTCCGCCAGCCTGCAGGCGGCGGGGCTCAAGCCGGAATACTCCGAACTGGGCATGAAGCCCAGCGTCGAGGTGGAACTGGCGGGTGCCGACGCCGAGCGCATGCACAAGCTGGTCGATGCCCTCGAGGACCTCGACGACGTGCAGCGCGTCGACCACAACGCCATCCTGCCGTGAGTCGCGGCGCAGCCTGACCCAGCCCCCACTTCCCATGAAAATCCTGGTCATCGGCTCCGGCGGCCGTGAACACGCGCTGGCGTGGAAACTGGCCCACTCCCCTCGTGTGAAAAAGGTGTTCGTGGCTCCCGGCAACGGGGGCACCGCGGGCGTGCCGCACCTGGAGAACCTGGCGATCTCCGAGATCGATCGCCTGGCCGATTTCTGCGTGGCGGAGGACGTGCACCTCACCGTCGTCGGCCCCGAGGCGCCGCTGGCGGCGGGGGTGGTGGACCATTTCCGCCAGCGCCGGCTGCGCATCTTCGGGCCCACGCGCGCCGCCGCGCAACTGGAGAGCTCCAAGGCCTACGCCAAGGAGTTCATGCAGCGCCACGGCATCCCGACGGCGCAGCACCGCACCTTCACCGACCCGGCGCAGGCCCATGCCTACATCGCCGAGCGCCAATGCGCGCTGGTGGTCAAGGCCGACGGGCTGGCCGCCGGCAAGGGCGTGGTGGTGGCCGCCAGCCCCGAGGAGGCGCATGCCGCGGTGGACGACATGCTGGAGCGCAACACCTACGGCGTGCAGCATGGCGAAGCCGGCGCGCGCGTGGTGATCGAGGATTTCCTCGAGGGCGAGGAAGCCAGCTTCATCGTGCTGGTCGACGGCACCCGCGTGCTGCCGCTGGCCTCCAGCCAGGACCACAAGCGCCTGCGCGACGGCGACCAGGGGCCGAACACCGGGGGCATGGGCGCCTACTCGCCGGCCCCGGTGGTCACGCCCGAGGTGCACGCGCGGGTCATGCGCGAGATCATCATGCCCACCGTGCAGGGCATGGCGGCGGACGGCAACCCCTATACCGGTTTCCTCTACGCGGGCCTGATGATCGACCGCCAGGGCCACGCGCGCACGCTGGAATTCAACTGCCGCCTGGGCGACCCGGAGACGCAGCCCATCCTCATGCGCCTGAAAAGCGACCTCGTGCAGGTGCTGGACGCCGCCATCGACGGCAAGCTCGACACCCTGGAACTGCAATGGGACCGTCGCACCGCGCTGGCGGTGGTGATGGCCGCTCCGGGCTACCCCGAGGCCCCGCGCCTGGGCGGGGCCATCGAGGGCCTGCCTGCGCCCGCCGAGGACCTGCAGGTGTTCCATGCGGGCACGCGCCTGGACGGCGAGGTGCTGCGCACCTCGGGCGGGCGCGTGCTGGCCGTCACCGCGCTGGGAGACTCGCTGCGCATGGCGCAACAGCGCGCCTACAGCGGGGTGCGCCAGATCCGTTTCGAGGGCATGCAGTTCCGCCAGGACATCGGCTGGCGCGCGCTGGAGAAATCGCAGGGCCGCCCCAAGGCGGCTGCAGCCCCGAAGGGGCCGGGCCAGGCGCCCGGCGGCGCGCAGGGCGAGAGCAAGCGCTAGCTCCCGGCCTGCCCGGCTTCAGATCACGCCGTCGCGTCGCAGGGCCTCGATGGCCTCGGCGTCGAAGCCGAGTTCGGCGAGCACCTCCCGGTTGTGCGCGCCCAGGCCCGGGCCCAGCCAGCGCGTGGCGCCGGGGGTGCGGGTCAGGCGCGGCACCACCCCCGGAACCTGCACCGGAGTGCCGTCGGCCAGCGCATGGCCTTCGATCATGCCGCGGGCCTGGAACTGCTCGTCGGCGCAGATGTCGGCGATGCTGTAGATGCGGCTGGCCGGCACGTCGGCCTCGCGCATGGCGCGCACCACCTCGGCGGCCTCGTGGCGCCCGACCCATTGCTGGATCGCCTGGTCGATCTCGGAGGCGGCCTGGATGCGCCCGGGGTTGGTCGCCAGGTCGGCGCGCGAGGCCAGGTCCTCGCGCCCGATGGCCTGCATCAGGCGGCGGAAGATCGCGTCCCCGTTGCCCGAGATCTGCACCCACTCGCCTCCGGCGCTGCGGTACACGTTGGACGGCACGATGCCGGCGATGGAACTGCCGCAACGCTCGCGTACCGTGCCGCCCACGCTGTATTCCATCAAGGTGCTTTCCATGAGGTTGAACACCGACTCGGTCAGCGCCACGTCCACCACCTGGCCCTCGCCTCCCCGGCTGCCGTCGAAACGCCCCCCGGTGGCATCGCGGTGGCGCAGCGCCATCAGCGCGCCCATGACGGCGTGCAGCGCGGCGATGGAGTCTCCCAGCGACAGGTTGGAGCGCATCGGCGGGTAGGCCGGGTCACCGGTGACGTAGCGCATGCCCCCCATGGACTCGGCGATGGCCCCGAATCCCGGCTGGGCGCGCAGCGGCCCGGTCTGGCCGAAGCCCGAGATGCGCACCATGACCAGCGAGGGATTGACCTGGCTGAGCTGTTCCCAGCCCAGGCCGAGCTTTTCGAGCACCCCCGGGCGCATGTTCTCCACCAGCACGTCGCAGCGACGCACCAGGCGCAGCACGATGTCGCGCCCGGCCTGCGCCTTCAGGTCCAGGGTGATGCAGCGCTTGTTGCGCGCCTGCGCGGCCCACCACAGCGAGGTGCCGGCGTGCATCTGGCGCCAGCCGCGCAGCGGGTCGCCGCCGGCCTCGGCGCCGCGCGCGGGCGTCTCCACCTTGACCACGTCGGCGCCGAACTCGGCCATCAGCCGGGTGGCGAAGGGGCCGGCGATCAGGCTGCCGAGCTCGAGCACGCGCAAGCCTTGCAGCGCGCCGCCCGCGGGCGGCCGCGGGGCTTCATCGGAGGTTGGATCGGACATGCGCACATTGCACCACAGCCCGGGTGCAGAAAAAAAGCCCGGAGGCCTTCGCCCCCGGGCTCGGAAAACTCGCAGCCGGCGATCAGCCCACGTAGTCGGCGGCGCTGGTCGCGTCGCGATCGTTGGCCATGCCCAGCGCACGGACCACCAGCGTGGCCACGATCGCCACGACGAAATTCAGCACCAGGGCGTACAGGCCGATGTAGGCAGGAATGATCTGTCCCGCCACATGCAGCGCGAAGGCCGAGGACTTGAAGCCGCTCAGCGAGGCCGCCCAGATGCCCCAGGCCAGGCCCACGGCCCAGCCCAGAAGCAGGGCCTTCGCGTCGAACCAGCGGGTGTAGATGCCCGAGACGATGGCCGGCAGGGTCTGCAGAACCAGGATGCCGCCCAGCAGTTGCAGCTGGATGGCGTACTTCAGCGGCAGGAACACGATGAACAGCAGGGCGCCGAACTTCACCACCAGCGACACCAGCTTGGCCATGTCGGTTTCCTTCTGCACCGAGCACTGCGGGTTGATGAAGGCCTTGTAGATGTTGCGGGTGAACAGGTTCGCGGCGGCGATGGACATGATGGCGGCGGGCACCAGCGCGCCGATGGCCACGGCGGCGAAGCCGATGCCGACGAACCACGACGGGAAGTAGTGCAGCAGCAGGCCCGGCATCGCGAACTGCGGCCCGTATTGCTTGAAGTACGGGGCCAGGTCGGGCAGCTTCTCGATGCCTCCCGCATAGGCCATGTAGCCCAGCATGGCGATCAGGCCCAGCATCAGCGAGTAGGCCGGCAGCCACACCCAGTTGCGCCGCAGGGTGTTCGGGCCCTTGGCCGCCAGCACCGCGGTGCTGGCGTGGGGGTACAGCATCAGCGCCAGCGCCGAGCCGAAGGCCAGCGTGGCGTAGAAGGACTGCATGCCCCAGTTGCCGCCCTTGACCGGCGGCAGCAGCAGATGCGCCTTCGGTACCTGCGCGAAGATGGAGCCCAGGCCGCCCAGCTTGGCGGGAATGACCACGACCATGGCGATCACGGTGATGTAGACCAGCAGGTCCTTCACCACGGCGATCGAGGCCGGAGCACGCAGGCCGCTGGTGTAGGTGAAGGCGGCCAGGATCACGAAGGCGATGATCAGCGGCAGGTCCCCGACCAGGCCATGCCCGGCGGGAAAGCCCAGGCCGCCGATGACCACCTGGATGCCCACCAGCTGCAGCGCGATGTACGGCATGGTGGCGACGATGCCGGTGATCGCGATGGCCAGCGCCAGCGTGGGGCTGCCATAGCGCCCGGCGACGAAATCCGAGGCCGTGATGTAGTTGTGCTTGTGCGCGACCACCCACAGGCGCGGCAGGATCGCGAACACCATCGGGTACACGAGCACCGTGTAGGGCAGCGCGAAAAAGCCCAGGGCGCCGGCTCCGAACACCAGCGCCGGAACGGCCACGAAGGTGTAGGCGGTGTACAGGTCGCCGCCGATCAGGAACCAGGTGATCCAGCTGCCGAAGCGGCGGCCGCCCAGGCCCCATTCATGCAGGTGGCTCATGTCCCCCTTGCGCCAGTGCGCGGAGACGAAGCCCAGGATGGTGATCAGCAGGAACAGGAGGACGAAGACAACGGTTGCGGTGATGTTCATCGCCTCAGTCCCCGCTTCCGGAAGGCACGACCAGCTTGTAGACGATGCCGATGAACACGCTGGACAGCGGCACCCACAGCAGCTGCCACCAATAGAAGAAGGGCATTCCCATCCATGCGGGGTCGGTCTTGTTGAACCAGGGAACGACAAGCACAGCGACGCAGGGGATCGCCAGCAGGATCACTGCCAGCGGTCCCAGCTTGCGTGCCGGGGCGCGATCGGACATGTAGGAATCTCCGTAAGGTCGGGATCGAGGGACAGGGGGATCGCCGTGACCGTCGCGCGCCGCGTGGTCGACGCCGCACATGCGGGCACGTGCGGCGACTCCCCCGATGTCGCGCGGGCGGCGCAGGCCCGCATCTCGGATGCACACTCGACGAAAGCCGAATGTTTCCCGCAATGTAGTGAAGGAAGCTGCCAGTTGCTAATTCGGGGTTATCCCTAGTCCGAAAGGTGGATTCGCCCGCGGCCGCCCGCCCCTGCCGGCACCGGGCGGCGCCGACGCGACTACCTTCGCCACTGGCTCCAGGCCTTGTCCACGCGCTTGACCGACACCGGGAAGGGCGTGCGCAATTCCTGCGCGAACAGGGCCACGCGCAATTCCTCCAGCATCCAGCGCAACTCCTCCAGGCCCTGGTCCGCCGTGGCTTCGCCCTGCTGGCGTGCCTGCTGCATCTCGCGCCGCAGGCGCGCGAGCAGGGGAGCCAGTTCGGCCTGGCGCTGGGCATCGCGCGCGGGGTCCGCGCGGAACTTGTCCAGTCGCATCTGCACCGCCTTGAGGTAGCGCGGCAGGTGGGATCGCCGCGCCGGCGGCACATCGGTCATGAAGCGCTTGGGCAACAGTTCCTGCAACTGCTGGCTGATGTCCGCGTGCAGCGAGGCCTGCGCCTTGAAACCGGCCAGCTTCTTGTGCGCCGCACTCCATTCGAGCAGGATGGAGCCGGCCAGGCGCGCCATTTCCTGCGCCAGCAACTGCAGGCGCGGGCGCCCCTCGGCCAGGCGGCGCTCGAAGGCCTGCGCGTCGACGGGCAGCGGATCGCCGAGAAAGGCCAGGTCCAGCGCGGCGTCCAGCACCTGCTCGCGCAGTTCCTCGGCCGTGCCCAGCGGCATGTAGGCGAAGGCCGCCTGCTGCAAGGCCTGCTGCAGGTTTTTCTCGGCGGCCTTCAAGGGCTCGCGCAGTGGCAGGGCGAACAGGCGCCGCAAGCCGGCACGATGGGCCTGGGCGGCGGCCTCCGGGGTGTCGAACACATCGATGTCCACCACCTGGCCGCGGTCGACCAGGGCCGGAAATCCGACCAGCGTCGCCGCGCCTCGCCGGATTTCCAGCAACTCCGGCAGGGTGCCGAAACTCCAGCTGGTGTAGCCCTGCGCCGGTGGCTCCGCGGCGCCGGCCGCGGCCTTGGACGCGGGCTGCGCGGGCGCCTGGCCCCGGCCGGTGCCGTCCACGGCGACGCCGGGCCTGGCGGCGGTCGAGCCCGGGCCGGCGGCCGCGCCCGCCCGGAGCGGGACAGTGGCTGCACGCGGCTGTGCCTGCGCGGGCCGCGCGTCGCCCGCCGCCTCGGGCAGCCTGCGCGCGGCCGCCTGGAAGGCCTCGCGCGCCGCGTCTCCGAGTTCGGCGCGCAGGCGCGCGAGGTTGCGTCCCATGCCGAGCTGGCGGCCCTGCGCATCGACCACGCGGATGTTGAACAGCAGGTGGGCGTCCAGCGCATCGGGACGGAAATGCTCGGCCTCGGGAGCCAGGCCCGTGGTCTCGCGCACCAGCGCGCGCAAGGCCTCCACCAGGGGCTGCGCGGCATAGCGCTGGGCTTCACTCAGCTGCTGCGCGAAACGCTGCGCCGTCGCCGGCAGCGGGACCAGGCGCGAGCGCTGGCGCTGCGGCAAGGTCTTGAGCAAGGCGGCGATCTTGTCGCCCAGCATGCCCGGCACCAGCCATTGCAGGCGCTGCTCGGGCAATTGGTTCAGGGCTTCCAGCGGAACCTCCACGGTGACGCCGTCGCGCGTGCCGCCCGGATCGAAGCTGTAGGCCAGGGGCAGTTCCAGCCCGGCCACGCGCAGGCGCGTGGGAAAGGCCTCGGTGGTGATGCCCGCGGCCTGGTGGCGCATCAATTCCTCGCGCTCCAGGTACAGCAGGCGCGGCTGCTGCGCCTGCGCCTTGCGATACCAGGCGTCGAAACTCGCGCCGCCATGGACCTCGGGGGGCACGAAGCGATCGTAGAAGGCCTCGATCAGGGCATCGTCCACCAGCAGGTCGCGGCGGCGCGAGCGCTCCTCGAGTTGCTCGATCTGCGCCACCAGCTTGCGGTTGTGCTGCAGGAAGGGCCAGCGCGCATCCCATTCCCCCTGGACCAGCGCGTGGCGCAGGAACAGCTCGCGGGCCAGCACGGGATCGACCCGGCCGTAATCGATGCGACGCTGGTTGTAGATCACCAGTCCGTAGAGCGTGGCGCGCTCGAAGGCGCTGACCTGGGCCGGCTTTTTCTCCCAGTGCGGCTCGTGCAGCGTGCGTTGCAGCAGGTGCGCGCCCACGCGCTCGATCCACTGCGGCTCGATGCGCGCCACCTGGCGCGCGTACAGGCGCGTGGTCTGCACCAGCTCGGCGGCCATGACCCAGCGCCCGGCCTTGCGCCCGACGGGCGAGGCCGGATGGATGAGAAAGCGGATGCCCCGCGCGCCCAGGTAGTGCGGCCCATCGTCGGCCTTGCAGCCGACGTTGCCCAGCAGCCCGGCCAGCAGGCTGAGATGGATCTGCTCATCGCTGGCGGGCGCCGTGTTGAGCTTCCAGCCATGCTCGGACACCAGCGCGTGCAACTGGGTGTGCACGTCGTGCCACTCGCGCATGCGCATCGGGGACAGGAACTCCGCGCGCAACTGCTCGTGCAACTTGCGATGCGACTTCTTGTGCGCCACCAGTTCCTGGTAGTGGGCCCACAGCCTGAGCCAGCCCGCGAGCTCGGAGCCCCCCTCGACAAAACGCCGGTGCGCGGTGTCGGCGGCCTCCTGCCGGTCCGGCGGGCGCTCCCGCGGATCCTGCACCGCCAGCGCCGAGGCGATGATCAGCAACTCGGCCAGCGCCTGCTGGCGCCTGGCCTCCAGGATCATGCGCCCGAGGCGCGGATCCAGCGGCAGCACGGCCAGCTGGCGACCGGTCTCGGTGAGCCGGTTGTGCTCGTCCACCGCGCCCAGCTCGCCCAGCAACTGGTAGCCGTCCGCGATGGCCTTGCGCGGCGGCGGGTCGATGAAGGGGAACTGCTCGACCGCCTGCAGGCCCAGGGCCTGCATGCGAAGGATGACGGCGGCCAGGGAGGAGCGCAGGATCTCCGGGTCCGTGAACCGCGGCCTGGCCTGGAAGTCCGCCTCGTCGTACAGGCGGATGCAGATGCCGTCGGCGACGCGACCGCAGCGCCCGGCGCGCTGGTTCGCCGCGGCCTGGCTGATCGGCTCCACCTGCAGCTGTTCGACCTTCTGGCGAAAGCTGTAGCGCTTGACCCGCGCCAGCCCGGAGTCGATCACGTAGCGTATGCCCGGAACGGTCAGCGAGGTCTCGGCCACGTTGGTGGACAGCACGATGCGCCGGGCCCCGCCCGCGGCATGGAACACGCGGTCCTGCTCGGCCTGGGAAAGCCGTGCGTACAGGGGCAGGATCTCCACGCCGCGGCGCGCGGTCTCCAGGTGATGCTTGCGCAGCGCCTCCGCGCAGTCGCGGATCTCCCGCTCGCCGGGCAGGAACACCAGCACGTCGCCGCTGCCCGCGCGCCAGAGTTCGTCCACCGCCTCGCACACCGCCTGGTTCAGCTCGCGCGGCTCGCGCGCGGGGGCCGCGGCCTCGCTCGCGGCGGGCGTCGCGTCGAGCAGGGGACGCCAGCGGATCTCCACCGGGTACAGGCGGCCCGATACCTCGATCACCGGCGCCGGCCCTCCCGCCCCGGCGAAATGCCTGGCGAAACGCTCCGCGTCGATGGTGGCCGAGGTGATCACCAGCTTCAGGTCCGGGCGTCTGGGCAGCAGTTCGCGCAGATAGCCGAGCAGGAAATCGATGTTCAGGCTGCGCTCGTGGGCCTCGTCGATGATCAGGGTGTCGTAGGCGCGCAGCAGGGGATCGCGCTGGGTCTCGGCCAGCAGGATGCCGTCGGTCATCAGCTTCACCGAGGCTCCGCCGTGCAGGCGGTCGGCGAAACGCACCTTGAATCCGACATGCTGGCCCAGCTCGCTGCCCAGTTCCTGCGCGATGCGCCGCGCCACGCTGACCGCCGCCAGGCGCCGAGGCTGGGTATGTCCGATCAGGCCCTGCCCTCCCGCGCCCAGCCCGCGTCCGAGCTCCAGCGCGATCTTGGGCAACTGCGTGGTCTTGCCCGACCCGGTCTCGCCGCAGACGATGACCACCTGGTGCTCCCGCATGGCGCGCGCGATGTCCTCGCGCCGCGCGCTGACCGGAAGCTCGGCGGGAAAGCGCAGCGGCGGAATGGGGTTCGGCGCCACGGGGGCTCGGGCGGAAGGCGGCATGCGAAGACGGGCAGCGGGCGGCGCGTGTTCGCGCGCTCGGGAAAAACGACAATTCTCGATCATTCCGGGATAATCCGGGGGATGTCCGCCGACCCGTCCCAATTCGTCCAGTGGCTGCGCTCCGTCGCGCCCTACATGCATGCCCACCGCGGCAAGATCTTCGTGGTCGCGATCGCCGGCGAGCTCATCGCCGCCGGCCAGCTCAACACCCTGGTGCAGGACATCGCGCTCTTGTCGGCCATGGGCGTGCGCATCGTGCTGGTGCACGGTTTTCGCCCGCAGATCGAGGAACAGCTGCGCGAGAAGGGCGTCACCTCGCGCTACAGCCACGGCATGCGCGTGACGGATTCCGTCGCGCTCGACGCCGCGCAGGAAGCAGCCGGCCAGCTGCGCTTCGAGATCGAAGCCACCTTCTCCCAGGGCCTGCCCAACACGCCGATGGCCGGGGCCACGGTGCGCGTGGTCTCGGGCAACTTCATCACGGCACGCCCGGTGGGGGTGATCGACGGCCTGGACTTCCAGCACACCGGGCTGGTGCGCAAGGTCGACGCGCCCACCATCCTGCGCGCGCTGGAGTACGGGGCCGTGGTGCTGGTCTCGCCCTTTGGATTCTCCCCCACCGGGGAAGCCTTCAATCTGAGCATGGAAGACGTGGCCAGCAGCGTGGCCGCAGCGATCAAGGCCCACAAGCTGATCATGATCACCGAGGTCGACGGCGTGTTCGGCGAGGACCAGCAACTGCTGTCCGAGCTCACGGTGGCGCAGGCCGAGCAGCTGCTGGCGCGCCTTCCCGATCCGCAGCAGCCCACCGACACCGCCTTCTACCTGCGCCATGCCGTGCGCGCCTGCCGCGCCGGCGTGGGGCGAGCGCACATCACCGGTTTCCAGCTCGACGGCTCGCTGCTGCTGGAGCTGTTCACCCACGACGGCGTGGGCACGATGATCGCCGACGAACACCTGGAGCACCTGCGCCAGGCCAGCGCGGACGACGTCGGCGGCATCCTGCAACTCATCGAGCCGCTGGAGGCCGAAGGCGTGCTGGTCAAGCGCAGCCGCACCGAGATCGAGCGCGACATTTCCAATTACACGGTGCTCGAGCACGACGGCGTGATCTTCGGCTGCGCGGCGCTGTACCCCTACCCCGAGGCGCGCACCGGCGAGATGGCGGCGCTGACCGTGGCCGACAGCGCGCAGGGCCAGGGCGACGGCGAGCGCATCCTGCGCCGCATCGAGCAGCAGGCGCGCGCCTTGCGCCTGGAAAGCATCTTCGTGCTGACCACCCGCACCATGCACTGGTTCCTCAAGCGCGGCTTCGTGCCGGTCGAGCCCGACTGGCTGCCCGAGGCACGACGCCAGCGCTACAACGACCAGCGACGCTCTCGCGTGCTGGTCAAGCGCCTGGGCTGAGCGCCGAGCGCCCGCGGCGCCGCCCCTCCTCCTTTCCTACCCTTTCCACAGGATCCCCATCATGAGTCGCATGGTGAACTGCATCAAGCTTGGTCACGAGGCCCAAGGCCTGGATTTCCCGCCTTATCCGGGGGAACTGGGCAAGCGCATTTTCGACAACGTGTCCAAGGAAGCCTGGCAGGCCTGGCTCAAGCACCAGACCATGCTGGTCAACGAGAACCGCCTGAACCTGGCCGACGCCAGCGCGCGCCAGTACCTGGCCCGGCAGATGGACCGCTACTTTTTCGGCGAGGGCGCGGAGCGCCCGGCCGGCTACGTGCCGCCCTCGGCTTCCTGAACCCCGCGGGCCGCGGCAGGCCCCAGGGCAGACCGCCAGGGAAGACCGCCAGGCAGGCCGCGCGAGCGGCCTGGTCGGCGAAATGTGTCAAGATGAAACCTTGCTAGCACATTTCGCCGTGGCACGCCATCGCGGCAAAACAGGATGTCCCAAGCACGGGGGGTATCTACGATGCATGTCGAAATACTGATACCGGGTTGCAGTATTTCGACTCGGGAATCCCAAGCCTCCGCAAGCATGTGGCAAGCATTCCCCGGTTCGAAGATCCGGTGAGGCACCCACAACTGGAGGAGAGAGGATCCCATGGAAAAGAATCGACTGGCCGCGGCCTGCGCGGCGGCCCTGACGGCGGCCGCGCTGGCACCCGGCGTGGCGCATGCCACCGACGGCTATTTCCAGCCGGGCTACAGCGTGCGCTCGACGGGCATGGGCGGCGTGGGCATCGCGCTGGCGCAGGACGCGCTGGCCGCGGCCGCCAACCCCGCCGGCATGGCCCTGGTCGGCAACCGCTTCGATGCCGGCCTGACCCTGTTCCACCCCGATCGCGAGGCCCAGATCAACGGCGCCACGTTCAGCGGCAACGACCAGAGCAACTTCCTGATCCCGGAGATCGGCTACAACCGCATGCTGAATCCGGACATGTCGGTGGGCCTGAGCCTGTACGGCAACGGCGGCATGAACTCGGGCTACAGCAGCATCCTGGCCTCGCGCACCGGCCTGCTCAACGGCGCCGGCGTCGATCTGCAGCAGATGTTCATCAGCCCCAGCTTCGCCTGGCGAGTCACCCCCGGCAACACCATCGGCGTGGCGCTGGACCTGGTGCACCAGACCTTCCGGGCCAACGGCCTGAACAATTTCGCCGGCTATTCGAGCTACCCGGCCAGCCTGCAGGATCCCGGGCACGACAGCTCCAACGGCGTGGGCGTGCGCATCGGCTGGATCGGGCAGCTCGGCTCCGGACTGTCGGTGGGCGCGACCTACCAGCCCAAGATCCACATGAGCAGCTTCAGCAAGTACCGCGGGCTGTTCGCCGACGGCGGCTCCTTCGACATTCCCGCCAACTACGGCGTGGGCGTGGCCTGGAAGGCCACGCCGAGCTGGACCCTGGCGGCCGACGTGGAGCGCATTCTCTACAGCGGCGTGTCCGCCATCGGCAACACCTCGACCACCTTCGGCATGGTCCCGCTGGGCGCCGCCAACGGCCCCGGCTTCGGCTGGAGCGACGTGACGGTCGTCAAACTGGGCGCCGCCTGGGCCTTCGACGACAAGCTCACCCTGCGCGCCGGATGGAACCACACGGACAATCCGGTGAGCGCGCGCGACGTGTTCTTCAACACCATCGCGCCGGGGGTGGTGCAGGACCACGCCACGCTGGGCTTCACCTACGCCCTCGCGTCCAACATCGATGTCTCGGGCGACTACGTGCATGCCTTCAAGCATTCGGTGACCGGCCAGCTGGCTCCCCCGCTGAGCGGATCGGAGACCCTGAGCATGACCCAGGACTCGATCGGCGTGTCCATCGGCTACAAGTTCTGAAGCTCGCGCGGGCCTCGCCCGCGCGAGGCCAGGCACAAAAAAGCCCCGCATTGCGGGGCTTTTTCGCCGGCGGCGCGCCCATCGCGCTCCGCACGGGTCCTGCGCAGGCTCAGACCGGAAGCACGGTGCTGCCCCAGGACTCGTTGATCACCTCGGCGGCCGCCAGATAGAAGGCCAGCGCCGCGGTCACCAGGCCCAGGTAGCCGCCCAGCGTGCTCAGGCCGCCCATGCCCAGCAGGGCGCCGAAGGCCAGCAGGTAGAAGGTGGGGGTCAGCGCGGTGAACACCAGCATCAGCACCTTGCCCTTCTTCCAGGTACCGATCCACATGTAGGTGGTGAACACCCCCCACAGCAGCAGGTACCAGCCGACGAAGGGGCCCGTGACGCCCTTGGCGAAGAACTCCACGAACAACGCGAAGGTCCACCAGAAGGCGCCGTAACCGCAGAAGGCGACGAAGCCGAAGCTGTTGCCCACGAAGGCCTCGACGACCCCGGCGACGAACTGCGCGGTGCCGCCGAAGGCAAAGGCGCAGGCCAGCACCATCGGCACGTTCTCCGGACCGAACCAGCCTGCGTTGTGCATGCTGAGCAGCCACGTGGTCAGGGCGAAGCCCGACAGCCCCAGCGGGGCGGGGTTGATCTTCTTGTCCATCCTTGTCTCCTGTTCTGGATGCGCGCCTGGAGCGCGCGATACTCGTCGCGAGTGGCCCGAGCACGAGGAACCCCGTCGGGCCCGGGCCCCGTTTGCGGCGGGCTTTCGCACCCGCTCACGCCGGCACTGTCGCCGCCGAGTCTTACGGCAGGCCTACGGGCTTCATTTGGTCATGTTTGTTGCGTTTCGTTGCTTTCGTGACGCGCGAAGCCCCATGGAGCACAATTGCTCACACCCTCACACCGGCTGCTACCGTATGCTCTGGGGACTATGCAGATCGCCGCCTTCGCCAGCACCGTTCCCGCCACCCTGAGCCTTGCACAGCACGTGCTGGCGGTCCTCTCCGGACTGGCCGTGGGCTTTTCCCTCGGGCTCATCGGCGGCGGAGGCTCCATCCTCGCGGTCCCTCTGCTCCTATACCTCGTTGGGTATCCGAACGCCCACGTGGTCATCGGCACCACGGCGCTGGCGGTCTCGGTGAACGCCTACCTGAACCTCATTCCCCACGCCCGCGCCGGCAACGTACGCTGGCCCCAGGCCCTGGTGTTCGCGCTGGTGGGGGCGGTCGCCGCCTTCGCGGGCTCCAGCCTGGGCAAGGCGGTGGACGGCAAGAAACTGCTGTTCCTGTTCGCGCTGCTCATGCTGGTGATCGCCGGGCTCATGCTGCGCCGCCGCGAGAACCCGGCGGCGGCCCAGCACCATGAGACGCCGAGCCGCGCGGCGTGGCTGCGCCTGGTCATCGCCGCCGCCCTGGTGGGGCTGCTGGCGGGTTTCTTCGGCATCGGAGGGGGCTTCCTGATCGTGCCCGGGCTGGCCCTTTCCACCGGCATGCCCATGATCGCGGCCATCGGATCCTCGCTGGTCTCCGTGGGTACCTTCGGCCTGACCACGGCGGTGAACTACGCGCGCTCGGGCCTGCTGGACTTCACGGTGGCCCTGCTGTACATCGGCGGCGGCGTGGCCGGCGGCTGGGTGGGAACGCGCGTGGCCACCCATCTGGGCAAGCACGGCAAGGGCACCCTCAACCTGATTTTCGCCCTGCTCGTGGCCGTGGTCGCGCTGTACATGCTGTGGCGCAACCTGTCGGCCTTCGGGCTGCATGTCTGAACCGACGGCGCGCGAGGCCCGAGGCCTGGCGCGGCCCCTCGCGAAAGCTCAGATCAACTCGGCCAGCAGGTCGTGGCCGCGGGTGCCGACCACGCGGGCGCGCAGGAACTGCCCGGTGGACTGGGCCAGGCGCATGCGTGCCGAGGGCTTGGCCGGCGCCGCGATCAGCACCTTGCCGTCGATCTCCGGCGCCTCGGCGTAGCTGCGGGCGCTGGCGCCGTCGCGCCCGGCCTGGTCGACCAGCAAGCGCAGGTCCTGGCCGATGCGGGCGCGCAGGCGCTGCACCGAGACCTGCTCGGCCACTTCCATGAACCTGGCCTGGCGTTGCGCGCGCACTTCGTCGGGCAGGGCCCCCGGCAACTCGTTGGCGGCGGCGCCCTGCACCGGCGAATAGGCGAAACAACCCACGCGGTCGATTGCGGCGCGTCGCACGAAATCCAGAAGGGTCTCGAACTCCTCCTCGGTCTCGCCGGGGAAGCCCGCGATGAAGGTGGAGCGGATCGCGATGTCGGGGCAGGCCTCGCGCCAGCGAGCGATGCGCTCGAGCGCACGCTCGCCGCCGGCCGGACGGCGCATGCGCCGCAGCACCTCCGGATGGGCATGCTGCAAGGGCACGTCCAGGTACGGCAGCACCCTTCCCTGCGCCATCACCGGCAGCACCTCGTCCACATGGGGATAGGGGTAGATGTAATGCAGGCGCACCCAGGCATCGTGCTGCTCGGCCAGCCCGGCCAGGGCCTGCACCAGTTCGGCGAAGCGCGTGCGCAGGGGCCGACCCTGCCAGAAGCCGGTGCGGTACTTCAGGTCGGATCCATAGGCGGCCGTGTCCTGGCTCACCACCAGGAGTTCGCGCACTCCGGCGCGCAGCAGCGCCTCGGCCTCGTCCAGCACCTCGCCGATGGGGCGCGACACCAGCTTGCCGCGCATGCTGGGAATGATGCAAAAGCTGCAACTCTGGTTGCAGCCCTCGGCGATCTTCAGGTAGGCGTAGTGCCGCGGGGTCAGCTTGAGCCCGCCCGGCGGCAACAGGTCGACGAAGGGATCATGCGGCCGGGGCAGGCTGTCGTGCACGTGGCGCAGCACCTCCTCGGTGGCCTGCGGGCCGGTGACGGCCATCACCTTGGGATGCACCTTGCGCACGAGGTTGTCGCCCTGCTCGTCCTTGCGCGCACCCAGGCAGCCGGTGACCAGCACGCGGCCGTTCTCGTGCAGGGCCTCGCCGATGGCGTCCAGGCTTTCCTGCACGGCCTCGTCGATGAAGCCACAGGTGTTGACGATCACCAGGTCGGCCCCGGCATAGCTGGAGCTGGTCTCGTAGCCCTCGGCACGGAGCTGGGAGACGATGCGCTCGGAATCGACCAGGGCCTTCGGGCAGCCCAGGGAGACGAAACCGATGCGCGGCGCGGAGGAGGCGGGGGCGGGGGCGGAAATGTCGGACATGCCCCTATTGTCGCCGCTTTGCCGCGCCAGGGCAGCAGGCCAGCGCGCGGGGCGCCGGATGCCGACCGCCCGCGGCACTCGACCGGGGCTACTTCTTGGGAGTCGCCTGGAAGGCGCCCATCATCTGCTTGGCCTGCTCCTGCATCTGCTCCTGCATCTGCACGTACAGCTTCTTGCTCTGTTCCAGGTAGTTGCCCATCATGCCCTGCAGCATCGGGGCCTGGCCGCTGAGAAACTGCGACCACATTTCCGGACTGAAACTGCCGCTGTCGTACAGGCCGCGGGACTGCTCGGCGAGCTTGCCCTGGATGTCGATGAAGGCCTGCACGGTCTTTTCCAGGTACGAGCCCATCATGCCCTGCATCGCGTGCCCGTAGAAACGGATCAGCTGCTCCAGCATCGCCGTGCTGAGCATCGGCACGCCGCCGGCTTCCTCCTCCAGGATGATCTGCAGCAGGATGCTGCGCGTCAGGTCGGCGCCGGTCTTCGCGTCCTGCACGACGAAATGCTGCGCTTCCATCACCAGGGTCTTGACGTCGGCCAGCGTGATGTAGGCGCTGGTCTCGGTGTCGTACAGGCGGCGATTCGGGTACTTCTTGATGACGCGAACGGCGGTTTCGGACTGGGACATGGATGGCCTGGCGCAAGGTTCGGGCCGAAGGCCCGCTGATCGATTGAACCACAAAAGCCGCGCAGGACGTACCCGGAATCGTCCCCGGATGCGTCCTGGCCTGGCGGCCCCGAACAAAGCGCGATCAGCTCATGTGCAGGCCGCCGTTGATCGACAGTTCCGCCCCGGTGGTGAAGGCGCCGTCCTCGCTGGCCAGCCAGGTCACCAGCGAGGCGACCTCCTCGGGACGCCCGAGGCGCTTGACCGGGATGGACGAGACGATCTTGTCCATCACGTCCTGACGGATCGCCTTGACCATGTCGGTCATGATGTAGCCGGGGGCGACCGTGTTCACGGTCACGCCCTTGGAGGCCACTTCCTGCGCCAGGGCCATGGTGAAACCGTGCATGCCGGCCTTGGCCGCCGAGTAGTTGGTCTGGCCGAACTGGCCCTTCTCGCCGTTGACCGAGGAGATGTTGATGATGCGGCCCCAACCCCGGTCCACCATGCCGTCGATCACCTGCTTGGTGACGTTGAACATCGAGTACAGGTTGGTCTTGATGACGCGGTCCCAGTCCTCGTAGCCCATCTTGCGGAACACGGCGTCGCGCGTGATGCCGGCATTGTTGACCAGGATGTCCACGCGCCCATGCTCGGCGAACACCTGCTGGAAGGCCGAGCAGGTCGACTCCCAGTCGGCCACGTTGCCCTCCGAGGCGTACACGTCGAAGCCCTGCGCGCGCATGTCGCGCAGCCAGCCGTCCTTGCGCGGGGAATTGGGCCCGCAACCGGCGATGACCTTGTGGCCGGCCTCGCACAGCCTGCGGCAGATCACGGTGCCGATGCCGCCCATGCCCCCGGTGACGTATGCAATCTTCTTGTCCATGTGCTTTGCTCCAAGCGTTAGCGATTCGTGGCCCTTGCGACGGGCGGATCGGGTGACGACGTCGTGTTCAGCGCTCGACGGCGAGCGCGACCCCCATGCCACCGCCGATGCACAGCGAGGCCAGGCCCTTGCGGGCATCGCGCTTTTGCATCTCGTGCAGCAGCGTGACCAGGATGCGGCAGCCGCTGGCGCCGATGGGGTGGCCGATGGCGATGGCGCCTCCGTTGACGTTGACCTTCGAGGTATCCCAGCCCATCTGCTGGTTCACCGCCAGCGCCTGCGCGGCGAAGGCCTCGTTGATTTCCATCAGGTCCAGGTCCTGCGGCTTCCAGCCCGCGCGCGACAGGCAGCGCGTGGATGCCGGCACCGGGCCCATGCCCATGTAGGCCGGGTCCAGCCCCGCATTCGAGTAGGCGCGGATGCTGGCCAGCGGTCGCAGACCCAGCGCGGCCGCGCGGCTGGCACGCATGACCACCACGGCGGCGGCCCCGTCGTTCAGGCCGGAGGCGTTGCCCGCGGTGACGCTGCCGGTCTTGTCGAAGGCCGGGCGCAGCCCCGCCAGGGCCTCGGCGGTGACCCCGGCGCGCACGAACTCGTCGGTGGCGAAGGCCACCGGGTCGCCCTTGCGCTGGGGCAGCATGACCGGCACGATCTCGTCGGCGAAACGCCCCGACTTCTGCGCCGCCTCCGCCTTGTTCTGGCTGGCTGCCGCGAAGGCGTCCTGCATCTCGCGGGTGATGCCGTGCTTTTTCGCCACGTTCTCGGCGGTGGTACCCATGTGGTAATGGTTGAAGGCGTCCCACAGCCCGTCGTGCACCATGGTGTCGACCAGGTTCCAGTTGCCCATGCGCATGCCGTCGCGCGAGCCGGGCAGCACATGCGGGGCCGCGCTCATGTTTTCCTGGCCGCCGGCCACGACGATCTCGGCGTCCCCGTCGCGCACCGCCTGCGCGGCCAGCATCACCGCCTTCAGGCCCGAGCCGCAGACCTTGTTGATGGTCATGGCCGGCACGGTGTCCGGCAGGCCGCCCTTGATCGAAGCCTGTCGCGCCGGGTTCTGGCCGCAACCGGCCTGCAGCACCTGACCCAGGATCACCTCAGAAACCGCGCCCGGCTCGATGCCGGCGCGCGCCACGGCCTCGCGCACCACCAGCGCGCCCAGTTCCGCCGCGGGAATCTTCGCCAGCGAACCGCCGAACTTGCCGACGCCGGTCCGAACGGCGGAAACGATCACGATGTCTTCGCTCATTGCCTCATGCCTCAGGAAGGATAGGAAATCTCGGATGTACCCAGGATCGCGCTTGCGCGAACTCAGGCGCGGACCCGAACATAGCGCCCCGGCGCGGCCTCGATCTTGACGTGGCCCCCGCCTCCATACGCGCGCGGCGCCTCGCGCAGGGGGCCGGCCTGCTCGGCCAGCCACGCGGCCCAGTCGGGCCACCAGCTTCCCCCGCGTTCCTCGGCGCGCTGCAGCCAGGCCTGCGGATCGGCCGGCAAGGCCTGCGCCTTGCGCGCGCCCTTGGGCGCGGGCGGCAGCCAGTGGCTGCGCTTGCCCCCCGCGGGAGGATTGATGACCCCGGCGATGTGGCCCGAGGCTCCCAGCACGAAACGCGTGGGCCCGCCCAGGCGCCGGGCCGAGGCGTAGGCGGTGCTCCACGGCACGATGTGATCCTCGCGGGATGCGTACACGTAGGCCGGCAGGTCGATGCGCCCCAGGTCCACCGGGGTGCCGCACACGCGCAGGGCATCGGCCTCGGGCAGCTTGTTCTCCAGGTAGGTGTTGCGCAGGTACCAGGCGAGGAAGGGGCCCGGCAGGTTGGTGCTGTCGGCGTTCCAGTACAGCAGGTCGAAGGGTGGTGGCGTCTCCCCCTTCAGGTAGTTGCCCACCACGTAGTTCCAGGTGAGGTCGTTGGGACGCAGGCTGGAGAAGGCGGCCGCCAGCTCGGCCCCGGCGAGCAGCCCGCCGTGCCCGATGGTGGCCTCGCGCATGGCCACCTGGGCCTCGTCGACGAACACATCGAGCACGCCGGTGTCGGAGAAATCCAGCAGCGTGGTCAGGAAGGTGGCACTGTGCACCGGGCGCTGCCCTCGCCGCGCCAGCACCGCCAGCGCCGTGCCCAGCAGGGTGCCGCCGATGCAGAAGCCCAGCGCGTTGATGCCCCCGTCGACCGGCCGCGGCGCCGCCGCCCGCTTGCGCGCGCCCGCGGCGGGCGCCTCAGCGGCCGCGGCGGCGATCTCCCCGGTCACGCGCAGGGCCTCGAGCACGCCATGCTCGATGTAGTCGTCCCAGGTCCACTGCGCGCAGTCGGCGTCGGGATTGCGCCAGGACATGAGCAACACCCTGTGACCCTGCTGCAGCGCGAAACGCACCAGGGAGTTGCTGGGCTGCAGATCGAGGATGTAGTACTTGTTGATGCAGGGCGGCACGATGAGCAGCGGGCGCTCATGCACCTGGCTTTTCAGCGGCCGGTAGTCGATGAGCTGGAACCAGGGGTTCTCGAACACCACCGCGCCCTCGGTGGTGGCCACGTTGCGCCCGATCTCGAACTGGCTTTCGTCGGTCTGGGTCAGCTTGCCCCGAAGCAGGTCGCCCAGCAGGTTGTCCATGCCGCGACGCAGGCTCTCGCCGCCGCTGTGCAGGGCCGTGGCCATCGCGTCGGGGTTGAGCGCCCAGATGTTGCTGGGGGCGGCGGCGTCCACCCATTGCTGGACCGCGAAACGGATGCGTTGCTGGGTCTTGGGGTCCGCCTGCACCGCGTCGGCCAGTTCGAGCAGGGCTCGCGCATTGAGCAGATACAGGGCCGCGGTGTAGGCGGAAAAGCGATTGCTGCGCCAGGCCTCGGCGGCGAAGCGGCGGTCCCGCACCGCGGGAGCCTGGGCGCTGGCGTCGAGCAGGCCGACCCACAGCTCGGCGTATTCCTTGCCGAAGCGGGCCTGGATGTCGGCCACGCGAGCCGGATCCAGCCGGAAAAGGGGGGCCCCGGCGGCCCGCAGACTGCTGGCGAAGGCCTGGTGCAGGCCGTCGGCGAAGGCCTCGGTGGCCTGTGGCTGGTCAACGAGGCGTGTGGGATCGGGGGCCATGGAAGGACTCGTCAGCAGCGGCCCCGGCGCTTGCGGGTCCTGGGACCCTTGGCCCGTGCGCCGGCGAGCCGAATGGAGGATTCGTGAAGGAGGAAACGTCGTGGAACCAGTGATTTTTATTGCTTTGCAGTCCCATGGGGCCGAATGCGGATCGGCCGATCGAGGATTGCGGCCCGTGAATCGCTCGAAGGAACGTCTTGCGGACCATTCTTGACCAAAGGCTTCGTGGTGTCAACGCGACGGGAATTCACGCAATCCTGCCCTCGTGGGCGCATCGCCGCGCCCGGAACGATTCATACCAGCCACACCAGGCCGGCCTGCCTGCCGGTGATACGGTCCCGCCGGAAACTGTAATAGAGCGAGGGCTCGGAGACCGTGCAAATCCCTCCACCAAAAATGGACGTCGGCTCCAGGCCCGCCTCCAGCAGGCGCATGCGCGCGAGCGTGAACAGGTCGGCCATCCACTTGTCCGGCCTGGCGCCGGGCACGAAAGCCCCAAGGGCCGCGTCGGAATGCGCGCCGAAGGCCTCGCGCACTTCCGCTCCGACCTCGAAGTGCGCGGGACCAATGGCCGGCCCCAGCCAGGCCTGCAACTGCGCGCGGTCGCAGCGGCAACGCTCGGCCAGCGCGGCCGCGCTGCGCTCGAGCACTCCGGCGCACAGGCCGCGCCAGCCGGCATGGGCCGCAGCGACGCCCAGGCCGTCGGGAGCGGCCAGCAGCACCGGCAGGCAGTCGGCCACCAGCACGCTGGCGGCCCTGCCCGGCCGCGTGACCAGCGAAGCGTCCGCGCGGGCGCACCCGGCCGGCGTTCCACCCGCGGCGTCGAGATCGACCAGGTCGCAGCCGTGCACCTGTTCCAGCCAGACCGGTCGCGCGGCACCCAGCATGGCGGCCAGGGCTTCGCGGTTCGCGGCCACGGCCCGCGGGTCGTCGCCGACATGCGCGCCCAGGTTCATGCCGCCGCCGCCACCGCCATCACCGCCGGCATAGGCGCCGTCGCTGCACCCTCCCCGACGCCCCGTGAACAAGCCGCGCACCCGCGGGTTGCCCGGCCATGCGGTCTCGATCCAGCCCGGCGGCCAGCGCGGATTCACGGGCTCGTCCCCGCGCTCGGCGCATCCCAGCCCGCGCCATCCAGCAAGCTCGCGTCCCCACCCAGTTCGCTCCACTGCGCCAGGATGTCGGCGGCCACCGCAGAGCGCCACTGCATCGCCTCGCCGCTGCGCGGATGGCGCAGGCGCAGCAGCACGGCGTGCAAGGCCTGGCGCCGCAGCGTGCACTCGGCACCGCGTCGGCCGTACAGCGGATCGCCCAGCAGCGGCAGGCCGATGTGCTGGGCATGCACACGGATCTGGTGGGTGCGCCCGGTTTCCAGCACGCAGCGCAAGGCGGTGACGGTTCCGAACCGGCCCCGGCAGGAGCCCAGGGCACGAAACTGGGTTCGCGCGGGCTTTCCGCCGGCCACCACGGCCATGCGCAGGCGATCGCGCGGGTGGCGTCCGATGGGCGCGTCCACCCAGACCGGCGCCGGCAGCTCGCCCCAGGCCAGCGCCAGGTACTGGCGGCTGACGCTGCGCGCCTGCAACTGGCGCACCAGGTCGGTCTGCGCGGCCAGGCTGCGCGCCACCACCATGAGCCCGCTGGTGTCCTTGTCCAGCCGGTGCACGATACCCGCGCGGGGCAGCGCGGCCGACTCGGGAAAGCGCGCCAGCAGGCCGTTGAGCAGGGTGCCGCTCCAGTGCCCCGCCGCCGGGTGCACGACCAGGCCGGCCGGCTTGTCGATCACCGCGAGCTCCGCATCGCTCCACAGCACCTTCAGCTCGATGGGCTCCGGGGCGAAGGCCGCGGCCTCCGGCTCCTCGGGCAGTTCCAGCACCAGTCGCGCACCGGCACGCGCCTTGCTCCGCGGCTGCCCGACGGCCTCGCCCATGCGCACCAGGCCGGCCTCGGACCAGGCCCGCAGCCGGGTGCGCGAGAACTGGGCGAAGAGTTGCGCCAGCACCTTGTCCAGGCGCTCGCCGGCGAGCTCCGGCGGCACCACCGCCTGCAGGGTCTGGGGACCGGCGAGCTGCGGCTCCGCGGCGTCGTCGCCATCGCCCGGCTCGTCCAGCCCGGCGCTCGCCGCCTCGGGCAGGTCGCGCGACGAGCCTTCGGCTTCGGGAATCGGAGCAGCGGGGAACGGAGATGCACGCATCGCGCCAGCATAGTGCAGCCACCGGGCCCGACCGCGTGTCCGAGCCCCAGGCCCCGCCCCGGCCGGGGGGCTTCCTATAATGCCGACCCTGGCGCCACTCCATCGAACCCCGCCGTGAACCGTATCTCTTTCTTGTCCGGCGCGAGCTGCTCGCGCTGGCTGCTGCGCCTGCTGCTCGCCTCCAGCGTGCTGGCCCTGGGCGCCTGCGCGTCCACGGGCGATACCGACATCACCGCGAGCTGGTCCGCGGCCAAGCTGTATCGCGAGGCCAGCGACGAAATGGCCAACGGCGCCTACGACACGGCGACCAAGTACTTCGAGAAGCTCGAATCGCGCTATCCCTACGGCGTGCTGGCGCAACAGGCGCTGATGGAAGTGGCCTACGGCTACTACAAGCAGGGCGAGCGCGCGCAGGCGGTGGCCGCCTGCGACCGCTTCCTGAAGATCTACCCCAACAACCCCTATGTGGACTATGTGCTCTACCTGAAGGGGCTGAGCAATTTCTACGCGAACCAGACGATCTTCACGCAACTGGCCGACCAGGCTGCCTACGAGCGCGACCAGCGCGGCGCGAAGGAATCCTACGAGGCCTTCCGCGAGCTGGTCACGCGCTTCCCCGACAGCAAGTACAGCAACGATGCGCGCGAGCGCATGCGCTATATCGTCAACTCGCTGGGCCAGTACGACGCCCACGTGGCGCTGTTCTACTTCAACCGCGGCGCCTACGTCGCCGCGGCCGACCGTGCGCAGAACACCTTGCGCGAGTACCCCGACACCCCGGCCACCCAGCTGGCGCTGGGCGTGCTGATGAACAGCTACGACCGCCTGGGCCTGACCCAGCTTCGCGACGATACGCAGCGCGTGCTGCGCCTGAACTACCCGAACAGCCCCTACCTCAGCGGGCCTCTGCCGACCAGCCATCCCTCGTGGTGGCGCCTGTGGTGAGGCAGGTGCCGGGGAATCACTGATCCGGCATCGGTTCCGGCATCGCTTCCGACAGCGGGTCGGACACAGGGCCCGAGCGCGCGCGCGAGCGCAGGAACTCCTCGGCCTGCTCCACCGTCTCGACACGCCTGAACGCAGGCAGGGAGCCCAGCAGGCGGCGACCCCAGCCGGTGGAGCCCAGGCGCTGGTCGCAGATCGCCAGCACGCCCCAATCCTGCTCCCCGCGCACCAGGCGCCCGGCGCCCTGCTGCAAGGCCAGCGCAGCCTGCGGCAGCGAGTAGTCCATGAATCCGCTGCGTCCCGCCGCCTCCAGGCGCGCCAGGCGGGCCGCGACCAGCGGATCGTCGGGCGGCGCGAAGGGCAGCTTGTCGATCACCACCAGCGTGAGCTGCTCGCCGGGAAAATCCACCCCCTCCCAGAAGCTGTGGCTGCCCACGAGCACGGCGCGCGCATCGGCGGCGAAACGCTGCAGCAGCACGGCCTTGGGCTCGCTGCCCTGCTCCAGCACGGTGCGCCCGGGCGGCAGCAGCTCGCGCAACCGCGCGGCGATGCGTCCCATGGCCCGCAGGGTCGTGGTGAGCACGAAGCTGCCCCCGGGATTGGCCTCGACCAGGCGCGCCGCGAGTTCGGCGACCCGGGTCGAATGCTCCGGATCCGCGGGCCGGAAATCCCGCCTGGGCACGAGCATCCGGGTCTGCGCCGCGTAGTCGAAGGGACTGGGCACGCGCAGTTCCCGCAGGCGTGGCGCCTGGTCATCCTCGGTGGGCTGCAGGGCCACGCTGCTGTCGCCCAGACCGAGGCGCGCGCGGGCGTAGCGAAAGCTGCCGTCCAGGGTGAGCGTGGCCGACACCAGCACCCAGGCCTGCGCGCGCTCGGCCAGCAGGGCCGAGAAGGCGGGGCCGATGCCCAGGGGGGTCGCCAACAGGCGCATGTGGTGGCTGCTCACGTCCAGCCAGCGCACGCTGTCGGCGGCGCCCTGGGCCGCCGGCTCGCCACCCGAGGCGAGCGTGTCGACACCCTGCACGGCGTCGTGCGGGCCCAGCTGCCAGGTGGCCAGCAGGCGTTGCTGCTCACGGCAGCGTTCGGCCAGGCGGGTGAATTCGGGCGCGGCCTCCTCGACATGCACCAGCGCGCCCAGCAGCGCGTCCAGTTGGTCGCGCCAGCCGCGCAGCGCCTCGCCCCAGCCCGCCAAGGCCTGCGCCTGCGCCCAGTCCAGGCGCGCCGAGCCCGCGCGCAGCTGGGGCAGGCACAGCCGCAGGTCGCGCGCTGCCTTGGTCAGGCCCGCCGCCAGCAAGGGCCAGTCGGCCAGGCCCCGGGCATGCTGCAGCCCGCAGGCCTGGGCATCGCGTGCGAGTTCCTGCGCCTGCGCGGTGCCCACCGAGCTGCCCAGGAACTGCGCGCCGATGTCGGCGAGCTGGTGGGCCTCGTCCAGCACGACGGTGGTGGCCGCGGGCAGCAGTTCCGCCACGCCGTCCCCGCGCAGAGCCAGGTCGGCGAAGAACAGGTGGTGATTGACCACGACGACGTCGGAGGCCAGGGCCTCGCGACGCGCCTTCATGACGAAACAGGCACGAAAATCGGGACATTCCGATCCCAGGCAGTTGTCGCGCGTGGATGTGACCAGGGGCAGCACGGCGGAGTTCTCGTCCAGCCCCGCCAGGCCGGACAGGTCGCCGTCGGGCGAGGCGGCGGCGAAGCGCGCCACCTGCCGAAGCTCCTGCACCGCGCGCCGGCTCTCCAGCAGGCCGTCTTGCTGCGCGCGCTTGAGCCGGTAGTGGCACACATAGTTGGCGCGCCCCTTGAGCACGGTGCTGCGCACTTGCAGGCCCAGGGCCTGGCAGGCCAGCGGAAGGTCCTTGCGATACAGCTGGTCCTGCAGCGCGCGTGTCGCGGTGGAGACGATCACACGCTCGCCGTGCAACAACGCGGGCACCAGATAGGCCAGCGTCTTGCCCGTTCCGGTTCCCGCCTCGGCCAGCAGGATGCCGCGCCGCTCGATGGCCTCGCGCACCGCATCGGCCAGCGCGCGCTGCCCGGGACGGGCACGCCAGGCCGGCAGGGCGCTGGCCAGCAGGCCCTGCGCCCCCCACAAGGGGTCGTCCTGCGCCTGGGCACCTGCGGCCGCCGGCTCGGCGTGCCTACAATGCCCCTCATCATGCTCGTGTGGGTTCAAACGGGCGGGTGCGGCTCGCGGGCCGGGCTCGGGAAGCATCCCGGCGGTCGCCGCGCGTCGCGGGTGCAACGATGGCCGGGAGCCTGCGTGGGAATGGGAGTCGACGAAGTGCGTGGCGGACATTGTAGGGATCGACGGCCCGCCCCATGAAAACCGCGCGCACCCGCCTGCAACTGCAGGCCTCCATCGGGACCCATCGCGGAGACCGCGAATACCAGCAGGATCGCGTGGAAGTGCTGGCGCATCCGCGCCTGCGCGGCGCGCTGCTGGCGGTGGTCGCCGACGGCATGGGTGGGCGCAGCGGCGGACGCCTGGCCGCCGACCAGGTGATGATCACCGCGACCCAGTTGTTCGAGCGCTACATTCCCGGCAGCGACGACCCCCAGGAACTGTTGCGAACCATCCTGCAGGAAGCCCACACGATGATCCGGCTCACGGCGATTTCCGCCGAGCAGGAGCCCCATTCGACCGTGGCCTGCGTGCTGCTGCACCCGGACGGCGCCTGCTGGTGGGCGCATGTCGGTGATTCGCGCATCCACCTGTTCCGCGAGGGCCGCCTGCAGCGCCGCACCCGCGACCACTCCTATGTGCAGGACCTGGTGGACAGCGGAGAACTGACCGAAGCCATGGCGCGCAACCACCCGATGAGCAACGTGCTCACCGCCAGCCTGGGAACCGCGGAGGCTCCTCCCCTGAGCTTCGACGCGCTGCAGTTGCAGGCCGGCGACGCGCTGCTGCTGTGCACCGACGGCGTCTGGCATTACTTCGGGGACCACGAGCTGGCCTCGACGGTGGACACGCTGGAGCCGCGCGAGGCCTGCGAGACCTTGATCGGCAAGGCGCGCCTGCGCGCGGGAGGACGTGGCGACAACCTTTCGCTGGCCGTGATCCGCCTGAGCGCCCGCGCCGTGACGGCACCACCGCCCCCCCGGCCGCCGCGCATCGAATTCCCGCCCCTGGACGACGGCGCCCCGACCAGGCCGGGCAAGGGCTGAGACGACAGCCCGCCGCAGCTCAGCGCGGCAGCTGCAGCGGCCCCGAGGCCGGCGGAACCGGCAGCGCAGGCGCATGACTGCCCTGCTGGGCCCGAGCACGCTCGCGCAGCCGCTGGTAGGCCCGCTCGCGTTGCAGGCTCTCGCGCCGTGCCGCCCGCGCCTGCGAGGCACTCTGCAGGGGCTTGCGGGGCGCCGGCGGCGCCCGGCGCACGCTCGGATGGACGGACGGGCGAGGAGCCGCGCCCGTGGCCGAAGGCGAAGCCGGCTGGGTCGGTGGACGTGCTGCAGGGGCCTGTTCGCGCTGCCGGGCGGCACGGCGAGCCTGCTCCTGCGCGCGCTCGGCCAGACGGGCGCGCACGCGTTCACGCTCCTGCTCGGCCCGTTGTTCGCGATCCAGCAGGTCCAGCTTGCGCAGGCGCTCGGCCAGCACGCGGTCCAGACGTCGGTGGCGAGTGGCTGCCTGGTCGAGACAGGCAAAGACCTGGAAGCGCCGCATGCAGCGCGCACGCTCGGCGGCATATTCCTGGCCCAGGATCTCCCGTTGGCGCTCGAGCCGGAGGCGCTCGGCCTGGCGCGCCTGAAAGCCCGCCTGGACCTGCGAGGCCGACGGCGCCGGCTGCGCCGGAGTCGAGGCAGAACCCGGCGCCAGGGGCGGCGGACTCGGCTCGGCGGCGCGCGCCGGGCCGGGCAGCAGCAACAGACACGGCAGGCAGGCGCGCGCGGCGACGCGGACAAGTCGATTCATCAGGTCAGTGCGGTGTTCACCTCGCGCCGCTGCCGCTCCAGGTACGCCGGAGTCTGCATCTCCAGCAGGCGCGAGACGGTACGTTCGAATTCGTAGGCCAGAGTTCCCGCAGCATACAGCGCGCCCGGCTCGACCTCGGCCGACATCACCAGCTTGACCCCCCGGTCGTACAACACGTCCACCAGCAGGGTGAAGCGCCGCGCGGCGGTGGCCATCTCCGGTCCCATGCGCGGCACCCCGCTGAGCAGCAGGGTATGGAAGCGCACGCTGAGTTCCAGGTAATCGTTCTGCGAGCGCGGGGTGTTGCACAGGGTCTGGAAATCGAACCAGGCCACGCCGCCCGAGCGGCGCAGCGCGGGCAGGCTGCGCTGCTCCACCACCAGCACGGGGTTCTCGTCGCCGCCCTCGGCCAGGCGTTCGTAGCTGGCCCGCATGGCCGCGTCGGCCGCCTCGCCCAGCGGATGGTGGTAGACCGTCATGCCGCGCAGCGCCTGCTGCCGGTAGTCGATGCCCGCGTCCACCCGCAGCACGTCCAGGTGTGCCTTCAGGCGCTCGATGGCCGGCAGGATGCGATCACGGTGCAAGCCGTCGGGGTACAGGCCGTCGGGATGGAAATTGCTGGTGGCCATCAGCACCACGCCATCCTCGAACAGGCCCTGCAGCAGGCGGTCGAGGATCATGGCGTCGGTCACGTCGCTGATGTGGAACTCGTCGAAGCAGATCAGGCGAAAGCGCCGCGCGATGCGCCGGGACAGTTCCTGCAGGGGATTGGCGGTGCCCTGCAGCCCGGCCAGCTCGCGCTGCACCTCGCGCATGAACTCATGGAAGTGCAGCCGCGTCTTGCGCACCACCGGGACGGTGGCGTAGAAGGCGTCCATGAGAAAGCTCTTGCCGCGGCCGACGCCACCCCACAGGTACACGCCGCGGGGCAGCTCGGGATGCACGAGCAGGCGCCGCACGGCGCTGGAGCGCCGCGACTTGTAGGCGGTCCACTCGTCGTAGGCCTGCTGCAGCCGCTCGATCGCGGCGCGCTGCGCCGCGTCGGCCACGAAGCCGCGCTCGCCCAGGTACGCCAGGGCGTGATCGGTGACGTTCATCGGATGGAGGCGCGCGCCTGGCCCGCCCGCGCGCCGGGCAGGCGCGCGGGTGGCGGCCTCGGGCTCAGAAGTTCAGCGCCCGGGAGTCGGTGGCCAGCGCGGCTTCCTTCATCGCCTCCGACAGGGTCGGGTGGGCGTGGCAGATGCGCGCGATGTCCTCGGCACTGGCCTTGAACTCCATGGCCACGGCGGCCTCGGCGATCAGCTCGGAGGCCATGGGGCCGATCACGTGCACGCCCAGGATCTCGTCCGTGGTCGCGTCGCTGAGCATTTTCACGAAACCGGTGGTGTCGCCCAGCGCGCGCGCGCGCCCATTGGCCATGAAGGGGAAGCTGCCGGCCTTGTAGGCGCGCCCCGCCGCCTTCAGCGCCTGCTCGGTCTGACCCACCCAGGCGATCTCCGGGCTGGTATAGATCACCCACGGGACGGTGTTGAAGTCCACGTGCGGCTTCTGTCCGGCCAGGCGCTCGGCCACCGCCACCCCCTCCTCCTCGGCCTTGTGCGCCAGCATGGGGCCGCGCACCACGTCGCCGATGGCCCAGATGCCGGGCACCTCGGTGCGGCAGTCGGCGTCGACCACGACGAAGCCGCGCTCGTCGGTGTTCAGGCCCACCTTGTCGAGCTGCAGGCCCTCGGTGTGGGGCAGGCGGCCGATGGACACCATCAGCGCATCCACCTCCAGCGCCTGCTCGGCGCCCTTGGCGTCCGTGTAGCGCAGCTTCACGGGGCCGCTCCTGGCGGCGGGCTTGACCTCGGCGATCTTCACGCCGAGCTGGATGTCCAGGCCCTGGCGGGTGAACTGCTTCATTGCTTCCTTGGCCACCTGGGCGTCGGCCGCGCCGAGGAAATCGGGCAGGGCCTCCAGCACCGTGACCTGGGCGCCCAGGCGACGCCACACCGAGCCCATCTCCAGCCCGATGACCCCGGCGCCGATAATGCCCATGCGCGCGGGCACCTTCTGCAGCGCCAGCGCCCCGGTGTTCGACAGCACGCGCTTCTCGTCGAACTCCACCCCCGGCAGCGCCCGCGGACGGGAGCCGGTGGCGATGATCACGTGGCGCGAGCGCAACGTGGCCTTGTCGGCGCCCGAGACCTCGATCTCGAAGCCGCCGTCCACCTTCGCGGCGAAGGCGGCCTGCCCATGCAGGAACCTGACCTTGTTCTTCTTGAACAGGTACAGGATGCCGTCGTTGTTCTGGCGCACCACCTGCTGCTTGCGCGCCAGCATGCGCGCCAGGTCGAGCTTGACCGAGCCCACCTCGATGCCGTGCTCGGCCATGCCGTGCGCGACATGCTCGTAGTGCTCGGAGGACTGCAGCATCGCCTTCGAGGGGATGCAGCCCACGTTGGTGCAGGTGCCGCCCGGCGCGGGGCCGCCGTCGTCGCGGCTCCATGCGTCGATGCAGGCCACCGACAGGCCCAGCTGGGCGGCGCGGATGGCGGCGATGTAGCCCCCGGGGCCGGCGCCGATGACGATCAGGTCGTGGTCCATCGCGGGCCTCACAGGTTGAGCAGCAGGCGCGCGGGATCTTCCAGCGCCTCCTTCATGGCCACCAGGCCCAGCACGGCCTCGCGTCCATCGATGATGCGGTGGTCGTAGCTCATGGCCAGGTAGTTGATCGGGCGGATCACCACCTGCCCGTTCTCCACCACGGGTCGGTCCTTGGTCGCGTGCACGCCCAGGATCGCAGCCTGCGGCGGGTTGATGATCGGGGTCGAGAGCATCGAGCCGAACACGCCGCCGTTGCTGATGGAGAAGGTGCCACCGGTCAGGTCCTCGATGGCCAGCTTGCCGTCGCGCGCCTTCACGCCGAACTCGGCGATCTGGCGCTCGATGTCGGCGAAGCTGAGCTGGTCGACGTTGCGCAGGATGGGCACCACCAGGCCGCGCGGGCTGCCCACGGCGATGCCGATGTCGAAGTAGCCGTGGTAGATGATGTC